>JAFGNH010000090.1 GCA_016927115.1 Anaerolineales bacterium | reverse complement strand
TGTCAGGGTCGTCTTCCCATGGTCAATGTGCCCCATGGTCCCTACATTCATATGCGGTTTGTTTCGCTCAAATTTTTGCTTTCCCATCTTCTTCTTACTCCACTCCTACTATCAGAGTTTCCAACCAGAAAGTAAATAATAAATGATTGGATCTAGTATAGAATTGCTTTCGCCACCTGCTCACTTACCTGTTCATAATGGTCATATTCCATTGTGAACACACCGCGCCCCTGTGTACTGGAGCGTAAATCGGTCGCATACCCAAACATCTCTGCCAGCGGCACCATTGCCTTGATTACCTGCATAGCGCCCGGCCGAGCCTCTATACCTTCAATAGCTGCCCTGCGAGCGGACAGGTTACCTGTAACATCACCCAGGTTCGCATCAGGCACGATCACTTCGGCTTTCATGATCGGTTCCAGCAGGATAGGTTTCGCCCGCTGCACACCTTCCTTGAAAGCCAGGGATCCAGCCACCTTGAAAGCCAGTTCACTCGAATCCACCTCGTGGAAGGAACCATCGACCAGCGTTACCTTCACATCAGTGACCGGGTATCCAGCCAGCACACCGCTTTCAGCAGCCTCGAAAACACCTTTCTGAATGGCGGGGATATATTCCCGCGGAATGGTGCCTCCCTTTATGGATTCCTCAAAAAGAACCCCTGAGCCCGCCGCCGCCGGTTCCAGATTGAAAACCACATGGCCATATTGGCCATGACCACCGGTTTGTTTCACATAACGCTGCTCAACTTTCGAAACAGCTTGCGAGATGGATTCCCTGTAAGCCACTCTCGGCCGGCCGATGTTCGCCTGCACCTTGAATTCTCGTTGCATGCGGTCGATCAGCACTTCAAGGTGAAGCTCACCCATACCCCAGATAACCGTCTGGCCAGTATTTTCATCCGTGCCGACTTTAAAGGTAGGATCTTCCTCTGAAAGTTTCTGCAGTGCTTCCGACATGCGATCCTGATCGATCATGGTTCTGGGTTCAATCGCCAGGAAAATAACTGGCTCCGGAAAAGTGATATTTTCCAGGATAACCGCATTGGAAGCATCACAAAGTGTATCACCGGTGAAGGTATTCTTCATGCCGAGAACAGCGGCGATATCCCCTGCCAGTACTTCCTCTATATCTTCCCGGCGGTCAGCATACATCCGCAGCAGTCGCCCAACCCGTTCACGTTTCTGCTTGTTCGAGTTATAGACGGTCGAGCCGCGCTTTATCTTGCCGGAATAAACCCGGAAGTATGCAAGCCTGCCCACATAGGGATCTGTCACGATTTTAAAGACCAGTGCACTCAGTGGTGCATCATCATCCGCCTGGCGTTCAACCTCTTCCTCATCCTCGCCAGGTTTTATTCCCTTTACTGCCGGTACATCCAGCGGAGAAGGGAGATAGTCCACCACAGCATCAAGCATCGGTTGGACACCCTTATTCCGCAAAGAAGAGCCACAAAAAACCGGAGCAGCCTTGCCGGCCAGAACTGCCTTACGCAGCCCCACCTTCAGTTCTTCGTCGCTGAAACTGCCGCCCTCAAGATATTTCATCGTGAGTTCGTCGTCGGTTTCAGCAATCTTCTCAATCATCCGGGCTCGACGCTCGGCAGCCTGCTTTTGAAATTCCACCGAGACATCGCTGACAGCTGGTTCAAGACCATCTTCATCTGTCCAGATAATCATCTTATTATCGATCAGGTCAATCACACCCCGGAAATCTGACTCCGAGCCTATCGGCATCTGAACAGCGATAGGGTTTGCTCCCAGGCGTTCCTCGATCATCTCGATCGTACGTTCATAGGACGCGCCGACCCGGTCCATTTTGTTAACAAAGCAGATCCGGGGGACTTGGTATCGATCTGCCTGTCGCCATACCGTTTCTGACTGAGGCTCAACACCCTGGACGGCATCAAATACAACCACGCCACCATCGAGCACCCGCAGTGAACGCTGTACTTCAGCAGTAAAATCGATATGCCCCGGAGTATCAATCAGATTGACAATGTAGTCTTTCCACATTGTGGTCACAGAAGCGGAGACAATAGTGATACCACGCTCCCGCTCCTGATCCATCCAATCAGTCACCGTAGTGCCGTTATCCACGGAACCGATCCGATGGGTTCTTCCGGAATAGTAAAGTACTCTCTCGGTGGTTGTGGTTTTCCCGGCATCAATATGTGCTATGATGCCGATGTTTCGATACCGCTCTAAAGGAAATTCACGATCCATAAAATATCCACCAACCACCCACCGGGCAGCTGCCTCCGTTAGAAGCGATAGTGCGCAAAAGCCCTGTTGGCTTCTGCCATACGATGAGTTTCTTCTCGCTTCTTGATTGCAGTTCCGGTCTTGTTTGCGGCATCCAGCAACTCATCAGCCAGACATTCCGCCATTGCTCTTCCGCTGCGTGAACGTGCTGCAGCCAGAATCCATCGCATAGCCAGAGTCATCCGTCGATGAGTATCCACTTCCATGGGAACCTGGTAGGTTGCGCCGCCGACACGGCGGGGTTTTACCTCAAGGATCGGTTCCACATTGTGGATAGCATTCTCAAACAGCTCCAACGGGTTCTGCTTGGCCCGGGTTTCCATGATTTCAAACGCATCATAAACCACGCGCCGAGCGGTGCTTTTCTTCCCATCTTTCATCAACCGATTAATAAAATGCTGCAGCAGTATGCTGTTATATTTCACATCGGGTTGAACTTTTCGTCGTTCTGGTTTTGTCCGTCGCATTTACTTGCTCCACACAAGATAGTCCATCAGACTGCTTTCGCCTGACGGCTTGAAATGGTTCGATCACTTCGGGCGTTTACCGCCGTACTTGGAACGTCCCTGCATACGCCCATCCACACCGGTGCTATCAAGCGTACCTCGAATAATATGGTAGCGAACACCAGGAAGATCCTTCACCCTGCCTCCGCGCACCAGAACTACAGAGTGCTCCTGCAGTGTGTGTCCTTCACCGGGTATATAAGCACTGACTTCAATACCATTTGACAGACGAACACGGGCAACCTTCCGCAGCGCTGAGTTCGGTTTTTTCGGCGTCTGGGTTCGAACCTGCGTACAAACACCACGCTTCTGTGGTGCGCCCTTGGGCTGAGTAATACGCCGCTGCTTCATTGAGTTGTAGATATACTGCAGCGCAGGAGCCGTGCTCTTGGAACGTTTTACTTTACGTCCTTTTCGAACTAACTGGTTAATTGTAGGCACACTATCCTCCATCTGTTACAAAGGGGGCCAAAGCCCCGATCCGCTTCCCACATAGCGAGGCCACCGCTTGTTTCGATGGCCTCTGCATTCTTGCTTTGATTATTCTATTCAGTCAGGAAGGCTGCCCTTCTGACTGCCTGAATTCGAACAATGGGTTGGGATTCTACCATGCGTGTTTAAGGGCGTCAAGCAATCCTGCCCCGCATTTCAACCCATGCAAAGTCCCTGTTCCTAGAAACCAGGTGTATCCATGTCCAGCAGTCCCAATCCCAGACGCGGCGGCCTGGTTCGGTCCTGCTCCTTGCCGAAGCGAACAACTTCACCTTCCTCACTGATCGCTTCAACAGCCAATCCAAGACTCTGCAGCTCCTTCACCAATACCCGGAAGGAGGCTGGAACTCCGGGTTCGTCAACTGCCTCGCCCTTCACAATCGCTTCATACGTTTTAACCCGCCCCTGAACATCATCGGATTTGACCGTAAGCATTTCCTGCAGGCTGTGTGCGGCACCATAGGCTTCCAACGCCCACACCTCCATCTCGCCGAAACGCTGGCCGCCGAATTGGGCTTTACCACCCAGCGGCTGCTGGGTCACCAGTGAGTACGGGCCCGTGGAGCGAGCATGCACCTTATCTTCAACAAGGTGATGCAGCTTCATCATCAAAACAATCCCTGAAGTTACTGCCTGATCGAAGGGTTGTCCGGTTTTTCCATCATACAGGGTCTGTTTGCCCAGGATCGGAACAGACTGGCCTGTTTCCAGCATCGCTTCCATCGCAGCCTCGCGTAGTTTCTCGCCGGTTTTCTTGCTGCGGGAACCTTGAACCCGCTCAATCCAGAGTGCCAGGCAGGCATCGACTGCAGCTGCGCTGCGGTCATCACGTTCGGTTTGCGAAAGCGGTTCATCTTCAAAATGCAGGATGCCGATGGGGTCATAGTCCTGATTGCGCAGCCAAGTTTGCAGTGCTACCCTGCGGGCATAAACCCGATCAGTGGTCAACCGGTCAAGGTCATAGACTTTTGGATCCAGCAGGCTCTTCAAATACAAGCTGCGGACTTCATCATCATCTTCAAAGGCTTCTTCCTCATAATAACCTTCATCCTTTAACCACTTCCAGGCTTTTTCGGAAATTTCCCGCCAGGCCTGATCGATCATCCAGGCACGGGCCAGCTCAGCTTCAATCTCAAGCTCATGCGCCCCGTCAAATACAGGTGTAACTGCCCTGAAATCGAGCCGGCTGGCAGCCCATCCCAGATGAGCCTCCAGCACCTGGCCAATATTCATTCGCCCGGGCACTCCTAGTGGATTCAGAATAAGGTCCACCGGGGTCCCATCCTCCAGAAACGGCATGTCCGCAATAGGAACCACTTTGGAGATCACACCCTTGTTGCCGTGACGACCAGCCATTTTGTCGCCTTCGGTCGCCTTCCGCTTCTGAGCTACAGCTACACGCACCATTTTCTCCACGCCGGCTGGCAGGTCGCGGTGCTCCTCGCGGGTAAACACTTTTACATCCACGACTTTTCCGCGTTCACCATGTGGCATACGCAGAGAGGTATCTTTTACTTCGCGTGCTTTCTCGCCGAAGATTGCCCGCAGCAGTTTCTCTTCCGGAGTCAGCTCTTTTTCACCCTTCGGTGTAATTTTCCCGACCAGGATATCATTTGGATTGACTTCCGCTCCTACCCTGATGATTCCATCTTCATTCAGGTCGCGCAGGGCATCCTCACCGACATTGGGGATATCATAGGTAATTTCTTCCGGCCCAAGTTTTGTATCACGGGCCTCAACTTCATGTTTCTCAATATGAACAGAGGTGAAAAGGTCTTCGCGTACTAATCGTTCAGAAATCAGGATTGCATCCTCATAGTTGCCACCTTCCCAGGAGATGAACGCGGCCAGCACATTCTGTCCAAGAGCCAGTTCACCATTCTCGGTGGAAGAGGAATCCGCGATCACGTCACCTACCTTAACACGTTGCCCCTTAACCACTGCAGGCCGCTGGTCAATGCAGGTGCTTTGATTTGAACGGTTATACTTGCGCAGATTGTACGTCCGATGGGTATTCCCCTGCCGCACAATAACCTGACGCCCTGTTACGGACTCAACTTCACCTTCCACATCGGAGAGCACAACCTGCCCTGAGTCAACTGCAGCAGGTCGTTCCATGCCTGTTGATACGATCGGCACCTCAGGCTTGATCAACGGGACAGCCTGAGTCTGCATGTTGGATCCCATCAGAGCGCGATTGGCATCATCATGCTCAAGAAATGGGATCAGGGAAGCACTCACTCCCACAATCTGTCGTGGAGCGACATCCATATAATCGATGGCTTCCGGGCGGGCAAACTGGAATTCACCCCGGATACGGCAGGATACTCGCGAGCGTATATACTCGCCCTTGGTATTCAGGGGAGCATTGGCCTGGGCTATCCGATAACGGTCCTCAACATCTGCCGTGAGGTAGATAATCTCATTGGATACGAAAGGCACTATCGGAATGGACTCCTTTACTTTTTTCAGCTTCTTTACGAGTGCCGCCGTCACTTCTTCGCCATCTGAGGCAATCACTGCTTCACTGGTCGGATCAACCAGATCGCCACGCAGCTGACGACCAATCAGTCCCGGATCGTCGGGTTTTAATCCCCTTATCACTTTTCGATAAGGCGTTTCAATAAAACCATAAGGGTTAACTTTCGCATAAGAAGCCAGACGTCCGATCAGGCCAATGTTTGGGCCTTCAGGTGTTTCAATCGGGCAGATACGGCCGTAATGGGAATGGTGAACATCACGGACATCGAAACCGGCTCGCTCCCTGCGCAAGCCGCCTGGTCCAAGTGCAGATAATGTACGTTTGTGGCGAAGTTCCGCCAGCGGGTTGGTCTGATCCATGAACTGTGAGAGCTGGCTGGAACCAAAAAACTCGCGCAGTGAGGCAACAACCGGACGAATGTTTATCAGTGAAATTGGTGTCAATTGATCCTGCTCACTGATGGACATGCGCTCAAGGATGACCCGTTCCATCCTGCGCAAACCGACCCGAAGCTTCGCCTGGATCAGTTCACCAACAGTTTTCACCCGGCGGTTGCCGAGGTGGTCAATATCGTCCGGAGCAATCTCGCCGTTATTGATCAGGATTATGCGCTCAACAAGTTTGAAAAGGTCCCACTTACTGACAGTGCGGTGTGATAACGGGACGTGCTCAGTTAATTCAAGCTTCTGGTTCAGCTTGTATCGGCCTACCCGTTCCAGATCGTACCGCCGCTGATCGAAAAGCTGGTCAAAGAGGTATTCTCGTGCATTATCCAGTGTGGGAGGATCACCGGGACGCATTCTGCGGTAAAACTCCAGCAGCGCTTCTTCAGCTATTGTCCGTCCTTCTTTCACTTCCCATGTTGGTTCCTGGCGTATAGTTGAAAGAATATATGGATGATCAGGATTATTATCCGCTTCGGCAAAGAGGGCCAGCAGTTCATCCTCTGTTCCCTCTTTAATGGGTGAATCTTCAAGATCATCCTGTACTGCCGCAAGCGCCCGCAGCAGGATTGTAATCGGGACAGTACGTTTCCGATTGAACTTGAGCGTGATGTAATCGCTCTTCCTGGTTTCAAATTCCATCCATGCGCCACGATCGGGGATCAGTTTGGCCGCGGCCAGCTGGCGTCCAGTTGTCCGATCTTCCGTGGTTTCAAAGTACACGCCTGGTGAGCGGATCAGCTGTGAAACAACCACTCGCTCTGTGCCATTGATGACAAAGGTTCCCTGTTCGGTCATCAGCGGGAAATCTCCAAGGAAGATTTCCTGCTTGATAGGCTCCTGTACCTCCGGGCCCGCCAGCAGCACAGATACATTCAACGGCGCTGCATAAGTCATATCCCGTTCTACACATTCTTCGAGGTCAAATTTAGGTTCATCAAACCGGAACTGCAGATCAAAATCCCTGCTCTCAGGTGTATTGCTCGGAAAGAATAACTTCATTCCATGACTATAGGATTCAATCGGAGTAATTTCGTTAAACAGTTCGGTCAGCCCTTCGGATTGCAGCCAGTGAAATGAATCAAGTTGTACTTCGATAAGCGTAGGAAGGGTGTACGCATCCGGAATTCTTGAATACCACTTCTGATTAGAGGATGATGCCATGTAAACACTCCTGGTCCTGTAAAGGATTATCCAATCTCTGAAAACACTAAAAACGCGAGTTTTTACTGGCTTTTATGGCCAGCCTGTTTCCCGCTGCTTTCTATCTCAGTCCTCCTGAAAGAGATTGCTAATCTTTTCACAATTCGCAACTTTACATTCTATCATGTGCTACCTTAAACGTCAACGACTCTGGAATCCTTCCAGAGATTTCCTTTACCAGACTCCCGATAGGATATCAGTATTGTTATCGCCTGTTTGTCCCTCTGTTGAATCACTGACTTTCGGATAGGTGCAGAAGTCTGATTTTACCATAAAGAAAGTTTGCTGCAAGCTCGACAATCAAACCAGATCCACATGTCGGTTTGCCTTCATAAACTCCGGGAAAACCGGGACTTCAGCCATATCACCTCTTTTCCCTCCCAAACCTTCAGCTTCCCTGCCCCTGATAACGGAGACCATATCCCGGATAGGCGTTTGTATTGGTTGGAGTATACTGGGCAGAAAACAGTAATACCGTACACCCTTATCCAATGCCTGACTTCCAGTGTTTTCTACCAGGAAGGAAAATCTGCATTACGAGGAGCATTTCCAATGGACTATAAACCCATCACCTTCCACACCGCCATTGAAACAACTCTTGCTGCCCTTTCCCCGCTTGAAAGCGAATATCTGCCCCTGGAACAACTTGTCGACCGGAAACTGGCTGAGGATGTCTCCTCTTCTGTGGATTCCCCATCAATCGATGCGTCTCTCAAAGACGGCTATGCAGTGAGATCAGCGGATATACGGGATGCTTCGGATCAACCAGTTACACTGAAGTTGATCGGCAGCCGCTATGCAGGTGACAGGAACATACTTCAACTTCAACCCGGGACAACAGTACGGGTTCTCACAGGCGCTGCAATTCCGGCAGGAGCAGACGCAGTCCTCGCCGAAGAATTCACCACATCTGAAGGATCCATCATTACCGTTTTGAATATTGCTGAGCCAGGCCGGAATATACTCCACCAGGGTTCGGATGTACGTATCGGGCAGAAAATCCTTTCAAAAGGAGCCCAGCTCCATCCTGCAGCAGTAGGCCTGCTGGCCTCTGCAGGCCATACTCATGCCCGGGTTTTTCGCCGTCCATATGCCGCCCTGCTGGCCACAGGGAATGAAGTCATTGCTCCGGGAACTCCTCTCGAACCGGGAAAACTGTATGCCAGCAACCTTGTTACACTTGCTGCCTGGTGTACACGGCATCATATGGAGTCTTCCACCATGATTCTGAAGGATAAAGCAGCTGTTATCGAGGAAGCCATTCGGAACGCCATCAAAAACCATGACATTGTGATCACCAGCGGAGGCGCATGGTCGGGTGAGCGAGACCTGGTTGTCAAGACATTGGATTCAATCGGCTGGGAGAAGCTATTTAACCGGGTCCGCATGGGCCCGGGGAAAGGTGTTGCATTTGGCCTGCTTGAAGGCAAGCCGGTTTTCTGCCTGCCCGGAGGGCCTCCTTCAAATCTGACAGCATTTCTCCAGCTTGTACTTCCCGCCCTGCACCATATGGCTGGTTTCGCAAAACCTGGACTGCCGGTCAAAGAAGCGGTATTGGCTGATGCGGTCTCCGGACAAAGCAGCTGGACTCAGTTCATTTTCGGCACGCTTCAGGAAAAACCCAATGCGCCATTGCTATTCACTCCGCTGCCTCGCGGCAGCAGGCTTCAGATGATGGCATCAGCAGAATCTATCCTTACCATCCCTGAAGGAATCGACCACTTCAACGCTGGTGAACCCGTACTGGTGCAGCTGCTAATCTAATAGTGCTGTACGCACACAGCAGAAACAGCTGAGAGGACGCCCCGATCAAACTGCCTGGAGGAATTTATTCTCCCACCTGAGAAGCATACAGGCTCCTATAGATCGTGTAGACCTCATAGATCGCACGGATATAATGGTGCGGTTGGTCAATACGGATGACCTCAAGAAACAGGTCTGGGTCGTTGGGGGCAAGTTCCTTCCATGCCGACGCATTTCCTGCCCCGGCATTGTAAGCTGCCAGTGCTGCAAAAAGGTCTCCGTCGAAGGTATCACGCTGCCGGCTCAGGTAATATGCACCGAAGCGGGCACTGATAACGGGGCGATAGAGATCATCTTCATCATAACCTTCAGGCCAATTGAGTTGGCTGGCGATCTCAGCACCGGTTGAAGGAATAACCTGCATCAGCCCTCTTGCAGCGGCATAAGATGTCACGAATGGCTCAAAGAGAGTTTCCTGCCTGGCCACACTCATGAGATAGAGGCCATCCAGTCCAAAAGCCGCAGCTTCAGGAAGCAGAACTTCGCCGTAATAAGAACCAAAACGGATATGATTAAAATACACTGGGGCATTCATCGTGGCAGTATCATCCATACCAGCCAGCTCCAGGATCTGTCGGCTGGCAAGAATGGCGGACCTGTACACCCCCTGGTCCAGCAGCTCATGCATTAAGCGATAGGTTTTTTCAGCATCTCCCTCAACTTCTTCACGAACCACATCATAATACTCTCTGGCTTCCTCGAACATACCGAGGGACCAGTATTCACGGGCACGCACAATCCTTATATCCGCTTCCATCGAAGCATCGAGTTGATCAAGCGGATCTGGCGTGGTTATACTAAAGGCAGTTCGAAGCCATGCTTCTGCCTCCAGACGATCTGTTTCTGTATCAGTCGAGAAATCATACAGCACTTCAGATTGAAAAGGCTCTCTTCCTTCCAACAGATCACGTGACCGTTCCGAATAATACCCTGTCGGGTCCGTGCGGGCACATTCCTCCCATGCAGTGCGGCTCAACTCTTCATTGCCTTCCGATTGATACGTTTTTCCAATCCACAACAGCGCCTTGGAAATATCCCCGGGACCGGCGCTTTTTTCGCGAGCAATCTGAAAGGCCTCATGAGCCGCCGCTGTCTGTCCCAGACGATAGCGCACAATACCTGATTCAAAAGCTCCCTGAAAAGCAAGTGGAGATAACGGATACTCAACGGGGATACGAAGCCATATCTGAGCAGCCTGTTCCAGCATGCCGGCTCTCTCAGCGGTTCGTCCAGCAGCAAAGAGCATATCCCCACAGAAACCATGCTCAGGCACCGCGGCAGCAAAATTCAGATATGTCTGAACCGCATCCTCATACAGATCCAGATAAGCCCATTCAACCACAGCCTTTTGTGCATACGCATCCACCCAATGTGGATTCTCTGGATATTGCTGAATTAGCGTGTCCAGATTCTGCCGGGCACTCACAGGATCACCCAACTCCAATGCGGTCAAACCGCGATAATACAGCGTGGTCCCATCCGGCGCAGCAGCCAGGGCGCGATCAAAGGCAGCAAGGGCAGGCTCATAGGCACCGGCATAATAATCAATTATCCCTCGAGTATATTCATCAACCTCAACCCCGGCTTCCACCAGCGAGATCAGGCCAAGGTAGGTATCGTATGCCTCCGGATAGTTCTCGACCGATTCAAGGAAGAGCGCATGCGCCCCCTCGATATCGCTGGTTTCTTCCAGGATTTTTCCCATCAGCAGGTTCATGGCTGCGACAGTACTACCGCTGGTGGTCTGCTCTTTCACCTGTTGGAACTGTGCCAGCGCTGCTTGAAGGTCCCCGGCATCCTGCAGTGCCTGTCCGATTTTCACCTGCAGGTTGAGTGTTTCCCCGGCAGGTGTATAGGCTGCGGCAGAACGGTAGCGATCGACGGCCTCCAGAGGGAGGTCAAGCCCCCACAGTAAATCGCCAATTAGTTCAAGGACATCCCCGTCGAGAATACCCGGGTGAAGATTAAGGTAGCTGTCATAGTCTGCAACTGCTTCTGCGATTTTTCCAGAATGCTGGTAGGCCTGCGCCCGCAGGTAATAGGCCTCGGCAGTACGCGAATGGTCTGGATACACCTGCAGAAAAGTTGTGAGTGAAAGAACCGCCTCATCATAGTTCTTTGCACGAAGCTGTGTGGTGCCCAATCCCAGTTGGGCATCTGCCTTTAAATCCTGTGAAGCTGACTGGCCCAGCACCAAACCGTACTGTGCAGCCGCGTTATCCCAATCCCCATTTCGCAGAGCCAGATCAGCTCCATCCAGATAAACATCCGGCTGTGGAGTCGGTGTCGCTGTTGGTGTTGGAGTAACCGTGGCTGTAGCAGTCAGTGAAGGTGTTGCGCTTGGGCCGGCAAGAGTTGAAAGTTGAGCCGGCAGTGCACAGGCGACGGATATTCCTGCCAAGATCACAGGTGTTATTAATAGGAAGAAGGTTTTTCTGTGAGAGAATGGTTTCATATCGCTCATCATAAGCCACCGGGTCCCCTGAGTCAACTGAACATGTTGTACCAGGTATTATCAATAACCGGATCCAATTATGCTGTTAAAAACCGGCTTAAATTGCACCCGGTATCTCCAACCTGTCAGTATCTGGCAAGCGAAAAATCTCGATATTCCTGTTCGTAAAAAACTGATCAGGATTCAGCGCAGGCAGCAGCGGATACGAAAATCCCGGCCGGAATAAGGCGTTCTTCCTTGTCATGAACTGGTCACCATGCTACACTTTTTTTGTCCAGAACAGAGCGCTCCATAGAGCGCAATTTTTATGTGCCGGTTCAGAAATGCTCTTCCCCTCCTTTAAACACTCCGGTATGGACACAGAGAGGCAAGCCATGAAAATAGTTCTTACAGGATCAATTGCATACGACTATCTGATGCACTTCCCCGGTCAATTCGAGGAAAATATCCTGCCCGAGCTGCTCGACCGGATCAGCCTTTCGTTCCTCGTGGATTCCATGGCGAGGAAACGTGGGGGGATTGCAGCCAATATCGCCTACACCCTTGCCCTGCTTGGTGAAAAGCCGAAGATTCTTGCAGCCGCAGGGATGGACTTCCAGGAATATCGTGACTGGCTGGACAGTCATGGTGTGGACACGTCTGCAATACACATTTTCGAAGACACCTATACTTCATCGTTTTTTGCCACAACAGATGATTCAAATGCCCAGATAGCCAGTTTCTATCCAGGGGCCATGGATCAATCAACACAGCTCAGCCTGCATGATCTCGATGAAAAACCGGACCTGGTGTTCATCTCCCCATCGGATCCGGCAGCCATGAACAAATTCATCGATGAATGCCTTGAGTTGAACATTCCATACTTCTATGATCCCAGTCAGCAGATTGTGCGTTTTTCATCGGAGGAACTCAAGCACGGTATTCTTAACTGTGCAGCTCTTTTCTCCAATGATTATGAATTCGGGCTTATCAGTGAAAAAACCGCCCTTGCCCGCGAAGATCTGCTGAAATCGGCCCAGTTTGTAGTCACAACCCGCGGCGAGGATGGAGTCGATATCACCACCATTCAGGAAACCATCCACGTTCCCAGCGTTCCGCCAGATATCAATTTTGATCCTACAGGCATCGGTGATGCGTTCCGCGCTGGATTTCTCAAAGGTTACCTCAATCAATTGAGCCTTGAACGCTGTGCACAGATTGGGGCACTGGCAGCCACCTACTGCCTTGAAGCTGACAGCCCTCAAGGCCATAAATTCGATATCCCTTCTTTCATCAGCCGATTCCGGAAGTATTACGATGATCATGGAGAACTGGATTCATGGCAGTGATCACTTCGCAGCAGGCAGAAAAAATCCGAAATCTGCTTGAACAGGACCGTGCCTGGAGCGCTTATGCGCTTGCAGATCTTGATCCCGGTTTTATCGAAGACACATCCTGGTATATGAATAACCAGGCGGTCATTATGACCTACACAGGCATTCAGCCTCCGGTCCTCTTCACACACGGGGATGCCGGATCACTGGCACACCTTATCTGTGATCTCCCGGCAGGCCTGTACCAGGTATCAATCCAACAGGAACATCTGAAGAGTTTGCAGAAGCGGCTGAGTCTGGACACGCCAGTTCCAATGCAGCGTATGGTACTGGACCGAACCCGCTTCCCCGCAGGGGGCAAACCAGACTCTGCAAAACTCCTCTCACGTGCCCAACTGTCGGAGATCCTGGAACTCTTTGCTCAATACCCCGACCAACCGGATGCGTTCGTGCCGGACCAGCTCGAGCAGAACACTTTTTATGGCCTTTACCAGGATGGACAACTGGTCTCGTTTGGTGGAACACATGTAGTATCCAGAACAGCGGGCATAGCTGCAGTAGGCAGTATCTTCACCCATCCCGCACAGCGCGGCAAAGGGTTTGCATCACTGACCACCGCTGCCGTTGTAAGAAGGCTGCTGGACTGGGATATCAGAACGATCATTCTCAACGTCGCCCCGGAAAATACTCCTGCTGTACGCTGCTATCAACGTCTGGGGTTCTATCCGGTCTATAGTTATTATGAAGGTGCTGGTACAATCTCCTGATACAGTAAAGTCCTTCGTACCAACCTGAACAAAACTGTAAAAAAACAATACTGCATAAAACCAAGCTCCGGGAGTTATTCATGACAGATCAATTTGATATTAAGGACGCACGTTTAGCAGAAGGCGGGCGGCGCAGAATTGAATGGGCTGAACAGGAAATGCCTGTACTGCGCATCATCAAAGAACGTTTTGAAAAGGAACGTCCCCTTGAAGGCATGCGCATTTCTGCCTGCCTGCATGTCACCACCGAAACTGCAAACCTGATGCGTACTCTGCAGTCTGGCGGCGCGGATGTAGTACTGACCGCATCCAACCCGCTTTCTACACAGGATGATGTGGCTTCCTCACTTGTCAACCATTTTGAGATACCGGTTTTCGCAATAAAAGGCGAAGACAACACCACTTACTATAAGCATATCCACGCTGCCATCGACCACAGCCCGCATATCACCATGGATGACGGCGCAGACCTTGTCAGTGTCCTGCATAAGGATCGACGGGATAAGCTGGACAACGTTCTGGGTGGGATGGAAGAAACTACAACCGGTGTTATTCGCATGCGGGCGATGGCTGCTGATGGCGCCCTCGAATATCCGATTATTGCAGTCAATGACGCGATGACCAAACACTTCTTCGACAACCGCTATGGTACCGGCCAGTCCACCATCGACGGCATCATCCGTGCGACCAATGTCCTGCTTGCCGGAAAAACATTTGTTGTTGCCGGTTATGGATGGTGCGGCCGCGGCCTGGCTATGCGCGCACGTGGACTTGGCGCGAATGTGGTCGTGACAGAAGTGAATCCGATGCCGGCACTCGAAGCAGTGATGGATGGCTTCCGGGTTATGCCGATGCTTGAAGCTGCTGCTATTGGCGATATTTTCTGCACACTCACCGGTGATATCAATGTGATCGACAAACATCACCTGGAGGTTATGAAAAATGGCGCAATCATCGCCAACTCCGGACATTTTAACGTTGAAATTAACCTGCCGGCGCTGGAAGAGATGGCCCAGGAAAAGCGGCGGGTCCGTGAATTCGTCGAAGCCTACTACATCCCCGATGGACGGATACTGAATGTGTTGGGCGAAGGCCGTCTGATCAACCTTGCGGCTGCAGAAGGCCACCCGGCCAGTGTGATGGATCTCTCCTTCGCAAACCAGGCTCTCTCCGCAGAATATATGCTCAAACACTATAAAGAGCTGGAAAACATGGTCTACACCATCCCAGAAAAAATAGACAACCACATTGCTGAGTTGAAATTGAAATCCATGGGAATCAGGATTGACGAATTAACTCCACAGCAGAAAAAATACCTCACATCCTGGACAGAAGGTACATAATTAATAAAACCCCGAACGGTTGAATTTCGTATATCCTGTTAGAAGGACACCGCCTGGCGTTCGTGCCCAGGCGGTTTTACTTAAAAACTAAAGCACAACCGGGATGAGGAAACAACATGGCAATTGTCGCTGATCGGAACAAAGAAAACTGGAAAGCACCCTTTTTTGCAATCTGGTCCGGGCAGGCTTTTTCACTCATAGGAAGCAAGATCGTTCAATTTGCACTGATCTGGTGGCTCACTGCGCAGACAGAGTCAGCAACGGTACTTGCTACTGCCAGTCTGGTAGGCATTATCCCGGAAATTTTACTTGGACCGATCGCTGGTGCCTACGTGGATCGCTGGGACCGTCGCAAGGTGATGATTGTTGCGGACGGTGCCATCGCCCTTGTATCTCTTATACTGGCAGGATTATTCGCAGCAGGGGTGGTTGAGATCTGGCATATTTACGTTGTTATGTTTTTACGGGCGCTCGGAGGCAGCTTTCACTGGCCCGCTATGCAGGCCTCCACCACAATGATGGTCCCTGAAAAGCACCTGTCCCGTGTGTCCGGCCTGAACCAGGCCATGTATGGATTTCTGAATATTCTGGGAGCCCCGTTGGGGGCGCTGCTGATTGAGCTGCTGCGTACAGAAAGTATCCTTCTCATCGATGTCGGGACCGCGATGATGGCTATTCTTCCGCTGCTGTTCGTGCTAATTCCTCAGCCTGCCCGGGAAGGGCCAGAAAATGAATCAACAACGATCTGGCAGGATTTAAAAAATGGTTTGAATTACCTTCGCAGCTGGAAGGGGATGTTAATCCTGCTTGGGTTTGCTATGCTTTTTAAACTCGCCCTGACGCCGGCATTTTCTCTGTTTCCACTGTTCGTCTACAAGCATTTCAGTGGAGATTCTGCTGACCTCAGTAAACTTCAGGCGCTGACTGGTGTTGGTATCGTATTGGGTGGGCTCATTATGAGTGCCTGGGGTGGGTTTAAACGCCGAATCATCACAACGATGAGTGCGATGAATTTTCTGGGCCTCAGCTTGATCGGCTTGGGACTGCTTCCCGGTACTGGTTTCGGTATGGCCGCTGTGCTCTCATTTGCGCTTGGTGTGGCGATCCCCTTTGTTGATGCGCCGCTTATGGCTATTATGCAGGCCACCATCGCGCCGGAAAAACAGGGGCGCGTCCTATCACTTATCGGCAGCCTGCTGTGGATTACATCACCACTGGGCCTTGCAATCTCCGGCCCGATGGCAGACAGGTTCGGACTGAGCATCTGGTACATCATCGCTGGTGCACTATGTGTTTTGACCGGCCTGAGTGGTTTCTTCATTCCTGCTCTGATGCAAATTGAGGAAAACGGGAAATCGTAGCGTTTATCCCGGGGCATTCTTCCAGGGGAATGTACAGGTAGTTTACAAACGGGTCAGGGCAGCAGCTGCCATGCGCCCCAGCCATACACTGCCCAGGCCCAGCAGCAAATGTAAGCCAACATAGACCAGGGAAAGTAAACTCTCACCACCCCTGATCAAATCCATGGTTTCATTGCTGAATGTGGAATAGGTCGTAAAAGCCCCCAGGAACCCGATAAATACAAACAAACGAGCTTCCGTTGTGAATATTCCAAATGAATCCGCCAGCTGGGATAAGACACCGATCAGTAGACAGCCAAATAAATTCACAGCCAGGGTAGGCCAGGGAAAAGAATAATTCTTTGATACGTTCTGTACCAGCCCGCTCAGACCAAATCGAAGAACGGCACCCGTAAAACCACCCAACCCTACCAGCAAGAATTGCTGCACCATTGGTGACACTCCCAGTAAAAATTCCCCAGGAGTCTTTGGCTCAACGGCGGGTACGGTGGACTCCATCACCGGACAATTCCGGCAATTCTATCACAGTCGTCCACGGTGTCAACTGAAGGGATAAACCAGCGTTACAGGCGCCCAATCGGAGCAGCAGGCTTCTCAGCACGGAACATTTCCACCGGCAGCACTGTCTGGAAGTGGATCTGCTGGCCAGCCTTTTCAGCATGGTTGATTGCTTGTTTCATCTTTTCAAGCCCGGCTTCATAGTCCTCATCTGAAAGGAGGATAAGCTGGGAAGAAGCTGATTTCTTCAGGAAGGGGTTATCGAATACTTCCCTGCCGAAGCTGCATTCTTCAATCGTATGCAGTGTTCGTTTCTGCAGTCTGGAAAAACCTGTTTCAGACGCCCATTGCTTTAAATAACTCCAGCACTCAAATCGTTCCAGGTCGCGTGGATACGTACCAGGAAACCAGTCATAGATATACCATTGATATTGAGGATGCATTGGATCATTGCCGATCACTGATAATATTCCACCTTCTGTCAGTACGCGCCAGGCTTCCCGGAGAAATCCAGCCGGATCCTTAAAATGATGAAATGCATTTACAACATACAGCAGGTTTATACTCCCCGCCTGGAATGGTAAAAAACGAGCAGTACTGCGATACAGGTGCAAATTTTTCATCCTGCTGTAAGCACACTGCAGCATCCCCCGGGATGGATCCAGGCCCAGCAGCCGTCTTCCCGGAGCAGCCAGATTCGCAAGCCAATGTCCGGTACCACAACCAACTTCCAGGATGGTCCGGGCGCCCGATTCTGAAATCAGATCCTCCAGAGCATCTCTAATGATGTGCAGTGGGTTGTCCTGGTAGCGCCTGTCATAGGTGCTGGATACGCTGTCATAATCCACCTGATTCGGCATACAGTTCCTCGCTTCTGCTGAGTTCTCCCTATCCTACATCAATTTATGTCTCACTGCCTTTGAAAGGTCTTTTAAAAAAAGAATTGACCGGGATGGATGAGGATCCATCCCGGTCTCACGCGGAGCCAGGGGGATGTTTGGCTCAACGCGCAGGCAACTATATTAACGAGCCAGATTGTCTTTTGTTACACTAAAGAACTTCCGGCCATCCTGGAAGGAAAATGTGCCCTTTATACATCAGGGAATCCGATTCTATTGATGCCTTAAATTCCCCCCTATGGTGCAAAGTCATACAGAAAGATCTCACCACTGCTGATTGCGATTTCTCCTTGATACCTGCTTTCTCCTTCGTAGTATGCGGTGGATGTACCCGAATCTCTATAGGTTGAGCTCGTGCCGCGGCAGAAACCACGTGCTCCTGCCTGAAGGGTGATTACCCGCTCAACAGTCCATTCCAATTCGAACGCAGCACCAGGGCCTGCTACTCCTTCCAGCGAAAATCGATAATCTGCCTGATTGGGTCCACAATCACCGGAAGGATAGGACTCACGATAAACAGCATTTCCTTCTGCTGCAGCGCCGTTCTGCGGGTACTGGAAAATGAAGCTGTTCTCTTCCAGGGAACACAATCCTCCAAGCAGGCTACATGCACCAGTCCGGCGATGAATGGTTCCAGCCAGTTGAATCACTTCTCCTGGATCCTCCAGGAATCCGGTCGGTGTTGCTGTGGTTACGTTCTCCGGAGAAACCTCCACCGGCACAGGTGTCTCCGGGATCGGGACACAGACTGCTTCACCCTCAACAACTTCCAGACAATATTCGGCCTTGCCGCATGTGCGGATATCTTCCTCATCTGACTGTACAGCCTGCTCACCGATGAAGCCTGAATTACCACCACAATCCATTACAGAAAAATCATACTCCGATCCAGGGAAACGATAGACCTGTTCCCCATCCTCAGAAAAAGGTTCCCGATCGTCCCTCCAGGCTATCGTGATTTCGTTTACTGCAGAGATAATCATCGACTCTTCATCCTGACAGCTTCGCCATGTTTCCCCTGTCAGCAATACTGGCCCCTCCACAACTTCACCCTGAGGTGGATTATCCAGGGCGGCTGGCAAGCACTGCACTGCGGGAGATCCACACTGCACAAGTGAGCGCAGGATGGCTCCAGGGATCAATACCGCCTCCCCATCCCATACCCGTTGTGATGCCTGGAGATCTGGCACACAATCTGAATCAGGTGTATACCCCCACTGCGCCAGGTTACCCGAAAGGCAGTTCTGATAATCACGCCATACGGTTGTTTCGCATGCATTCTCCTGGTAAGAGGCAAACTGCAACGCCGGATTTTTCATACCTGTTCGCGGGGAAGAATTGGCAAATATCTCCTCATTAAGCAGCCCGGAACCATCTACCAGGCCTTCTGCGTGTACCTTGATTCTGCCCTCAGTATTTCTGAGAAACAGAACGGGTTCGCCCCCTGCATCCGATAACCACAAGAGGAATGTCTCCGCTGAATCTTCCTCCGGCAGCCAGCTTTGCACAGTCAGGAACTGATCATCCCCTGACTGGTACAACAGTCCCGTTATTTCCTGCTCATTCGACAGCGCCATCCAGGTTCCTGCCAGAGGAACCGGCGATCCCTCGTTCTCCTCACCAACCACAGCCCAGTCCAGCAGGTCTTCATACTGCTCATCGCGTAAATAAAACAACTCTACTGCATTTTCCAGATCGTCTCTAAAAAGATCCTCTACATCGATTATTTGCAGCTGGTTTTGCTCGCCCCAAAAAAGCTGCCGCAGAGTCTGCCACCACTGCTCCAGAAAGGAGTACTTGTCCATCGGAGTCAGATTCTGGAGGATGTTACCGTCAAAATGCCACCAACCAACACCCATCAGGATGCCGATCAGTACACAGAACAATACAAGCGCTGCGAGGCAGCCACCAGCAACCAGCCATCCCGGATGGGTTCTCTGCTCTTCGGATCGGGTTATGGGTTCCTGCTGCATTGATTGCTCTGACATAAAGATCACCACGATCATAAATATCCTAACCATGGATACCATGAGACCAGGATTTTCTCCATAAAGAGCAGCAAAAAACGGCCCACAATTCTGATCTGACACAGAATTGTGGGCCTTCAAGATTGCTATCTGGCGGTCGGTGCAGCCTTCCTTCTATCGATGTGGAGAAAATACCGTCGGAACGGGATGACTATAACTCAGGTTCTTTTCTAATCCTGCTGTTCGATCTCTTCCGTTGAGCCCAAAGCCTGCCGCTCGGACTGGAGTCCCGCCTCGGATCGAATAAGCTGATCGATTTCTTCTGCGATGGCAGGATTCTCCCGCAGCACCTGTTTCGCATTTTCACGCCCCTGTGCCAACCGTTCATCCTTGTAGGTATAGAAAGATCCTCGCTTCTCAATCAGCCCCATTTCCACACCGATATCAAGCAATCCACCTACCCGCGATATCCCTTCATTGTACATAATGTCAAATTCTGCTGATCTGAATGGCGGTGCAACCTTGTTCTTTTTCACCCTGACCCGAACACGATTACCAACCACCTCCTGGCCAGCTTTGATGCTTTCTATACGTCGGATGTCGAGACGTACCGAAGCATAGAATTTCAGTGCCATCCCCCCGGTTGTTGTTTCCGGACTACCAAACATAACCCCGATTTTCTGCCGCAGCTGATTGGTGAAAACAACTGCTGTATTGGTTTGTTTAATCACACCGGAGAGCTTGCGCAGTGCCTGGCTCATAAGACGCGCCTGCATCCCCATCGGTGCATCCCCCATATCGCCTTCAATTTCCGCTCGGGGCACCAGAGCTGCTACACTGTCGATGATTATCAGGTCCACAGCACCACTGCGAACCAACGTTTCGGTAATCTCCAGGGCTTGCTCACCCGTATCCGGCTGAGAAATGTAGAAATCATCAATATTTACCCCGCAGCGATTCGCATAGTCGGGATCAAGGGCATGCTCCATATCAATAAAAGCACACACGCCTCCCATCTTTTGAGATTCAGCAACGATATGCTGGCATAAGGTAGTCTTTCCGGACGATTCTGGACCATAGATCTCTGTAACACGGCCGCGAGGGATGCCTCCAACGCCCAGTGCAAGATCCAGTGCCAGCGAACCGGTTGGTATTACAGCCACCTTCATGTGGGAAGCTTCTCCTAGCCGCATCAGGGTGCCCTCTCCAAATCGTTTAACAAGATCCTTAACTGCGCCATCAAGCGCTGCCATCCGCTGCTCTTCCTGTTCAAATTCAGCCACATTTACAGTCTTGGCCGCCACCTTTGCCTCCTGTTTTGGGAACCAAACCTTAATTCACTTTTACCCCCTGCGGCAATACAACCCTGCAGGATCAGATCACTCACAACTTTGTTAACATATCAAAGGAACATTTGTTCTTTTTCAGTATAGCACACCCGTTCTATGTGTCAAGTTGCCTGCCCTATCTGGTCATTCATACTATCCGCGATAGAATAAGGTATTCGCAGGAAATTTCACGGATGCTATCCAGGGCCAGGTACGCTGAAGCACTTCCCGCAAATCAATGGAAGCATCCGGTTTCAACTCGTTTTATATTGGTATTTCCACAGGAGTTCCTGATGACCTCAACTTCACCCTCTACCATTTCAGTACCAAACCAATCCCTTCCGGCCTATCTTTTCCGCAACCTGGACCAACTCCAGGACAGACCCGCACTGATTGATGGCGTCACAGGAAAGACTCTGACATTCAAAGCTCTGTATGAAGAAGCGCAATCCCTTGCTGCAGGTCTGATAGACTTCGGCGTATCCAGAGGTGAAACAGCTGCGATCGTTTGTGCAAACTCAATTGAGTTTGTCGTTTTCTACCTTGCCACTACCTGGATCGGTGCAGTACTGTCTCCGATGAGCCCCCTGCTTTCGAATTCCGAAATCCGGGCACAGATCCTCGCCTCCAACGCATCATACCTAATGACCGACGAACAATCGATAGAGAAAGGGCTTGCTGCAATGGAAGGAACAGGGATCGCCAACCTCTTGTCTACAAGGCCGGGCAATAAGATCCTCACCCTGCAATCCCTCACGACCAGCAAACCTTTTAGTCCACCTCATCTGGACCCACATTCCGATCTGGCTGTGCTCCCCTTTTCAAGCGGCACAACAGGCCTGCCTAAAGGTGTACAGCTGACCCATACCAACCTGGTCACCAATCTGGTTCAGCTATCCGCAGTAGAACCTGTCTCAATGGAAGATACCTTTATTGGTCTCCTGCCTTTTTCCCATATCTACGGCCTTACCGTGGTTCTCAATCTCGGCCTTGCTAATGGTGCCGCTGTTGTGCTTCTGCCTTCTTTTAAAAAAGACCTGCTGCTCAAATCAATGCAGACGTACGGGGTAACACGCGCCCACTTTGTTCCACCCATCATCCGTATCCTTGCCCAGAGCGAAGATCTGGTGGACTATGACCTGAGCAGCCTGCAGGTGATTGTATCGGGTGCCGCCCCATTGGATGTAAGCACCGCAAGACAGTGTGCCCAAAAACTCAATTGTGTTGTCAAGCAGGGCTACGGTCTCACCGAGAGCAGTCCGGTTACACATATCTCACCGGACCCTCCACCTCCGGTTAAGATCGGTTCGGTCGGCCCAGTGCTGCCAGGCACTGAATGCCGTATCATCGATCCGCAAAACGGAGGAATCCTGCCCCCCGGTCAGAGCGGAGAAATCCTTGTTCGCGGGCCACAGGTGATGCAGGGTTACCTGAATGAAAACGAAGCAACCCAAGCCACCCTCACCTCCGACGGATGGCTGCACACCGGTGATATTGGTTATCAGGATGAAGATGGGTATCTGTTCATCCTGGATCGTATCAAGGAAATGATCAAGGTAAAAGGCTATCAGGTCGCCCCTGCAGAAATTGAAGCTGTGCTTATGTCTCATCAAGCCATTCTGGATGCTGCTGTGATTCCCAGCCCGGATGCGGACGCAGGAGAAGTCCCGAAAGCTTTTGTTGTCTCCTCCATAATACTCACACCAGAGAGTGTTATGGAACACGTTGCCGCCCAATTGGGGCCAATCAAACATGTAAAGAAAGTGGCTTTCATAGAAAAAATACCCCGGTCATCCTCCGGCAAGATACTGAGGAGAGTCCTGATCGAACAGGAGCGGGCTGCTTCCAATGAATAAGCAACAAAAGTTGTGTGAATGATATGGAACGTCAATCAGATTGAATCTTTGCAGTTCGTAAGATGGATTTTTTCGGTGTCTGTTCAGGCAGGATCTAATACAAAACCAGATAACCCCCATCGATCCAGCCGGCTCCATCCCATCCGTCTTCCTTGAGTTCAGGGATTTCAACCTCATACCACCATTCATCTCCACATACCCGCCGATCACGGATGATCCCCCGCTGCCCGTTTGTAGCAACGCCGTTCAAACCCTTGAGCAGTCCTCCCGGGCATCCAGTGAGCAAGCTGGTGCTGGCCCGATTCGGCACACTAATCTGAATAGAGCTGCCCACGCCCAACTGGGGTGGAGGTGCTGAGCTGGATGGTTTGTTCACGTACTGAAAAGTCCAGAAACCGACCAGGAGTATTGCAAGAAGAAGGACCAGATAACCGAATATTCTGGATATCACATCAACCTTGCTGCCGGCCAATGGTACAGAGGTATAAGTCCCCCGTTCCGGGAGTGGTGATGTGTTTCTTTTAACACCTGACCGCGTTTTCGCCGGCGTAGGAGAACGTTCTGATGTGCGCTCAGCCGGTTTTTTTTCCACTACAGCAGTATTTGGGCTTTTCTGTACAGCTATACGGAAACCCTCAAGCAGGACTCGCGCTGTCTGATATCGTTTGCGAGGAGATTTTTCAAGTGCACGTAGTACAACGCTTTCCACTCCAAGTGGAATCTCTGGCCTGAATTTCTGCAGCGGAGGTGGCTCTTCAGCTACCTGAGCCATAATAACGCTGACTGCAGTTCCTTCAAAGGGTGCCCGCCCTGCCAGAATTTCATACAGAATGATTCCCAGTGAATAGACATCGCTGCGCGCATCACCAACTTCTCCACGCGCCTGTTCTGGAGAGAGATAGGCCGGTGTACCGGAGATCGAATTGCTGACAGAGATTCTCGGGCTGCCAATAAGAAACGCCAATCCGAAATCAGTCAGAACCGGCTGTCCATCCTGTCGGAAGAGTACATTGGCCGGTTTCAGGTCGCGGTGAACCAGGCCATTCTCATGAGCGTGATCAACCGCACTGCTGATAGCTTTCAACCACCGCAGCACCTTTCGCAGTGGAATAAACTGACCTGCTTCACGTGCACGCTCCAGTACCTGCTCCAGTGTTCCACCCTCTATGTATTCCATCACAAGGTAAGCAAGTTTGGGAGTGATGGAATGATCATACAGGTGGATAATATTCGGGTGGCGGAGTGCTGAGAGGGACTCAACCTCGCGGATAATCCTCTCCAGAATAAAATCCTGATCCAGCAAATGGCGGTGAATGATTTTAACTGCCACAACTTGCTGGTTTGACTTGTTCGTGGCGCGAAAAACATCAGCCATGCTTCCATGACCAAGCAGCTCTTCCAGCTGATAATTATCGATTGTATCTCCGACTTCGTATGGCACAGACACCTCTACTCGTACCATACCCGGTTCTAGGACAACTGTCTATAAAAGTTACGGAAATATGATTCAGGGATATTAATCAGAGGGAACTTGCCGGATTGCTTTCCAGCTCAACACCCGCGCGCTGCGCCAGAGTTCAGCATTCATGATGTACTCCGAGAAATTGGTCCAATCTCTCCGAAGGGTTGGCCAATTCGCTTCCGCAGCAACCAGCCACAGGTAGGGCTGCACACCCAACACCTCTGCAAGCCTGGTTACCACCAGCAGTGTTCGTGCAAGCTGATAGTACCGGGCACACGGCGGATTTTCACACTCAGGCTGCGGCCGCAGACCGAAATCAAGTTGAGAGCTGAACGGGACTGCTTCGGGTTCCCAATAAATACAGGCCTGCTCTCCGCCCCGATCACCGTGGATCTCCGGGCAGCGCTGCTGAATATACCGGCTGCAGCGGCCCAACCCCGACCTGTTTTTTGCTTCCACTGCTATCAATGAGGTCGTGCCTGACAGGAACAAATCCACTTCCGTTTTCTGCCCCGGCCCATCGACAACTTCCAGAACATCATCAAGGTGGTCCAGCCGCTCTCCATCCACATTGACTCCCCAGAAATAGGGCTGCAGAGTTTCAGGCTCCAGTTGCAGCTTTGTACCCCAGAGCGGCACCAGATCATAGAGCGAAGAGAGCTCCAAAGCCATGCGGCGAGGATAAAATGTATTCCACAGCAGCGCATTTTCAGAGGCAGGGGAACGAAAGTTGTCGCGCACCCTGTCTGGCAGAATCTGGAAAATGGGCTCATGCTGGCCATAGAAAACCCGCTTGTATTCAGGATTGTTACTCTTCGACTGCGTCATGTATCCCTCACCTTGTTTGAACAAACTGCAGGCTTACATACCAGCTTGATATACCACCAATCAGAATCGGAAAATATCATTGATCAGAAGAAAAGCCTGCAGCGCTCCAGGAGAGACTGCAGGCGTGTTGTTTTCCGATCACAACCAGGAAAAAGTAAAAGCCACTCGCTCCACGGCAGCTCTCAACAGCCCTCCCTATCAGGGATACAACTGCCGCAGCTTACCTTCCAGCCAGTCAAGGGCTTCAGGTCTTTTCAGATGCAGCCACAGTACCGGTCGCTCGATCTCTATCAGCGACTGCAGATCTCCCAGAGCCTGCGCTTTTTCAAATATACAAAAACCATACCCGGCACCCGGAATCGCGATAGCTTCCTCACATTCTCCTGTAAGAACCAGATAAGTCCCTGGGATCCCACCCTTATGCAGCTGGCCGGTAGAATGCAGATATCGGGGACCAAACCCGATTGAAACCGGGACGCCAGCCTTATCACGCAGTCTGGCAGCAGCTCTTAAAACAGGCTTCGTTACAGAATCACTTCGGGGCAGGAACAACAGGATTGCAAGGTAGCTCTCCTGAGCCTGTTGAATGATCTGTTCAAATGCAGCAGAGAATACTTCGGGTTTCTTTTTATTTTCGAGAACGAGAGGTCCGGACAATGCAAGATATTCGTTTTGCCACAACGGTTCTGATTCCGAAAGCCTGCCCATTTTTTGGTACTGATGCAGCATTTCCACTGTTTTCTTTTTAGCCCGCTGGACATCCGGTTGGTTGAAGGCATTCAACCCCAGCAACGCGCAGGCAGCTGCAGTAGCATACTCCCACAGGAAGAACGTTGAACCCAGGCTCTCGGCTGAAACACAAACCGGAAGAGCACAGAAGGGTACCCCGGCCTTACGCCATCCAGCCTGCAATCTGTCATAGGCTCCGGAAGCACGGAGATAGACCACAAACTGACGGTCGGCAAAACCTTTTCCAACATCCGGTTTCTGACCCACAATCGGGATAATTCCCCCGCCGTTTTTTCCACTGCTTTCAGCTATCAGCTGTTCTATCCAGTCTGCGATATTTTTAAGCTCCGGATCAGCAGGAAGCGATAACACCGATCTCCCGCTACGTACACATGCGGCTATAAATGCGCCCAGGGACAGGCCCGGGTTGATCGCTGGCTCGCGATTCGGGTTGCATTGTGCTGCCATGCTCCGGGCGCCTTCCAGTACAGCTCCTGCATCAACGCCCAGCAGTACAGCCGGGAGGATGCCAAAGGCCGACAGAGCAGAATACCGGCCACCAACGTCAGCAGGAGAGGAGAATACTTTTCTGAATGAGCGTTCCTTCGCTAGCTTTTCCAGGGAACTACCGGGGTCGGTAACAACCGCAAAATGCTGCTCAAACCCCTCTCCAACCCCCTCTCGGGCTTTTTCCCAGAACGTCTCCATCATTGCCAACGGCTCCGCTGTTGAGCCTGATTTACTGGCTGCGACATACAGCGTCACACCGGGGTCAGCCCAGGCAGCGGCCTTCGCCACTTCGGCCGGATCCGTAGAATCCAGTACACGAAGCTGCAATCCACCACCGTTTGGAAACACATTTGAAAACACATCAGCAGCCAGGGAGGATCCTCCCATACCCAGCCAGAGTACTTTTGTATACCCTTCTCCAAGCAGTTGTTCGCGCAGCTGCTGGAACTCCTCCAGCTCGCTGCCTGTCTGTTCAGGGAGCGTCAACCAGCCAAGGCGATTGCGCGCTTCTTCGATTTCTTCAGGATCCTGTGTCCACAAGGAAACATCCCTGCCCCAGATTCTCCGGCCAACCTGATTCTGTCGCAGCTCCCCCTCGACCTGCTCCAGTGGTTCTGCCGTTGAGGAAATATCTGATCGAAGGGATTTCATCCCCTTTTCGAGGGACTTCAGCAGCTTCTCAAAAGCCTTCCGGAACTTATCCACACCTTCCTGTTCCAATTTATCAGTGATCGTATCGAGGGATATTCCCAGATAAGAAAGTGCCTCATGCTTCATCCGCATCCTGGACAGTTCTTCACCCAGTGTCTGCTTCGCTGTGCCATGATCGAGAAATGCATCGAGGGTCTCCAGTGGAAGTGTGGTCACTGTCCGGGGGCCGATCAACGAATCCACATACAGTGTATCCGGATAATCCGGGTTTTTCGTGCTGGTGGACGCCCATAGGGGACGTTGAACTCTTGCACCTATTTCCTGCAGTCGCTTAAAGCGTTCGCTGTCAAAAACCGCCTGAAACTGAGCGTATGCCAGTTTCGCGCTGGTTACAGCGGCAGTACCCATCAGTGACTGAGCCCTTTCAGCATGTTCACCACCTGCCAGCACAATCTCCTGAAGGGAAGCATCTACAGCACTGTCGATCCGTGACACGAAAAAGGACGCTACAGAAGCAACATGATGAACGGAGTAACCTTGCTCTGCCCGTCGTTCAAGACCGCGGAGGTAGGCTTCCATCACTTCAGAGTAGCGCTGCAGCGAAAAGATCAATGTTACATTTATATTAATCCCCTCTGCAATCGCATCTTCCACTGCTGGCAAGCCCTCGACAGTAGCCGGTATTTTCACCATCAGATTCGGGCGATTAACCACTTCCCAGAGCCGGCGTGCTTCCTGCAGAGTATGCTGGATATCCCGGGCATAGCGAGGATTCACCTCCAATGAAACATATCCATCACCACCATCTGTTTGTTCGTACAGCGGCATAAAAACATCCGCTGCAGCACGGATATCTTCCACAGCCAGCACATCAAAAGCTGTCTCCGGGCTATACCCTGCCCAGGAAAGGCGGCGCAGTGAATCCGTATACAGATCAGAACCAGATATTGCTTTCTCGAAAATCGATGGGTTTGAGGTGACACCACGGACATTCTTCTCATGTATGAGGGTTTCCAGATCTCCCGAACGGATCAGATCCCTGCGAATATAGTCCAACCAGATGGATTGACCCAGTTCAGTCAATGCCTGTGTTGTTTTCATACTTAATTGTCCAATTCTTTTTGTTCAATTGCAGCGATTTTAGCAACTCTGCGCAGGTGCCGTTTCTCTCCAGAGAATTCTGCCCTCAGAAAAGCCTGCACAATCTCAACCGCTACTTCGGGCCCGATAATACGAGCGCCAAACGCAAGCACATTGGCATCATCATGCTCCACACATTGGTGGGCGGAATAAGTGTCGTGACACAATCCGGCCCGAATTCCACGCATCTTGTTGGCCGCCACGGATGCCCCCACACCTGAACCGCAAATGATAATGCCGCGGTCCGCCTCTTTACGCTGCACGGCTCGTCCCACCTTCTCTGCATAATCAGGATAGTCTGTCGGGGAATCGTCAAACGCTCCCAGATCGAGTACATCATGCCCGGCTTTGCGGACCGTTTCTATGACGGTATCCTTAAGAGGAAACCCTCCATGGTCACATCCCACTGCGATAATCATACTGTTTCCTCACTATCTCCCCAGAGTTCGCCTTGCAGCCTCCACCACACCCTCGACTGTCAATCCCAGATGCTCGTAGATTTCCAGATACGGCGCAGAAGCTCCAAAACGCTCAATCGACAACACTTCTCCAGAATCCCCCACCCACCGGTGCCATCCCTGTGAAGTCCCTGCTTCGACAGCAACCCTCGCTTTCAACTCCGGCGGCAGTACCATCTGCTGGTAGGAAAGGGGTTGCGCAGCAAACAGTTCCCAGCTTGGGAACGAAACCACTCTTGCAGCAATACCTTCACCAGCAAGCTGATGAGCTGCGTCAAGGATGAGGGCAACTTCAGAACCAGATGCCATCAGGATTATTTCAGGAGAAGCGTCGGGATCAATGAGCACATACGCCCCCTGTAACAATCCTTTCGCCGATCCCGCAGCGCTGCGGTCTATTGTCGGCAAGTTCTGCCGTGACAGCGCCATTGCAGTGGGGCCATGCCGGCGGTCCAGCGCAGCCAGCCAGGCATACGCAGTCTCATTGGCATCAGCCGGGCGGATTACAACCAGCTCCGGAATACTCCGCAGAGCGGCCAGATGCTCGATAGGCTGGTGTGTCGGGCCGTCCTCACCGAGTCCGATGGAATCATGTGTGAACACATAGATCACCCGCAGGTCCATGAGCGCCGAAAGGCGAATCGCCGGGCGTACATAATCCGAAAACACCAGGAATGTACCACCGTAGGGAATAAACCCGCCGTGGAGGGCCAATCCGTTCATCGCTGCCCCCATAGCATGCTCCCGGACGCCATAATGAAGATACCTGCCGGTGCGATTCTCTACTGAGAACGCTGGCACATCCCCCAATTGCGTCTTATTGGAGCCTGTAAGATCGGCAGAACCCCCTATCAGATGAGGCAATTTATCCGCAAGAGCAGCCAACACTTTCCCCGATGAAGCACGTGTTGCCATACCTTTTGCGTCTGCCGGGAAGACTGGCAGCATTTCCTCAAGATCTTCCGGGAGGTCCCCTGAAAGAACAATCTCGAACTCGGCTGCGAGTTCGGGATATTCACTACTATACGAAGTAAAAAGGTTCTCCCAATTCCGGAAGGTTTCTTTTCCCCGATTGGCAAGCTCAGCAAAATGAGCTTTAACATCATCCGGAATGAGGAATGAAGAATCCTCCGGCCAACCGAGACCTTTCTTTGCTGCTGCAAGCTCCTCCACACCCGCCGGCTCACCATGGGCTTTCGCCGTATCCTGCTTTGTGGGCAGGCCAAAGCCGATGTGAGTTTTGCAGACAATGATCGTTGGTCTGGGATCCTCTTTTGCAGCAGAAATTGCTGCACTCACTTCCTCTACATTATTCCCTTCCGCACGCAGTACCTGCCAGCCATAGGCGGTGAAACGTGCCGCCCGATCCTCTGTAAAAGCCAGGTTTGTGCTGCCATCGATCGAGATTTTATTGTCATCATAAAGAACAATCAGGCGTCCAAGTTTCAGATGGCCGGCCAATGAAGCCGCTTCCGAAGAGACACCTTCCATCAGGTCACCATCAGAAGCAAGTACATATATATAATGGTCAACGATCGGGAAAGTCTCCTTATTAAAGCGTGCTGCCAGATTTTCAACAGCAATAGCCATGCCCACCGCCGAGGAAAATCCCTGCCCTAGTGGTCCTGTGGTCATTTCCACACCCGGTGTCAGCCCATACTCCGGATGTCCAGGTGTTTTACTCCCCCACTGGCGGAAATTTTTCAACTCGGTGAGAGGAAGATCATACCCGGCAAGATGCAGCATTGAATACAGCAACATTGAACCATGGCCTGCTGATAGAACGAACCGGTCCCGATCAGGCCAGGAAGGATTCTCAGGGTTGTATTTCAGATGCCTGCCCCAGAGGGCATAGGTAAGCCCGGCTGCGCCCATTGGCAGCCCGGGATGGCCCGAATTCGCTTTCTGCACACCATCTGCCGACAGGAATCGAATGGTATTGATAGCTCGTTCTTCTATGTTTTTTTGATTCATCATTTTCACCTTTTCTTCTAGCAGGGCTGAAGACCAATCCCTGCAATTATGGCTGCTTTACCTGTGCTTCATTTACAGCATCTTGCCCCTCAAGTTGCCTGTTTTTTTCCTTCAGGAATGAAGAAAATGCTCTTCCACCGGAAGTTGCTTGATCCAATCCTGCACCCCCCGAAGACACTGATGCGATATTTTATGCCCGATATCAGCCTGACAGAATTGTACCGGGATTCCTGCGGCTCGCAGCCGATCCACACCAACCTGTGCAGTTTCAAGCGCAACGATCTCGTCCTTTATTCCATGCCCCCAGAAAACCTGAATCTTTTCAAGACCATCCAGGTTTCCTTCAGGCAGGAAACCAGAGGCAGCAATAATACCTTGCGGTTTATAAGAGAACGAACGGCCTGCAGCAAATGCCATCGCCGCCCCCTGGCTGAAACCCAGCATTACAAGGTCATGCCGATCCATACCGGTTCGCACGATAACATCACGAATGACCATTTCCAGTGTTTCAACGGCCCCGTTATAAGAATCCATGCGGGAGAAGTTCTTCTCAGCATGCTCGATCCAGCTGTATCCCTCTCCGGCAGGGAAAAACCCCCGTACTGAAACCATTAATCCACCGGTATCAAGCATAGACGCCAGGTTCCACATATTGGTTTCATTCCCTGTCCAGCCATGAAGAAGCAGAACGGGATGCTGCCCGGGTTTGCTTGCCCGTACCATCTGGTACACAGCACCGTTCAAAGCCTTTATCGTTATTGGGTCATTCATCTCTGAGCCTTTTCGTCAGTATCTCCAAACCCCACAAAAAGATTCCCACCAGGATCGCAGGCGCCAAGGCAAGACCGGTGCACAGCAATGCCATCAGGAAAGGCTCCCGGCCATAAAGGGCAAAAATCAACCCGTCGCCAATAATAAAAAGCAGCAGCAGAAAGCCCACGATCACCCGGGTCCTGGTCTGCTGCATGTATTTTCTGAGATTCGTACCCAAAGCTTTCTTCTCTGTCATGAAAGCACCTGTTTTTACCTTCACTGCTGTGCAGGACTGCACACAAGCAGTTCTTTTGTGAACATCATGGAAACGGATCATCACTCCTGGCTCGTGCTTCTACCCTGGCAGGCGGTTTAGAAAATAATCAACAATTCTTTTCGCATCAACCAGCGGGTCTTCCGGATGTGGGAGTGTGAAAGACGGTGTGACCCGAACAGTGAGCCGCTGTGCAGAACAGACTATTTCCACGGGAAAGGCCTCTTCTTCAGACAGCCAGACAAGCCATTCCCAGGCGTTCCGGGGTGATTCAAAACCCATCATACGGTTGGCATATTGTTCGATAGCTTTTCCAGCCAGAATCCGTGCCTGTACCCTGGCTCGGCCCTCTTTTCCTGACCGCCGGGAGCTGTAAGCTTCATCAAAACCTGTATCCAATTGTTCTCTGAGGAGTTCCACTTCCATGTGTTCCATGCTACCACATTCCTTTTATGAGCGACATACTCAACCACCTGCAACAGGATTTTATCAAAGAGTCGCCGTCCTCTGGTTCATATTTTCTTGCTGACAGGAAATTTTGGTATTCGACACAGGTCAGTCGAGGTATAGAGAATCGGTATGCATGCCCTGTTCTTAATTAAGAATGTGGGCCCTGGCAAAAAGCCAGAGTCTTACCGAAACACAGGCGGAGCTATTCAGTCTGGTGCGGTTTCCCCGGGTGGAAAAAGAGCTGCGGCTTCCCACCATTCCCGTTTCCAACAGGGATACTGCCAAGGATAAAATCTTTACCGGCTGTTCCGGCAGGTTATTCCGCAGGAGCACTTTCGGGCAGAACTGGAAGAGACGGCAAAATCCGGAGATAGTAATTAAAGATCGCATCCCGATCAGCACCATTAAGGTGTCCATTCCAGCAAACATCTGCCTGATACTGCTGCCCGGGTGAAAGTGTGAGGACCCCTGTCAGATGTTGTTCAACAAGAAGCGCATCTCCCGGAGTAACCTGACCATCCCCATTAACATCACCCGAAGGGAGTTCCTCCGGCTGCAGGGGAAGAAATCCAATTAATCCAACAGCCCGCAGTTGAACAGCCTGCTGATCGAATCGATCGATCGTATAATCCTGTACACAATCTGCCAGAATAAGCTGCTGTTGTGAGAGAGAGGTTGTCCCCTTCAGGTATGCACTCAATAGAAGTGCATCCTGCGTTGTAACAGCATGATCAAGATTGATATCGCCATAGGCATAGGCAGGAACCTGCGCAGTCACAGTTACTGTAGCTGTCGGCGTGGAAGAAGGATGGAGAGTGTGTGTTGCAGTCGGTTGGTTAGTCCCCCGAGTTGGTGATGGTGTGGTTGTTTTCGAAGTAATTGGAGTTCCGGTGGTTTCGATCACCCCGGGCTTAATTGTTGCAGTTTCCCCGATCTGAATCGTACCTGTGCTCGATGGGTCTGAATCAGTGGTCCTGCTGGTCCCGCTTGTCCATACTACGGAATCAGTCATAGACGGTGTGAGTGAGGCAAACAGGATGCCGTTATTTTCAGGTGTATAAGATGAATCAAAAAGCATGGCTGCTGCAGCATAATCTTTATATTGATGGAGGAAAAACGATCCAGTCTCGAGAATACGTACATACTCCGAAGGGGAGGGCTGATCTTCCAGGTGCTCATTGAACTCATCCAGGCAGGCCTCCAGAAGCGATACCTGTTCTTGCAGGCGGATTGTGTCTGCAGGGCGAAGAAGCAATTCAGGATCCGGTTGGGAGACAGCCCTGAGAGGTGCAACTGTGCTCAACACCGTGATCCATTTTTCGAGTGTTCTGGCATACGCCGCCAGGCCGGGATGGAGGCTTTTACCCTCCCCGGCAAGTTGAGTCAGTTCTGAAGAGCGCCGGGCGGCAAAGTCCGACAGTAGTTCTGCCTCGTCCAGAGGAGAGAGTGAAAGAATCAGCCTGAAATCCTCAATCTGTTCCTTCATCTCGAATCCCGCCTCACCGGGGAGAGATTGGTACAGGAACGCATGAGCACTCCAGAAACCTGCCAGGCTGAGAAGCGCTGTAGTCAGAAGCGCTGCCAGCAATTTCCGATTGTTGAAAGGATTTCCGATATACCGCACCGTTTGAGAGCGGCCCGCTGAGCGAAAACCGGCCGGCTCTCCCTCCA
>JAFGNH010000089.1 GCA_016927115.1 Anaerolineales bacterium | reverse complement strand
TACTTCACCGCGGTTAACATCGATGGCGAGAATCTGCAGAAGCTGACGAGGAGCAACGACAAGTGGTACTTCGACCCCCGCATTCCGCGCGAGGACCAGATGGGCCCGCCCGTCTACAAGCACCCCGACCTCGATCGCGGGCACCTCGTCCGGCGGATCGACCCCGTCTGGGGTGACGCCGCGGCGCAGGCGAACGACGACACCTTCCACTTCACCAACTGCTCGCCGCAGCACAGCAAGCTCAACCAGCGCACCTGGCTCGGCCTGGAAGACTACATTCTCTCTCGCGCCCGCGCCCAGCAGTTCCGGGTGACCGTCTTCACCGGGCCCGTCTTCCGCGAAAGTGATCCGCCCTACCTCGAGGTCCACCGCATTCCGGAGGAATTCTGGAAGGTGGCGGTGATGGTGAAGGATGATGGACAGCTTTCCGCCACCGCCTACCTGCAGAGCCAGCGGGACCTGATCTCCGACCTGGAGGTGGAGGCCTACGGGCAGTACAAGACCTACCAGGTGCCCATCGCCGATATCGAGGGCCTGACCGGGTTGGACTTCGGTGCGCTGCGGCAGCACGACCCGCTGCGCCCCGGCGAGCTCGAGGCCGCCGCGCCCATCCGGCTCATCGGCGGCGTGGAGGATCTGGTGTTGTAGGGGTGGGGTCCCTTCGCGGAGGGGGCCTGTTTCCGGGTCAGGATTAGCAGGATTGGCAGGATTGACAATGGTGGGGCGAGGCATCCCCACAACCAACCCTCACGTCAAAACTGCTCCCATGCGCGGAGCCTGCCATGGGACCAGACACGTGGGAGGGGATGCCTCGCCCTTCAACTAATTAACCGGGTGGTGACCCATCCTTCTTGAGCGAATCTTCGCCCGTTCCAGTCTCAATCAGCTATGAGGATACATTCGTATCCGACAACCAACGCATTACAGGTTTTTGACCTCTTCTACACCGTAACCGATGCCCTTCAATGTACGCACCGCTTCTTTCCGGTAATCTCTCTGAGCAACGATGCATGCGATGTCCAGAAGTGCGTCAATGTGAGGCGTTTCCACGCCAATACTCTTGGCCAGATCCAACAGGAATACAAGACCGTATCCAGCATCTTCATGAAGATACCGGTGATTCAGCTCGCTCTGTGCCCGAATTCCTTTGAACCCTGGCGCCTTGGCATAACCTGGACTGTAACTCGCTTCCGTCATGTATCCCTGCAGCACGCCTAACTCAGGGTCCGGAAGGATTCTAACGCCGAGTTTTTCACCGATCTTGACGCGTTCCTGATCAATGGCTTCCATGACTCTTCCCACTGCTGGTGTAACGCCTTCCTCATAGAACAGAAAATCGCCGTGGGTGCGCTCGATCAATCCTGCATTCAGTATGGTCACCGCGGGGTGAATCACTGGATTTCCATTTTGCAGCATGGTCTGGAAAAGATTCTCTGCAGCTTCCGTGTCTGGATAGACCTGCTGGAACAGTTTCAGCACGCGCTCTGTCTCGCTGTGGGGTATCGCTGCCAGATACAATCCGCCGCGCAATTTGAGATAAATCTTTACACGGCCTGGTTCTGTGTTTCTGGAAGCGTACGGTAAGGTTGTCGTTTCTGCGATGACAACAGCTTTCGCGTTTTCAGCACTATCGAATATCTTCTTGGTGACAAGGGCACCACCGTTAGAACCGGGGCTCAGAATATAGACCTGCTTTTCGTCGATGATATCCTTCACCGCATTTGCAAAAGGTTCGCTGCTGTATGAAGGCCCGACCGCAATGATCAGGTCAGCCCCGTCAATGGCTTTTCTGATATCGGTGCCGGCATATTCGATTTCTGCAAATCCATCTACATCACCTTCCGCGTAAATACCTCCCTGTGCTTCAATCGCTTTTACGACCTTTGGAAACGCCGCAAAATCAAACATCCTGACGCTGTGTCCATGCAGCGACCAGTCTGCTGCTGTTGCACATGCGCCATTTCCAGAACCCAAAATTGCAGTTTTCATAGTGTCCTCCCTTTGGAATTCCATCCAGGGAATTCTCAATGCTTCTCGTCTTTTGAGGCATTTGCGAGCCGTCAGCCTTCAGATTTGAGCCTTCTAAGCATGGGTGATCCACTGTCAGGTATCAAGGCAAACCAATGGAAAAACACCATCAAATTGGCGTTTTTCCATTGGTTACTAGAGGGGACGCTTATGACTCTTTCCAGGACCACTCATAGACAAAGAACGGGAACATACCCTGGTCATGAGCCTTTGCATTGAGAGTGTTAGACCAGACATAGATCTCTTGTTTATGGAAAATCGGGATGCCAAGAGCCTGATCTACAATGTAAGGGATGAGCTCTCTGTAGATCGCTTTGCGCTTCTCGGGATCCGTTTCAGCATTACCCTTTGCGAACATCTCATCAATGTAGGGATCGCTGTACTGTGAGTAATTGTTACCGCCGATTCCGATTGTGCCGTAGTTGCACTCATTGTAGGAGAAATCACTGCGGTATGTTGCTCCCTGATTCATGATCGCGAAGTTCCCGCTTTCAACGTCTTCATCCGGCGTCTGGGTGTTCTGGAGTTCAACCTTCACACCGATATCTGCAAGATTGTTCTGGAACACTTGGCCGACTTTCTCGTGGAACGTGCCTGGAATGGTCAGTAGCTTGATTCCAAAATCCTTGGTGAGGTCAATCCCGTTTGGATATCCAGCCTCTGCCAGCAATTCTCTGGCCCTTCCAGGATTGTAGGAGAGATCAGGAATGTTCGAAAGATCTACGCCGAATGAGTTGGTATAGGCCTGCAGCTTTGCCACCGTTCCGAAACCTTCGTAGGCGATATTGATGATGCTCTCCTTGTCGGCGGCGCAAGAGAAAGCCTGGCGGACCAGTTTGCTGTCGAAAGGCGGTACTTTCGTGTTCATTGCGATCACAGCGGTATACAGCGGCAGGGTCTTCTGGCTTGTAAAGTTTGCATTGCCGAGCAGTCGGCTAGCCAGAACCGGCGGCACTGACATAAAGTGGATTTCACCTGCTTCCAGGGCGACCACTGCGGACGATGCATCACTGACATAGCGCAGCTCCACATCCTTGATTGCCGCCGGGCTAAGACGATAGGCGTCATTGGCGGTCAAGACTACCTTTACAGCTGGGTCGTAAGAAACCAGTTTGTATGGACCTGTGCCGGAAGCATCCTTGGAAATGTCCCCATTGTGCTCGGTGACGAATTTCTCGTTTACAATAGGCACTTGTTGTGTATAGTGAAGGAACAGCGGATAGGGTTGATTTAGCGTGATTTTCACTGTGTAATCGTCGATCACTTCAACCGTTTTCACCATCGAATAATAAGCCTTCTTTGCAGGAAAATCCTTCGCAAAGTCATAGGTGAATACAACATCAGATGCTTTGAACTTCTCTCCATTGTGGAAGAAGGCGTCATCCACAAGTTTTATGGTATACGTCAACCCATCCGCACTAATATCCCATGATTTTGCCAGGCAAGGGACAGCATTTCCCTGATCATCGGCTTTGGCAAGCGATTCGTAGACCTGATTGAAGATATACGAATCCGAGAATGCGCCGGTGTCATAGGGGTTAAGCGTATTAAAGATGTCAGCAACATAGACCACAACAGGTTTGTTACCTGTACCAGCAGTTTCCTTTGTGGTGCAACCTGTAACTACGGTTGTCGATACCATGATGATACAAAGGAAAAGCGTGGCAAGTTTGGTCGTTTTACCAGTATTCATTGCGTAGTCCTCCTCACTCAGTTGATGGTCTTTACAATTCAGGGCTCTTCTGTGAAACTCCCGTTCAATCTCGTCTCATACTTCTCCTTTCTCTGATAGGTTCCAGGAAGCACAGCGCTTTCGTGCAACCTGGGATTTATTGAGGCAACATTCTTTCCATCACAGGGCAGGCTACAAAGTGATTCGCTGAGATTTCATGAAGGGCTATCTCCTGCCCTGAGCAAGACGGCTCGGCGTAGGTGCACCTGGGAGCGAATCGACATCCCGGCTCAGGGTCAATGGGACTCGACAATTCTCCGCGGATCAATTCCATCTTTGTCTTACGGGACCGAATATCGGGTATAGGGATTGCGGCAAGTAAGGCTTTTGTGTATGGATGAATCGGGTTGATGAACAATTCCTTTGACGGAGCCTGTTCCACGCATTGGCCTAAGTACATGACCATAATGCTGTCGGATATGTGTTTTACTACTGACAGGTCATGGGTGATGAAGATATACGTCAACCCCGTTTCATCCTGCAGATCCATAAGGAGATTCAGAATCTGAGCCTGGATCGACACATCCAATGCAGAAACCGGCTCATCGCAGACAATGACTTTGGGGTCAAGCACAAGCGCGCGCGCAATACCAATCCGTTGCCGGCGACCACCATCGAGTTCATGGGGATAGGCATTCTCCAACCTTCTGGTCAGCCCGCAAGTATCCATGATGGATCGTACGCGTTTCTCCATTTCCTTTTTGTCTTTGAATACTTTATTGACGATGAGCGGAGTGGCGATGGTTTCAAAGACCGATTTTCGAGGATTCAAGCTCGAATACGGATCCTGGAAAATGATCTGCATGGACTGTCGGAAAAGCTTCATTTGCTTTTGGCGCAAGGGTACGATATCGACACCTTCGAACAGTATCTGGCCGTCTGTCGGTTCTATCAGCTTCAGTATGGTACGCCCCAGAGTGGTTTTTCCGCATCCAGATTCTCCAACGACTCCAAGCGTGGTTCCCCTTGCGATGCGGGCATTGATATCATCGACAGCATGTAAGTTTTGGTTCTTGCCGACTCGGTAGTACTTCTTGAGATGTTTGAGCTCCAAAATTGGAGCAATCTGATCAGTCCTGCTTTCCATGATCTACCCTCCACGCTTCGTTATTTGAGAACAAATAGCACTCGATCATGTGTGTTCCATTCACATAGACATCCGGCTTTTTCTCTTTGCATATGTCCATGCATTGAGGACATCGATCCTGGAAATTGCAGCCGACCGGAAGCTTCGAAGGGTCAGGCATGAGCCCGGCAATCGGTGCCAGCCTGTCTGTTTCCTCAATCAGACTGGGAAGCGCGCCAAAAAGGCCGAGTGTGTAGGGGTGATGGTCTTTGCTGACGTAAATGTCTTCAAGCGTACCTTCTTCGATCAGTTCACCGGCATACATTACTGCGACTTTGTCGCAGATTTGTGCAACAACACCAAGGTCATGGGTAATCATGATCATTGCCGTTCCTAGTCGATCGCGAAGCTCTCCCATCATGGCGAGAACCTGCGCTTGAATGGTTACATCCAGCGCTGTGGTTGGCTCATCAGCAATGAGAAGTTCAGGCTCACAGGAGAGCGCAATCGCGATCACCACTCGCTGCTTCATCCCACCGGAAAACTGATGCGGGTATTCGTGCTTTCTTGATGCTTGAATCCCCACCATTTCCAGGACCTCATCCACTCGCTTCTGAATTTCATCGTCTTTGATATTCTCAGAATGGTAACGAATGGCTTCAGCAATTTGGTCCCCGACTGTCATGACAGGGTTGAGTGCAGTCATTGGATCCTGAAAGATCATGGCTATTCTCTCACCCCGGATTTTCACCCGCATTTCTTCATCCGATAACTCCAAAAGGTTTCTTTCATCCAGGGTTATGGTACCCGAGATGATCTTCCCTGTTTTCGGCAAAAGCTGCATAATCGCTAAAGCCGTCGTTGTCTTTCCTGCACCGGTCTCTCCAACAAGACCCAGCGTTTCTCCCTTATTCAGGGTAAAGCTGATCCTGTTGACTGCTTGAACCGTTTCCTGAGTTGTTTTATAGATCACTTCCAGGTCTTTGACCTTCAGCAATTCATCACT
>JAFGNH010000088.1 GCA_016927115.1 Anaerolineales bacterium | reverse complement strand
GGAGCTGCCGGATTACCTTCAGCGCCGAGATGGCAGCCGGTTCCTCACCTCAAAGTGAAACCCTGTATGGAAATACGCCAGCTCCCTTGCTGATGATTGAAAACCTGGTCGCCGACGAGCGGAACCGCTCCACTTTCCAGATTACAAATCGAGGCAGTGCAGCCTGGAGCTATCGCACACTGGCAATCGAGGTTTCAAATCGCTCGGGTAATTTCGTGGACTCCATAACCATCAATGACCTTAACCTTGAACCAGGTGCTTCGCATGATATGGAATACATCTCCGGTGCATTGCCGGCGGTCAATAACTGTTTCTTGCTGGATATAGAGAGTCAAAGTGAAATTTTTGGTGATCCTGTGTGCCCCGGCTATCCAAATCTATCCATTTCTGATCTCGTGATCGATGAGGACGATGGCAGGTTGCTGATTGAAGTAAGCAATACAGGTACCAGTGACCTCTACCAGCAAGACCTTTTGCTTGAGTGGCATACGCGTGAAGGGGACGCCCTGGGGGAGTATCTCTGGGAAAATGCTGTCCTGAGAAGAGGTGAGTCAATCCTGCTGCCGGAAGGAATAATAGCCTATGTGCCTGTGCCTTACGATATTTGTGCCGTTGTCGACCCAAATAACGATATCCGCGAAACGAACGACTACGATCAGCTCACCTGCACACAGCTGCCGGACCTGACAATTACAAATGTCGTGTATCAGGATGAGGTTGACCAGGGAATGATCCGTGTCACGCTTCGAAATAATGGAGCCGAGCTCGAGAATCGGGCAGTCACACTGCAGGTGAACAGGCCTGGCGGAGGGTCTTCTCTTTTCGAACACACATTTCCTGATGTGAGTTTATCGCACAATCACGAGCTCGATCTTAATATCCCGGTATCATCGGAAATTCCGCGCGTACGACTTCTCGATGGCTATACAGTTACTGTTAATCCGGAGCATACAATTGCTGAAGTTACTTACAACAATAACAACTATTCAGTGCGGGGATGGTCCAATCTCCAACTTTTCTGGTGTAATCGTTTTATTCCTTACTCGGGGGGAGACAGAGGGATCAGCGCTGTGACGATGGACTATTCAGCCAGTGTGCTGTCCGGTTCCACATCGCGCCAGGTTGCGGTCAGCGAATGGCCGCACGAGTTTACTGAATCCACTGCAGTTCTTCACTCGGATTTCTCCGTCACCCATGAAGATCACTGGTTGTACAGCAATGATCCTGCTTCAATAGGAAGCTGCGACCCTGTGGATGGCCCCTTTGAGATCATGGGAGATGAGGTGTTGCATGTTGCAATCAGTGCCGCGTACCGTGCTGGAAGATATGGCTCTTTTGACTCCATAGGTTCCTCCAACCAATACTTCCTTCCGAACGAACACTGGGGAGCAGGAGAGACGACAGCAGAACGGAGCTCCTGGGAGGATCCCTGGGCAGTGTGTTATGACTCTGGCGGGGGAAAGTTCACCCAGGTCTGGTACAGCGGATTGGGCAACAGCGCTTTTCTTGAACCCAAGCACTGGTCTTCTCATTTCCTGGTTTGTGAGATTGTGCCCTAGCTGAAGGACAGCCATCGACCGATGGAATGAGCAGGAGCAGCGAAATTTGAAGACAGGCAGGGATTTCATCGGGCGGGATCCGTTTTCCATTGTGGGGCTGCGATGAACGCCGGCATTGCAGCCCCACCCTGCCATCATATTACTGCTCAGTCGCTGCCTTTCGCACAGGTTTCGGCAATTCCGGCAGGGACATTGTTGATAGTACAAGACAAAATTTCGGCAGAGCAGGGGTTCTTCACCATGTTATCCCATCTTTCGAACGAACACCGGATGTATCAGGGCCGATCCTGAAGTATCTGTCTCAGCCCGTAGTGAAGGCCTGCAAATATCATAACAGCCAGAATAATGAACACAATAAAGGGGAGTTCAAATGAGAGGAAAGAACTGACTTGTGCCAGGGCCAGGCCGCTTGCTGCGGCCGGCCCAAGTGCTTTCTGATGATTTTTTTCCAGCAGGTTCTGCGTTCGCTGCAGCGATTTTTTATCTAAGCGCTGGATGGACTGCATCAGTTCCCATCCGGCCATTGCTGTTGTACCCGTTACAAGCATCAGCGGTAGAGGCAGTTCAGCAAGGATTCCGTTCGCGGCCAGGAGAACATACACTGCAAGATAGATAGATGCCGACCAGAAGACGTCATATCTTTTCACGATCAGACAGATCGTTATCAGAACAGGGAAAACGAAAAAAATCTTCCAATTCCCGGCCAGGAGATACCCTGCGCCGAGAGAAGCGGTTGAAACAGAAAGACAGGTATAAAGAAGAATGTTTTGAGGTTTCATGTTATTTCCCGATTGATCCGGCCGGTATTTCTCCATGATGAAGTCTTGCGGATTAGTGGTTCCAAAGGCTCGTCCACCTGCCAGTCAATAACGTTGATTCCCAGTTTCAACAGACAGTTAAAATGAAAAACACGCTCAATTCGTGCTGCTCTTGCCGCCAGGGAATTCACTTTCGTATCGGGCAGAATACCTGCAGTGAAGTCGATCGGATCGGGAGAAATCAGAAGAACACTGTACCCATGCGACCTCAGTTGGGCATAGGTAAGACGATCACGGTCATCATAGATGCTGAAAATCACCAGGAATGAACGTGCCGGGAAAAGTTTGGTGGGAAAGCTGTCTATGCTGGTGAAAGGGAACTCTTCGCTCAATTTTGCTCCCGCAAGCTGCCGCAGCAGTTTGTCACGCTGATGTTTTCCATATCCCGGAAAAGCGGTACGAACGTGCTTCCCATACACGAGCAATGAGACACGATTTCCATTTCGCAGGAAATTTTTTCCCAGTGCTGCTGCGGCATTCACCGAGTGTTCGAAAATAGCATTTTCCACTTCCTCAGAACTTGTCAACCGCCGTGCATCGAGGATGAGGCCGTAATCGGCAATCTCTTCTCGCTCGAACTCATTGGTGAACAATTTCCGGGGATTCCGGGCAGTCCAGTGCCAGTTGATGCGGCGGAGCGAATCGCCGGCGTGGTATTCCCGGATCCCCCAGAAGTCAGTCCCGGAACCGGCTTTACGAGCTGCAATGGGTCCTGCAGTCGGTAAAGTAGCCTTTGGCCTGAGCTGGATAGGCCGAATGGGCGGCGGATCCGGGCGAACCATCAATGTACCGGAAGCTGGAATTTCCATTTCGTACTCAAATAACCCCAGAGGATCGCTGGCCACGGCCCGCATCGTTTTCCAGGTATAGATGCCGCGGCTTGCAGTAATCTTATAATTCAGTCTGGTTGTTTCCCCAGCAGCCAGTGCAGTCCTCTGGTTTGGAAACCCCTCCAGAACCGTCATCCCGGGGAATAACGGATCTTGAAGGCAGAGGTTTTTCAGTTCGCCACCTTGATTCCTGATCGTTAATATAAGCTCAACCGATTCTCCTGTGGTAATGCCGGGCATAGTGATATCACGAGAAGCTTCAAGAGAAATATTACCGGGTGTCTGAGCCACACCGAACAAAAGATAAACCAGAAATATGGATGCAAGCAGGAGAAGTTCTCCATTCCGGAAAATCAGTGCAGAGAGGATTAATCCACTCAGGATGAGGATGAGTACATACGACTTTCTATTCATTTTCATCAGGCGTGACCGGTACTTCTACAAATCGCAGAGCTTCTGTGATTACTGTCCTTTCTGCTGATCTTGAGCCCCAGAGGCTGGGTTCCAGAATCAGGCGATGGCCTAATGTATCTTCAGCAAAGTATTTGACGTCATCGGGCAGCACATAATTTCGACCATGAATGGCAGCCCAGGCCCGGGTGAGTTTTACCAGAGCCAATGAGCCGCGGGGACTGGCCCCTATCACTACCTGGCGGTGCTTGCGAAGCCTGGTGACCAGGTCCACTATATAACGGAGCACACCCGGATCGACATGAACGTCTTCGACTGCCTGCCGCATGGCATAGAATATCTCAGGTGTAATAACGGGAGTAAGAAGAACCGTATCACCTCTCCTGTCTAATCTCCTTGCAAGGATTTCCTGTTCTTCTTCCGGCAGGGGATACCCGATACGGAGTTTGACCATGAACCGGTCCAGCTGCGCTTCCGGCAGTGGGAAGGTGCCTTCGTATTCGATTGGATTCTGAGTGGCTACCACGATGAAAGGCTGGGGCAGCGCCTGTGTATCGCCTTCCAAAGTAACCTGCTGCTCCTGCATGGCTTCCAGCAGTGCTGATTGGGTCTTGGGTGACGCCCGGTTGATCTCATCTGCCAGTAGGATATTCGTGAAGATAGGGCCTTTCCGCAGGATAAAACTATTCTGCCTGGTATCGAAGACATAACCGCCGGTGATATCGCCGGGCAAAAGATCCGGTGTGAACTGGATACGTTTGAACTCCAGGCCGAGCGCAGTGGCGAAGGAGTT
>JAFGNH010000087.1 GCA_016927115.1 Anaerolineales bacterium | reverse complement strand
GGGGTACCGATGATAGTGGATCGATGAGTTGCTATTCCAATTAGTTTGCATCGAAACGCTCATTTTGACAAGAGAAGCATGTCAGATTCTCTTCTGCATAAATACTTTTCCCATACTCAAGACTGCAGTTCTATTGATTTTTAAATCGAGCCCCCATACGAATAACGTAGTAACAGCACTGATTCTCTGCCCGCTAGCTTGATTGAATTTCCGAATCAATCGCTCTGCTCACCGCATCATAGGCAGCTGGTAGTTCTATCAACGGATTGCGATAGACACTGGAAACTTTCTCCAGAGTCCCTTCATGATACCCGGCTTTAAACCCTGTAAACTTCAATCCATGAGCCGTGGAGATAACAATGACCCGGTCCGAAGGTTGTATTTGACCACGTTTCACCAGCTTAAACAGCGCCGCCAGCGCTACACCGGTATGCGGACAGGTGTACATGCCGGTACGGTCAGCACGTGCTGCGGCGTCTGCCAGCTCCTGCTCCGTTGCCTGCTCAACCACGCCATCAAATGTACGCAGAGTTTTTACAGCCCGCTCAAAACTGACCGGATCTCCAATCTGAATTGCACTGGCCAATGTCTTTTTTGCCTCTACCGGATGATACTGCTCAAACCCGGTTTTATAGCTGAGATACAATGGATTGGCGTTGGCAGCCTGGGCGCAGACAATACGAGGCAGACGGTCGATCAAGCCCAACTCTCTCATCATCAGGAAGCCACGCCCGAGTGCACTCACATTACCCAGGTTACCCGCCGGAATAACGACCCAGTCGGGTACTTCCCAATCAAACTGCTGCACTATTTCTATACCGACTGTTTTCTGCCCTTCAATACGAAGCGAATTCATCGAATTGGCAAGGTAAATGGTGGGATCTTTCGTGACCTGTTGAACAACACGCATACACCCATCAAAATCGGCATCGAGTGCCATCACAAGTGCACCATTGGCGATCGGTTGAGTCATCTGAGCAGTGGAAATCTTTCCTTTCGGAAGTAGAATTACCGCCGGGATGCCTGCCGCCGCCGCATAAGCAGAGAGAGCCGCAGAAGTGTCTCCTGTTGAAGCACACGCAATAGCGCGGATCTCTCTCCCGTCAGCAATCATCTGCCGGACTACTGAAACCAGCACCGTCATCCCCAGATCTTTGAATGAACCTGTGTGACTGTTACCGCACAATTTCACCCACAGATCTGTGACGCCGATCTCATCCCCCAGCCTTTCCGCCCAGAAAAGGTTGGTATTACCTTCATTCAGTGAAACAATGTGATCAGGGCTTACCTGCGGGCAGACCCATTCCTTCTTCCCCCATACACCACTCGCATAGGGCCAGTCTGTTGTGCGAACCCGCGAGTCAAACAACGATTTCCAACTTTGTGCAGATTTATTCCGCAGCGCCTGCACATCATGTTCCACATCCAGTAAACCGCCACAATCTTCGCATCGGTACACAACGTCATATAATGAATAGCGGCGGCCACAGCCGCGGTTGCAGGTCAACCATGATGAATACATAACAGAAATCTCCCTTCGTCGCTGTATTCTCCCCGGAGAATGAAAGCTATTTACTCAGCTGTTCACCCTTAATTAAATAATCCGTTGTGAATCGATCCTACAGCCGCTGCGCCATCCGCAGCTGATACCACCAGTGACAACGAAAAATCCGAAGATCCCTGCGCAATCGCAACCACATTGATCCCTTCTCCTGCCAGTGCTTTAAATACTCTGGCAGCAATGCCGGGTATATGGCGCATACCCGCTCCCACCACCGTGACAATGACAATTCCATCCATCGCCCAGACCCGGTCCACATCCCTCCGCTCAAGCTCCAGTTCCATTTCGCTCTCAACCGAACGGATTACTTCCTGGCTTGTCTCTGCGGGTATGATGAATGAGATCGACTGCTCCGAGGATGCCTGGGAAATCATCAATACACTTGCACCCTGTCTGGCAACTGCACCGAAAGTCCGGGCGGCAATACCCGGCACCCCCATCATACCCCTGCCTTCAACAGTAACCATGCTCAGATCTTTGATCAGCGTTACTGCCTTCACCAGGTCCTGCTGCTTATCTGCTTCCCGCACAATACAGGTACCTTCAATTCCTGGATTGAACGTATTCTTAACCCATAAAGGAATATTACGCTCGACTATCGGGCGTATTGTCCTGGGATGCAATACTTTCGCACCAAAATATGCAAGCTCGCTGACTTCAGCGTAAGAAAGCATCGGGATTACCTTTGCATCCGGCACAAGACGAGGATCTGCTGTCATGACCCCGTCAACATCCGTCCACGTCCAAACTTCAGCTGCATCCAGGCAGCTTCCCAGAATAGCCGCCGTGTAATCGCTACCACCCCGGCCAAGCGTTGTTGTTATGCCATCTTCTGTTGCCGCCATAAACCCCGTAACCACAGGGATTCTGTTTTCTCCAAACTCAGGAAGCAGTCGTGAGCGGACTTTTTCACGGGTTTTATCCATCAATGGTACAGCACTCTGAAAACGGGCATCTGTTACTATACACTCAGTCGCATCCACCGCCTGGGACAACAAGCCTAGCTCACGCAGCAGCGCTGCAATAATGCGGGCATTGATTCGCTCACCCAGGGAGCTGATCACATCCATCGCTCTGGGTGTAACTTCACCAAGGATATGTATGCTGCTGCATAGAGCAGTAAGATTGGAAAGCTGATGCTCGATCACCTGAAGCAGTTCCTGCTGCTCCTGATCGGCCTGAAACAGGAGATTGACCACGCTTACATGACGGTCCCGCAGCGCCTCTATGATCTCCAGATAACCTTCCTGCTGGCCGCCCGCGGCCGTTCTTGCGCACCGGATCAGATTATCCGTAACGCCACTCATGGCCGAAACCACAACCACAAGGTTCTCCCACTTTCCTGCACCTTCCTGGATGAGTGTCACAGCACGGTTAATTGCATCTGCTGAACCTACCGATGTTCCTCCGAACTTCATGACCAGTGTTCTGTCCATTCTCTCCTCCATCAATGCCGCGATCCACTCAATAGATTTTAAAACAAAAACCCCTCGCCTTGGGGCGCAGGGGTTCCTACGTCGTTCCACCCAAGTTCCGATTCCCTGGCACAGCCAGCGGACCGGCACTCTGCAGCGATAACGGGCTGTCCCGTGATCCCATAATCTCCTGTTGGATTTCAGGGATCCACTCCCGGGTGGTTTTCTGACAGTTACAGCAAAGGCTGCTTTCAGCAGGCGCTGCCTCTCTCTGTTGCTGCTGCTGCCGTACTCGTCCCGATCATCATTTTTTGAAGGTTAAAATTTCGTCGATTAAACCACTTTTACTCTGAAAAAGCAACTTGATTCCCCCACTTGTTTTGTTTTTTTCTCAGGTTTCTATTGCAGAAGGCCTATCAGCGTCTTGTCCCATAATCAAAGACCAATTCACTCTGTGTCGACCGACTTGATCGTAACGCTATCAATCAATAGATCTATCCTTCACTTCTTTCGATTAGTTATCCTGCGAAGGAAGGGAGGTTTCCAGGAGAATACCCATGCGTGCTAATTCTTCCTCAATCTTCATATCCCGTTGATACTGAAGTGTCCTGAAACCCATTGTCGCTGCAGAATGAATATTCTCCTCAAGATCATCGATAAAAACAATGGATTCAGGCCTGCATCCGCAAGCTGCAATACAAAGCGTAAAAAACTCTCTTTCGGGTTTCAAAACACCCACTTCATGAGAAAAGATCATTCTGTCAAATGGCTTCATCCAATCCCCGAATTGCTTTTGAATCTGTTCAAGGTGCATGGGATTATTATTGCTGCCCAATACCAGACGATAGGAAGCTTTCTTCAAACGGGGAAGAAACTGGATTATATCCATATTTGGAGTGATTATGTCGGACCACGCTTCTTTCATTACTTCAAAGGGCAGTTGAATTCCCAGCTGCTGGAGAGTGGTTCCTATGTATTGTTCTGAACTGATCTCTCCCTTTTCATACGCCACAAACAAGCCGTCGCCATGAATAGCAGCCTCCACAAGCGCCTGATCGATTGATCCATCAGAAAATTCTACTACTCGCTTAAAGGTGATTGTGCGGTCAAAAAAACCGACTACATTACCAAAGTCAAAAAGAAAGCACTTTACCCCGCTGCGGGGATCCTGGTCAGTCATTCTTTTCCGTTTCATCATGCTTGCTATTATATCCGGTTTCCCAAACAGACCAGCGATTCCAGGTTAGGCAGAGCGACTGCCGGCAGTCCGAACCCCTCCCATGTGGATTGTACTTATCCGGAGAAAACCGACCGTTGAATGAAAAAGGAGTAGATGCACGGCTGACCCTTTTTCACAGCCAACAGCGAGTTCCTGGTGCTGCAGCAGCATCAGGGACTCGCTGTTGGCGTAAATCTGAGGGAGGCCACCTCTTACTCTACGGTGAATTCTCCCTCAATGGAATATGGTCCCGGTGTGCCATCCATACCGATCGCCCGAACTTTCCAAGTATAGGTATTAAAGCAGCCAATCGAGTGCACAGATACCTGGTTTGTATCTGTACTGCCAGACTGAGTGTACCCTCCTGCGTCCAGGATCCATTCATAACCTCTGATGCCGTCCGGATGGGAAACTGCAGACCAGGAAAGTAAAACCCCGGCAGTCGTATCAGCACAGTTAACTGTACCGGTGGGAGAAAGTGAACCAGGGGCCGATATCGGTTTAACAGTAGGTGTAGGCGTTGGCGGTGAAGCAACCACCGGGACATTGGAAGTGTCTCCAGTGACTTCGACGATATCATCGGATACCCAGCAGTAAAATCCACTCCAGTTGATAAACCACCAGGTGGTGTGTAAATTGCGCCCAATGATAGGAGCCAGATCACCGGCTCCCAAAGACACCTGAACGGAAAATGCCACATCATCCCCGGTACGACAGTTGCTGGTGGTTACAGTTTTCACCATTGGGTCTTCAGGTTCAGGAGTGACAGTCCCGGTAGGGGTCGGAGTCTCCGGTAGGTCAGGCGTTGCAGTTTCGGTCAGATCAAGTATGGCCGTTAAGGTAACAGGTGATGATATGGGTGATTCAGAGGTAGACCCAACATGGATGGAAATCCCGTCGGAAGGTGCGTAATTTTCACCTATCAGCGCCGCCACGAATATCTCATACACCCCTTCGGTTTCAGGACGCCAGGCCTGGATCACCGAGCCCTGTGTCAGTGGTTCTGAGAGAACATCGGTTCGAGCCAGCTCCCCATTAACTATCAGGTCAAAACGGGAAACACCAGCAGGAGCATTCACCTCTGTTCGAACCGTAATCAGATCACCTGCATTCACTTCTTCTCCATCAAGTGGTTCCAGGATATTCACCGAGATCACACCAGATCCTGCAGTCGATCCCTGCGAACAGGAAGTGATTAAACCAGAGAGAACTATAAAAATAAGGACTAAACGGCTTGCGTTTTTCACCTCAGCGACTCCTCTCTACTTCCTGCTCCATGGCAACATCACAGGCCAGCATATCTACCGTCAGCGGCGATGCCCCATACCAGTGCCCTTCAGCATCATAGGCAATCATCCTGTAGGTTGTTGAATAATTACAGATCCTTCGAACCTCCCCGGATACCAGCTCCACATTCATTTCAAACAGATCATTATCCACGAAACGGGCTTCTTCCAATGCTACAGGAAATATCTGTCCATCCAGCCCACCCGTGATGCGTTCTACAACAATGGATGCAGCTTGCTCGTAATAACCAATTTGCACAGGCTGCTCATACTGCTCCCATTCCACCTCAACGCAGCGGTTCCCACCAGACTCGCAGTTCTCACTACTAACAATCAGCCGCAGGATCTGGGGAGGGCGAGGCGGTGATTGCACCGTTGTATACAGGACGCTCGGACCATAAGTTATCTCATCACCGGCCCTGACTGCCAGAGTATAGACATAATGCTCATTGAAATTTACATTCTGGTCGTGTATCGAGAGTGTGAACTCCCTTCCCCTCAGATGATCTGTTATCCCCAGGGATTCTATCACCTGCCATCCATCTCCCAGACAGGGCGGGCTTTCACAACCATCTACAGCTCTGCGTTGCCGGGCAAGATAGAGGGTAACATCCTCGGATCGCGGCCAGGGAAAATTTGCAGGAATTGTCGCACTCAACAACACACCATAGCGGTTCGGCTGAGACCAGTATGATACAGCTTCCAGCGGTATTCCTCCTATACCCTGCTCCGGGCACGGAATTTCAAGCCCCCGAATCTGCTGGCGAAGCAGCCACCCGGGAGAACCCGAACTCATATCCGCATTAGCAGGAACTGCAGCAACGGTGTACCAGGACTCATCGCCGCAGCGGGCTGGATGGGTCACCTGGAATGGATGCCCTGCCAGCAGCCTTTCCCGCGGCACAACTTCGCGGAACATGATCCAGGAGTTGCCCGTCAATACATCATAGTGTTCAAGAGTAAACTCAACACCCTCTTCGGGGAGATCCTCCGGCCATGGATTACCCGGAGCCACGTCCCAGCGAATCTGCACGCCTTCAGGAATAAGTTGGGCACGCAAGTTGATATCGGCAATAGATCCTGCTGAACACCCTGCGCTCATGGTATGTACTGTCGCCCAGCCTACATTCATCGTCGAAGATACTGCATCGAAGGACCGTAGTTCAGGATCAACCACCTCCGCAGTGTTGATGAGCCCTTTGTATAGGTAGTATGTTCCGCATGTAATATCCTGGTCTAACCAGCTGAATGTATCCCCAACATGGAGGGAGTGCCGGCCAGAATCATACCAGTCTTCGATAAAGAGACTGATACCGCGGGCCCCGCTGTGATCAAGATATTTCTCAATATACAGAAAGAGGATCTCATCATCTTCCAGTTCAAGATCACAGGTCACCTCAACTGTGAGCTGGTTGCCCTGGGCCGTGGGAAAAACACTCAGATTAAGGCATCGGCTGTCGTCACCTTCCATATCTCCTTCATTTTCCGGTGCGTTTCTCCCGCGGCCAAGCAAATCAAGAATATCCTCCACTTCAAGAACTTCGCCCCAGTGACCTGCCCCCCCCGTATTCAGCGTTTCCATCTCAACAAAGAGGTGTTCCCTTAGCCAATCACTCAGCCAGGCATCCTGATCGTCATGTTCTGCAGCTGCCGGCGGATCCGCATCACCCGCTAGCACTTCAAAACGCTCAAATGCCGTATCAGACTGTCCGGAGGTATCCCATGCCTGGACACTATAAACCCACAGACCCTCCGCCGGATCAACATTCGTGACCTCTAGAATACACTGCTGCTGACCCGCACATAAACGTGTTGTTTCACCTGAGATTGGCTCCAGCTGTCCGTTATCATGACCATCCGGAGCAACCCAGAACAGATCCAGCCGGTCCAGCCCGACATCATCCCGTGCAACAGTAATAACCGTAACTTGTAGTTGCCCATCCTGCGGGCCACCATCAACAATCTCTATTGAAGATTCGAAAAATGTAATTTCCGGTCCTTCATCAACAGGTTCAGGGGGCATATCGGGACCATTTGCCCCATTTTCATCCGGCAGTCCGCCTTCAACTCCAGCCGCGCCCTGTGAATCTTCAGAAGCCCCCTCCGCTGTACCCACATTTTCTCCTGAATTTCCGGATCCTGCGTTGGAAGCTGCATCTGTTTCAGACTGATGGGCAGAAATACCGGTATCATCCACAACCTCAACTGATTCACCCCATTTTTCCGCTGCCTGCACACCAATCACCACTGAGGCTTCGTTTCCGGTTGCACCGCGGATATCATAGGCGATCACACTTAACCTGTGGATTCCAACAGAGCTGCTGAACCAGGTAAATGTCACCAGTTCTTCCACTGATCCTCCTGCAGGTTGATAGGTTTGATTCAGGATCCCATCCACCAAAAATTCAACCCTTCCCAGGGAAGAAGTGGAGACAGCATATGCAGCCAGGATTAAACACTGACCGGACTGGATTACTTCCTGATCAGCAGGTTGAATGATTGTGACAGCAGGCTTCTTCAGAGTAAGAAACGATGTGCGATACTCTCCCGCTTGTCCGGGGAACACCAACAGCAGAACAATCAAACCTACCAGTAAGGTACAAACAGCTGCGGCCATGATCCAGATTACTGGTCTGTTATGTAAAAATTTCATCGCTCCCTATACCTTCCTTTTGCGATCAGGCCAAAACAGACTCTTATGTTTTCAATTTAGTAGTTTATAAATATTTTGTGAGGAAATCTGTATAAAAACTATAAATATGCGGCAGGAGTTGAGAAGAATCGCAGATCAGATATAAGGTACCTGATAACATAGAAATTATGGAGGAAAATTAGTACGGTTAGTTCTCGGTTTTTCTACGGCTGTAGACCAACTTTCCATGAGTCAGAAAGTCGGATTCCGGGTCCCCTTGTAGCTGAGTTAGACGGAACAACAGGGATTTTGTCTGGAACTCCACATCCTCAATCAGTTTTCGATTGATTGCGATAAGATCCGTAAGGAATCCGATTGTGATCGTCGAGAAGCCGGTTACGAACAGCATCACAGCAAGGATTAACGACTGAAGGTGTCCTGCGCCGCCTCCAGAAAAGAGGAAATAGAGATATCGCATTCCCAGAAGGATGGCAATCAGAAGAAGTATAACGCCCGGCACGACAAAAAAAGTGAACGGCCGATAGGTTGCCAGGCTGCGAAGGATAGTCGTCGAAGATTTCTGTAAATAGGATGGAATCGAGCTGATAAGACGTGATGGCCGCAATTGCTCATTGGTCTTTACCGGGACACATGTAGTGACAATCCCGGACTGCCCAGCCTGAATCACTGTCTCCAGCGTATAGGTGTATTGGTTAAAAACATGCAGGCGTAGTGCAGCGGATCGTGATATCGCACGAAAGCCGCTGGGGGCATCCTGGATATTCGTCTGGCTCAGGACACGGACAACCCAGCTGCCAAATTTTTGAAGCTGCTTCTTCAGAAAAGAGAATTCTTCAATCTGGTTAATCGGTCGGGTTCCGATTACATATTCTGCTTTCCCTGAAAGTATCGGATTTATAAGCTTTTGAATATCGCCTGCATAATACTGATTATCGGCATCAGTATTTACAATGATATCGGCATCGAGGCGCGCACAGGCTTCAAGCCCGGTAAGAAATGCCTTGGCCAATCCCATATTACGCCTGTGGCTGACCACGTAATCCACTCCGGCACTGATCGCTGTGTTGACAGTCTCGTCACTGCTGCCATCATCAACAATCAGCCATTCAACTTCGTCAATACCTTCCAGGTTCCTGGGCAACTCGGCCAATGCAACAGGAAGTGTCTCCGCTTCGTTATAACATGGAATTTGAATGATAACTTTCATCGAGAGTTCCTTAACCTGATCATAAGGACACTGAATTAGTTTGAAGGTCCGTGTATTATGCATCACTTCGATAAATTCATTGTCCAACGATATCGATCCAGGATAGTTGTTGTCCGCTGCTACCTGGAGGATTCCATTCTGTAACTTAATTCGAAACCACCGCAGCATGATTATGCTACAGATCACATAAAAAATTAAGCGGTGGCAGTCTTGTTTTCCTGATACCCTGGCAAAAATCTGCATCGAAGAGCATGTTCAAGAACATTTCAAGAGAAACCGGCAGCCTATCGAAGATCACAGCAAAAGGAGTCTGGTACAACTGAATAGCCTTCCCAGAAAAAGAAGGATCACCCGCACAAGATTGTACTATGGTTCAGGCTCTCTCCGCAGATCCGCTGTTTTCCGCACCCTGGAAAGCATTAATCTTTGCAGTACACCTTTATTACACACCAGGCCCATTCCGCATTCGGCAGAATATAAACCACCCTGACAGTCACTCAGAATTTGTCCGGATTTTGTATAAATTTATCGATAAAGTATCCTTATCCTGATCCATAAAGAATCTTTATGACCCTCTGTGACTTCTTCCACTACGGATAACAGGCCCCGCTGGTTATAGTTATTCTTAGGTTCTTTTGATCAAACGATCCTGTGAATAGGGGTGCCTTTCTTTGGTTGACCAGCTGTTCAACTATAATGAAGCCGTAATCCAGGCTGACCGGTGTAGAGCTCTGGCTCATCCCCGGCGTATTCTAATTCTGTGGTCATTATCAAATGGTGAAAAGACTGTCGGCGAAATTGCAGAATTGATTGATTCATCGATTCAAAACACTTCTCATCACCTTCGATTGATGAAAGAAAAAAAAATTCTCATGTCAAACCGACAGGGTCAGTCGGTTTATTATCAAATCGCGGATCCTGAAAATCTGCGTTTGATTCTTCAGATAGCAGATTCAGGCAGTAATAAAACAATGAAATAAAAGTTTTTCAAATCACAGCACAAACCCAATCATAAAAGGAGAAAAATCATGACGGAAGATATCAATAATATTGAAGCCGCAAAAATAGTCGATGCACGTGGTGTAGCCTGCCCTGGTCCACTGCTGGAAGCGAAAAAAGGGATCGGTGCTGTAAAAGTGGGCGAAGTCCTTGAGATTTGGTCCGGCGATCCCAATACCAAAGACGATCTCCCTCGCTGGTCGAATAAAGTAGGCCATGAGTTCCTCGGTGTTATTGAAGCCGATGGATACGATCGCATTCTGATCAAGCGAAGTAAGTAGGTTATCTATGACCAGTACAGGATCTCCACGCACCGATACCAGGGTCCTGATCCTGGCATCCTTATCTGGTGGGTATGCAGGAGCCAATGCTGTCGGTCAGCTCCACGCCGATTACCCGGCAAATACGTACATCTTCCCTTGCCTGAGCCCCTGTATGTTCCCGGAACAGTTTTATATCGACGCTTTTCATCGCGGGATTGATGGCATTTTGGTGATGTACAGCGGGTCAGATTGCCCGTATACCGGCGCTCCCGAACATACTGCTAAAACCATCAACAAAGTCTACACCCGTATGAATGAGGAAGGGATAGATACACGCCGTCTTAAACTGACAGCGATATGCACAGTTTGCACAAAACCATTCTTAAAAAACGTCAATCAGATGCATACCCTCCTCGAGGAAATCGGGACTGTTGATACAGAGATAAAAGGCGGAATAAAAGCCGCATCCGGAGGGGAGGCATGATGGACTCAATCAAGGTCGACGCTCTGGTTGTGGGCGGTGGTATCGCCGGAATGCAAACTGCCCTCGATATTGCTGATCAGGGGTATGATGTTGCACTGGTTGAAAAAGAACCCAGTATTGGCGGAAAGATGATCGCCCTGAGCAAAGTCTTTCCTACTCTGGACTGCTGCTCATGTATTACAACGCCGAAAATGTCAGCTGTTGCAAACCACGACCGTATCCAGCTCCTGACCTATTGCGAAGTGCAATTCATTCAGGAAAATGGTTCCGGTTACCAGGTGGACGTCCTCCAGAAACCGCGCTATGTGGATGCCGAGAGTTGTACAGGCTGCCGGAAATGCGAACAAGCATGTCCGCTGCACTTGCAATCGGATTTTGATCTCGGAATGGGAGCAAGAGCTGTTATACGTGTCCCCTTCTCAACCGCTGTCCCACAGGTTGCTGTTCTGGATATGGAAAACTGCCTGCTGTGCGGGAAATGCCAGCGTGTGTGCCCTACCGACTGTATTGACTTCAGCCAGCAGCCCGAGAATTTCATCATTGATGCTGAAGCTGTAGTTTTAGCAACAGGGTTCGAGATAACCCCTCGAGATGCCAAGAAAGAATATGGCGGGGGAAAACTTGATAATGTCATCGACGGGCTGATGATGGAGCGGCTCCTGGCGCCAACAGGCCCATATGGGCATGTTCTCAGACCTGGTGATGGGAAGGAACCCGAATCCATCGCCTATATTCAATGCGCCGGATCACGTGATGAAACCCTTGGAGTTGAGTATTGCTCAAGAGTATGCTGCATGTATGCCATCAAGCAGGCGATGCTCCTTTCCGGTGCACTTCCAATGGCAGATATCACGATTTATTACATGGATATCCGCACTTTTGGAAAAGGCTATGAGCAGTTTTACCAGAACGCAAAAGCAATGGGAATTGAGTTTGTCAAAGCCAAAGTAGCAAAAATAACTCAGGACGAGGACCAGAACCCAGTCCTGAGAGTGGAAATGATGGAAGAAGGGTCACGGGTTGAAGAAAGAACCCACGACCTGGCCGTGCTCTCTGTAGGAATGATTCCAGGTTTTGACCCCAATCCAGTGTATGGAATCGATACAGGAAAAGATGGTTTTATGCATATTCCCAATCAAAACCTGCTGCCCACTCAATCTCAACGGACAGGTATTTTTATCGCTGGAACAGCGGGAAGCCCTATGGATATCGTTGACAGCATTGTCATGGCTGGGTCTGCTGCTTCAGAAGCAGGTATCTTCCTTGAGGAGAAACATACGGAAAAGGAAAATCCGGTTTTGAAGGAGGCCGCCCATGCCTGAAGGGAAAGATAACTCATTTCAAACTCCACCTGAAGGTGCGGGAAGCGGAGAAGAAATCCGTATCGGCGTTTATACCTGCCAATGCGGTGGAAATATCAGCGATACATTTTCGTGTGATCGAGTGGCAGAAACGCTGGAGAATCTCCCTGGTGTAGTCGTTTCACGAACAAACATGGCCATGTGTTCCGACATCGGCCAGAAAATGATTGAGAACGATATCAAAGAGAACGGGGTCAACCGTGTTGTCGTAGGAGCATGCGCCCCTGCCTTGCACGAGGAAACATTCCGCAATACCGTTGCGAGGGCTGGTTTGAATCCCTATCTCTTTTATCATGTCGGCCTTCGTGAACAGAACAGTTGGGTCCATAAAAACAATCCTGAAGGAGCGGGGAAAAAAGCGATCCAGCTAATGAAGTCCGGTATCGCCAAGGTGCGCAGCCTCAAACCGCTCGAATCGATCAAGCTGCACGCCGAGAAACATACGCTGGTAATCGGAGGCGGGATCGCTGGTCTACAATCCGCATTGAACATTGCCCGTAAAGGAATCCGCGTCACCCTTATTGAAAAAAGACCATTCCTGGGTGGACGTATGGCGCAGCTGGAGGATACTTTTCCAGATAACGAAGACGCTCGAACTGGTTTACACACCATTATCGATCAGGTGCTTGCCCATCCACTTATCACCGTACACACCCAGGCACAACTTGCTGCATTTAGCGGTTACGTAGGCGCCTATCAAGCCACTCTTGAGATAAAACCGCGCGGCGTAAATGGCCCCATCGATTTACAGCGTGCTGCATCCTTATGCCCGATCGAAATTGAAGACGAGTTCAATTACGGCCTCACAAAACGAAAAGCAATCTATATGCGCTATCCTGATAGCAGGCCTTCAAAACCTGCTATTGACTGGGAAAACTGCACCCGATGCGGAGAATGCGCAAAAGTATTCGAGAATATTTCTCTCGAAGAAAAGCCGGAGACCATAAAAATCGAGGTGGGTGCGGTCGTACTGGCAACAGGATTCGACCTTTATGAACCATCAAAAGGTGAGTACGGTTATGGCGAAATTCCTGAGGTCATCACCCTGGCCCAACTCATACGCCTGCTTCCTTTACAAATAAATGGCCAACCCCTCACATACAACAACCGGGAAATAAAGAATATAGCCTTTATTCACTGTGTGGGCAGCCGGCAGTTGGACGGCATCAACGAACCGCAACCCGATGGAAACGTGAATGACTACTGCAGTCGTGTATGCTGCACAGCAATATTACACGTGGCGAATGATCTGAAACAGAAATATCCCGGTCTTAATATATTCGACCTCTATGAAGATATTCGCACATACGGTCATGGGCATGAAGAGTTCTACATCAAGGCAATGTCTGAGGGTATCCGCTTCCTGCGCTTCAAGGGAGAAGAACCCCCGACCATACAAAAAGCTCCCAGCAATGATTCAATACCAGTATTAGCCAACATTAAAGACACACTTACATGGGATGAAGACCTTGAAATTCCCGTCGACCTCGTTGTCCTGGCAACCGGCATGATGCCTGCACCAATTCAGGATTTGCAGCAGTTCCTGAAAACACCCGCTGGGTCAGATCGTTTTATGGCGGAAGTCCACCCCAAACTGCGGCCGGTTGAAACAGCAGTACCCGGGATCGTTCTGTCCGGAACAGCCCAGGGCCCCATGAATATCCAGGAAACCAGCGCAGCCGCTGCCGCCGCTGCCGCCAAAGTTTCCATCCTGCTCGGCCAGGGCTCGGTTGAACTTGACCCCTTTGTCGCTATGGTCGATGAGTCCCGATGCAACGGCACCGGAGCATGCGTTGAAGTCTGTACTTATGAGGATGCCATCGCACTGGAAACACGGCTTATCGATGGCAAGGAGGTAACAAAAGCTGTCGTTACTCCTGCCAACTGCTCTGGCTGCGGTATTTGTGTGAGCGTCTGTCCTACCCGCGCAATCGATGTTCAGGGTTGGACACTAGACCAGTACTATGGAATGCTTGATGCCATTGTCAGCGAATTGCCGTGTGAGGAGGTGCCTGCATGACCAGCGAGAAAAAGAACCAGAAAGAAATCCTCAAAGAACTCCGGGGAAAGAATGCAGACATTGTTGCCAATGCACAGGAGATGCTGAAAACCCAAAATGCAATCCGACGGGAAATCACCAAGGTTATCAAAGAAGAAGCCCACACGGTCCCGGAAATTGCACAGGTAACTGGAATGGATACCAAATCCGTACTCTGGCATATTACAGCAATGAAGAAATATGACCAGGTTGAACAAAAAGACATGGATGGGGAATACTTCACCTATCAGGTAGCGGAGGGATAGTGACAATGGGTACTCGCGTTGATACAAACCTGCTGCCGGAATTAAAAGATTATGGCGCCGTCAATGTTGAAGCCTGCTTTAACTGCGGGAACTGCACTGCTATCTGCCCGCTCGCAGACGGAGACCATCCTTTTCCGCGTAACGTCATCCGATTGATCCAGGTCGGAATGAAGGACAAACTACTCACAAGTGCGGATCCATGGTTATGCTATTACTGCGGTGAATGCTCTGAAACCTGCCCGAAAGGTGCTGAACCAGGAGAAACCCTTATGGCAGTCCGCCGTTGGATGACTGCTCAATATGACTGGACAGGGCTGGGAAAGAAATTCTACACTTCGAAAGTCTGGGAGATTGGCACCATCCTGTTTGTTGCGCTCTTCGTTATATTGGGTTTTGTATTCTTCCATGGCCCTGTCGTCACAGAGAATGTGGAATTGAACACTTTTGCACCTGTTGAGGTCATCCACATATTAGATTGGCTTATGGCCGGGTTCCTATCCTTCTTCCTGCTGACCAATGTATTCCGCATGTTCCTTAAAATCCTGATTAAAGGTACGGATATACGGATTCCTATCAGCGCATATATTCTTGAAGCCTGGAACCTTGTATTACACGTTTTCACTCAAAAGAAGTACTCAGAGTGCGACAACCGGAGGCCATGGATAGATCACCTTATTCTTGTATTCGGGTATGGCACCATGTTTGCGATCATCGTTCTCTTCCTGCCCTGGTTCCAGACAGATAATATCTACCCGATCACACATCCACAGCGCTGGCTGGGATATCTCGCCACAATCGCATTGTTATATGGGGCGGGTCAGGCACTATGGGGACGAGTGAAGAAGGTTCGCCAGATGCACCGCTTCTCACACTTGAGCGATTGGGTATTCCCGATCCTGTTGATGGTCACAACAATTACTGGCATCCTTGTCCATATCCTGCGATATGCAGGTTTGCCCATGGCTACGTATGTTACCTACGTGATCCATCTTGCTGTACTGGCACCAATGCTGATCCTGGAAGTTCCTTTTGGGAAATGGGCTCATATGGCCTACAGACCTTTCGCACAGTACTTTATTGCAGTACGAAAACGGGCTGAAGAGTACCAGGGTGCCCTGGAAGCAGCTTCAGCAGCCGATTAATTCGGTTGAATAATCACAAAAAGGAGAAATCGAATGAGCGATAATAATGGTCCAATGGTAGTTGTGTGTAATCATGCTGACCCACCCCACGTTATGCCCACTCTTATCATGGGCGCATCTGGTGTTGGTATTGGCGAAGATGTAATCCTTTTCTTCTGCCCTGGTGGTGCACCCGCCATGCTGAAGGGAGAGCTGGAAAAGATAAGTGATATGAAATTGAAGGGCCTGCCTGATCCGGTCGAATTATTTAATACAATCCTGGCTGAAGGCGGCAAGGTGATTGTTTGCGAACTTGCGCTGGAGAACAAGGGAATCAAGGTAGAGGATCTGCGGTCCGACAAAATCGAAATCAAAACAGCACCCGCGTTCTTACTGGATGCTCAAGGGGCCGGAATAACCTTCACTTTCTGATCCAGGTAACTGTAACTGTTTGCAGAGAATCGTTCGAACTCTCGAACGATTCTTTCTATTTCACTCCGCTTTACTTTTCTTCACTGTCCGGGTGTTTATTAATGGAAGCAAGAGCAGATCTTTATTAATATCATCATGTATGAAACCCCAGAAGCTTTCAACAACTCGGTTCGGAACCTGGAAATGCTTCCTCACCATGAAAATTTTTCTTTTCAAGTCAAAGTTTTGCACATCCACTTGAACCACCAGGCCGCATTTTAGCGCCCATTCGGCTGCCAGGCGTGAGACAAACGATACTCCGAAGCCGGCCTCAACTGTCTTGACAATCGCTTCTGCATTGCCTAATTCAAGCGATATGTTCATGTCCGCAAGCGAAATATCCCGTTTACCAAGCTCAGCAAGCATTACATTCCGTGTACCTGATTCTGCTGTTCGCACAATAAACGGTGTATCCAGAAGCTCTTCAGGGTCGATACTTTTTTTAGTGGCAAATGGATGATCCGGCGGAACAATAAGAATAATCGAATCCTGAAAAAATTCCTGGCAATCAAGTTTCCCGCCGCATGCATCATAACTGACAACACCAAGGTCGGCTCGCTCCTGCAAAATATCATCCACAACATTTTCAGCATTACAATTGAGAATGCAGATATGGACATCAGGGTGAAGGGCATGGAAACGAGCTGCCAGGTAAGGAAGTATATATTTCCCCGACGTTGTGCTGCAAGCTATGCGCAGCTCTCCAGCTATGGTCTGCTGAAGTGAGTTCATCATCTCTTTCAACTCGAATGATTCATGTAAAAGTTTTCGCGCCCAGGGGAGCAGCAGCCGGCCGGCTTCAGTCAACCGTAGTCCGCCATTGCCACGAAAGAAAAGCGGCTTACCGATTTCCTTTTCAAGCATCTTGATATGATGGCTGACACTCGGCTGAGTAACATGCATTTCTCTCGCCGTCTGAGAAAAATTTAGATTCTCAGCAGCGTGAATAAAAACCTCGATCCGTGATAAATCAATCATCGTCTGAACACCCTAAAGAATTGTAACTGAACAACAGGGAATATGAAAATATTGGGCACGGAAATTTACCCTGGATAACCATACCGTGGACCTTTCCACACTTTCACTTCGCAGCTCAGGTGTTTGATCCTTTCCCATCTGCCATGATCTACAGGATTCTTGCAATGATCGACTTATTACAATATAATATAGATATGTTTTGTCCATATATTGCCAAGATATAGATATAGAGAATGAATAATTTTGAGCATGAAGGGTGCTCCACAATAACGACTGGGAAATCCAAATGCCAAAAGAACTACGTGCAAACCTTCTCCTCGTCTTTGGTTTTGTGTTTATCGATTTACTGGGTTACAGCCTGATCCTTCCGCTGCTCCCGTATTATGCCGAAACCTTCACCGCATCCCTGACTTTAGTGGGGCTTCTTGGAGCCAGTAATGCATTGGCGCAGCTCTTTGCAGCGCCCATAATCGGCCGCTTTTCCGATCGATATGGTCGGCGGCCGCTGCTCATCTTTAGCATTGCAGGAACCCTCCTGAGTTTTCTGATCCTGGGGCTGGCCGATTCCCTTTTTATGATCTTTCTCAGCCGGATTCTTGATGGGCTGCTGGGCGGGAATATCGCACTCGCCCGGGCTTACATTACCGATATCACAGATGATAAAAACCGCTCAAAGGGGTTGGGGATCATCGGCGCTGCTTTTGGCCTGGGGTTCATTTTTGGTCCAGCCATGGGTGGCTTCCTGAGCCGCTTTGGATTTTCAGTACCAGCCCTGGTCGCTGCCGGGCTGTCTTTTCTGAACTTGATTGCTGTGTTTATCTGGCTTCCGGAATCTCTGCCCGAGAATGCAAGAGCCTCCATGCGCTCCAGTGAAGGCACCTCCTTCTCCCTCAACCGGCTGGTAGACGCTGTCCGGCGCCCATGTGTCGGCCCTCTACTCGGTGTCCGATTGGTGTACAGCCTGGCCTTCACCCTGTTCCAGGCAAATTTCGCACTGTACGCCCTCGATACACTCAAACTGGAAGTGGCATACACCAGTTATATCCTGACCTATGTTGGGATACTGTCAGTCCTGGTACAGGGTGTTGCTATCGGCCCACTGACCTCCAAGTTCAGCGAGCGCCGCCTGATGGCTATGGGCTCGATTGTAATGGCTGTTTCATTATTTGCCTGGGGCATTGTCCCGGATGTGTGGCTGCTGCTAGTTGTGCTTGCACCGATTGCATTGGCAGGCGGAGTCCTGAATGTGGTTCTCACAAGCCAGTTAACAAAGGCCATTTACCGTGAAGAAGTGGGTGGCACACTAGGCCTGTCCAATTCACTCCAGACGTTTGCCCAGATCATCTCCCCAGGCATAGGTGGCTTGATGCTGGAAAAACTCGGCGCCTGGTCCCTGGGTACGACCGGCAGCGTTCTGATGTTTGGTACATGGGTTTTCATCCAGTCCTACCTGAGGAAACAGCCGGAGCTTACCGGCCCTTGTCCTAAAGCAGATAATCCGGTTTAGAACCTTCAGACTCAAATGCAGCAGACACATATGCTGTTTTCTCAGCACTTTCAAACAAAATGGATTCTGAGGAATGGAGATGCTTTTTCTGGTTTGAAGTAAGAACTGCTGCAGCAGCCTGGAAGATATCAAGCAGCTGCCCCGCTGTCCGAATAAGGGGAATCCAGCCTGTAGAATCGCATCATTCTTCCAGTATCTTCTTCATAAAAGAAGTACGAAAAACTTACACACTCCCCATGCCTGAATGCAGGTCGGCCGCACTTAAGGTTTCAAATGAAGTTCTTTGAATTAAAAAGCTGACTGCAATATTGATCGGGCGCGGCAGACAATTTCTCTCGTTATTTCTTCAGAAGATCTTTCCCCAATCGAAGCAACAGTAAATGGATCTGAAAAATGAACCCGGGGCATAATCGTAATACTGCGCGGAAATACCATCTGCTGAAGAACCTGTACAAACTCAGCTATTCTTTGCTTTTGCATCCTGGTATTTCCGAAACCTGTCAGAGGCGTTTTTAAAATGCGGGGAGAAAGAACACCTCCCACAACAGCTATGATAATCTGAAGGCCGGGAACAGACCGAACAAATAGCCCAACACTCGATGACCAGGAGTTTAACGCATCCTCCGCACCGCTCATCACCAGTGGATCCGGATCGATTCTACCGCTTGGCAAAAGTACCAACGCACCACCACTGCGAAGATGTTTGATTGCATCACGAATAACACGCACACGTTCACCGATATCCAACGATGCATAGATCAAGGATTCAGCCGCCTTTGGAAGGGCCCGCATGAAGGGCACACCACTGGCAATAATCTTTAGGTCCCTGCGTTGAACCATTCCAGCAAGAATCAAGGAATCAACTGCTCCAGGATGATTACTCACCAGAAGGAGCGATCCTTCCCGTGGAGGTTCCACGGGACGTTCAATATTAAGGCCTTTGATGAAGAAGGGAAGGATTTGACGACATGCAGCTGAAAATCCGACCTCTCCGCTGAGTCTGTCAAACTGTACTGCAATCCTGGAAAATCTACTCACCGGGATATTCACAACCGGTTTGAGCAGCCGCCTAACCAATCCATCCGGTGAGAAGCCCATTGCTATAAATATTTCCTGCGTTAGCAGTTCTGTCAGGAATCTATGATCAGCCCGATTAATTTGAATTGGCTCAAACGATCTGCGATCTGTCTTTTCCACCCATCTCTTCATGATTCTTCCCCTTGAGCCTATCAACGGACAAGAATAACATTAATCCTGAAAGTCTTGCTTGATTATAGCGATAGACCTGTTCCGGAAAAATAGAGTCTCGTTGTAATCTACAATAATTACCTCCTGCACCATGAACAATAATTGGGTTTATCGATATACCCATTTCTCATTTTTTATTGTAAGCTATTTAATACCTGTTTGTAGAATTCGTTAATATCTCCGTGTAATCGTAAATAATCTTTTCGGCTGCCCGCAAAACTGTCATGAAGCTGTTGACTCAAATTATCAAGAGCGAGGAACATGAAGCTCACAGGACTGAAAGAAGCACCCTATCGTAAGATCGAAAAGGGATTAATCATGGCCTCCCTGCTTGCTTTCGGATCCCTCCTCTTTCTGGTACCGGAGTCAATCCCGCTGCCTGCAACAGAAACTGAGGGCCTGTCGGCCATCGCCAGCGCCATGCCCAATAGCGGATGGGCCCCTCTAACCGTCTATTTCAGCGCTGTGGGCAGCATTTCCGATAGTGAAGAAATAACAAAATACGAGTGGGACCTCGATGGAAATGGCGTAATGGATACGGATGCCACCCGAAATAATGGCTATGCGCAGTATAACTACCAGAAACCTGGTGAGTATACAGTCACACTGCAAATTACCGATTCATCCGGCAATGTCGCCAGGGACAGCATACCCGTCTCCGCCAGACATCCTGGCTCCTCCAGTGTCGATTACTGGTCTGTGTTCGACGATTCCCGAATACGGAAGGTCGAAATCAGGCTCACTCAGGAAAACTGGGACCTGATGTGGGAGGATATCGAAGCAAAAATTGAGGTCCCGGCTGATGCAGTCGTGTTCGGCGAAACACTCGAAAATATCGGCTTCCGCATGCGTGGACAGTTTTCCATGCGCGAAAGTGGCTGGAAAAAACCCTGGAAAATCAACACGGATGCTTATATCGCCGACCAGGAATACCACAATTTACGCCAGCTGATGTTCATCAATTCCATCGGCGATCCGAGTATGCTGGCTGAAAAACTCTCCTACGACCTGATGCGGTTTGCCGGCCTCCCTGCAAGCCATGTTACTTTCGTTGAGTTCTGGATCGATATTACGGATGACCAGGCTCCGTCTCAATTCTGGGGAGTTTACACCATGATCGAACGTGTCGATCGTAAATTCCTCAGCAGCCGCTTCACTACTGATGCCCGGGATGGCAATCTGTATAAAGCCAGCCACGCCCAGCGCGGCCCCATGGATCTTGTTTACTACGGCGACAATATAGACCTCTATCCGCATATCAATGGATTGGTCGCATACGGCAAAGAGAATAATGAAGAAGAAGGGGATTATTCTGACATTATCGAGTTATGCCGGATTATCGACGGAAATGAATATGACTCTCCGGAAGCGTTCGCTGAAGCACTCGAAGGGGTCTTTAATGTCGACAGCTATCTCCGCTATATGGCGGTCATCGCACTCACCATGAACTGGGATTCCTACCCCTATACCGGCAATAATTTCTACCTTTTTAACAACCCGGTAAGCGGCCGATTCGAATGGATACCATGGGATCTCACCTGGGGCGGAGATTCGCGTATGCCCTTGTTCGAACGTGGAGAGTTCCTTATTTCACCTTATGCCCCTCTTTTCGATAACGTCTTCTCAGTTGAGCGTTACCGGCGGCAATATGCCGCCTATCTCGATCTTCTCATGCGTTATGCTTTTAACTATGAGACTATCAACACTACCGCACAGGCCTACCATGACATGATTGACCCATACCTGCACCAGCAGTCCGGTGACAAGATGTATTATGGCGATACAGCATGGTTCACACCGTACGATTTTGAAAGCGCCTGGCAGGAAATGGGCGTGCAGGCCGATTTGCGCAATCGTTATGTTCAATCATTTTTAATACAGGAAGGCTATCTGAAACCGGATCCTGAGGATTAGTAAGTGAGGAAAATGATGGAAAAAAAGACCTTTGATGCAGCCCTGCCCCGAATTCTTCTTGTTTGTCTGTTAATCGGACTCTCCTTCATCACCTTCTACCCGGTGTTTGCACAGGATGAAGGTGAAGTACAAGACAGTTTTGACGACCCTTCACTGTCCGGCTGGGAGCATTCACAGAATGTTCGGGTTTCAGACGGCATTCTGAAAATCGATCCGGATAATGCTGCTTTCAAACTCGGATCCTGGGATTCTCCGTCAATCAGCATCCAACTGCGGTTCTCCTCTCCCGGCGGGGTCATCGTTCACTACCATGCTTCCGAACAGGGCGCTTACCATCTGCACCTGTTCCGTGAAGGTGAACAGCTGGAAATTTTTCTGGAGAAGGAATTTGAGGGAAGCCATACCAACCTGGGTGAAACAAAAGGAGCAGAGCTCCTTGTTGAAGATTGGAACTCTCTTGAAATAACCCTCCAGGACGGCACACATCGAATTTCACTCAACGAAAGTGAAGTATTATCCGTCTTCGACGAAGACTTTCTGCCCCCCGGGGGAATAGGCTTCATGGTAGTGGGAGAAAACACTGCGGATTTCGACAATCTTGTCATCCGGAGCGGGGCAGCCATGCCGGCAATTCAACAGGGCGAAGGAGAGATGCCTCCGGAAGAAGAAGTACCACCTGAGATGGAACAGGAGCAGGAAAGAGAACTGCCGCCGGCATCGATACAAACAACTCCACAAGTGACACCACAGCCCGGTACAGGCACACGCAGCCTCCTGGAGGATTTCCTGATTTCAGGAACAAATCCCATCGACCTATCCACCTATGCCATCAACCTTGGTATGGCCGCACTGCTGTCATTCATTCTCAGCAGGGTCTATATCTACTGGGGAGCTTCACTCTCTAATCGGCGCAAATTCGGCGCTAACTTTATGCTGATGACAGTAACAACAACATTTATCATCCTGGTCGTACGCTCCTCTGTAGCGCTGTCTCTGGGTCTTGTAGGCGCGCTTTCCATTGTGCGATTCCGGGCTGCTATTAAAGAGCCCGAAGAGCTGGCTTATCTGTTCCTCGCTATCGGCCTGGGCATAGGGCTTGGTGATAATCAGCGCCTGGTCACACTTCTGGCGTTTACAGCAGCACTGGTCGTTCTTGGCTTGATGAAAATTCTTCGGCACTCTCAGGCTGATATCAACATGCACCTCACCGTTTCAGGAAGTTTCAACCAGAAACCCGAAATGGATCAAATTCTGGAGGCACTCAAGCCGTACTGCGCGAAATGCAAGCTGGTGCGTTTTGAAGAACATAACAACCTCCTCGAACTGTCTTTTATTGTGGAATTGGTTCGGGTTTCAGATCTCAGCAAGACACGGAATGCCCTGCAGGAACAGATGCCGGGAGCAAGCATCACCTTCCTGGATAACAAGGGAATCTGGTAGAGCCAGGAACCGGCAGCAGAAAACTCTGTCTCTGCCTGCAGAGCCTGCTGGGAACACAGGACCCTCGAGTAAAGGCGAGACAGAAAAGTGTAGCTGTAATAACAACCAGGTACATTTTCAGGATGGCTGATGACCGAATATTCTGAGCGGAATTACCGCTATGAGCGGAAATATATCGTGGAGCAAATGGAGCCGGCCCAGGTACGTGCTTTAATCATGCTGCACCCTGCCCTGTTCACACAACCGTACCCGCCACGCTTTATCAATAATATTTACCTCGATACACCGGACTTGAAGTATTATGAGGAAAATGTCAGCGGTGTAAAGGATCGGCGGAAAGTCCGCATCCGCTGGTATGGCGATCTCTTTGGACATGCAGCAAAACCCACACTTGAGTTAAAGATCAAGGACGGATTGGTCGGAACAAAAGCATCTTATATATTTCCAGCATTTACTTTTGACCAGGCCTTTTCCAACAGCCATTACCTCCGGCTTGTTCAGGATCCGGCGCTCCCACCGGAACTTTCCTACTTATTACGCGATCATATCCCAGTATTGGTTAACCGTTATTACCGCTGGTATTATGCAACAACAGACGGCCACTTCCGTGTTACTGTAGATATTGGAATGACATACTTTAACATCCGTTCGCTTCATAATCCATTTTCCTACCGACAGAAAAACCGGCACAACTTTGTTGTTGAACTTAAATATGGTATCGACCAGGACAAGGCAGCAAATCGCATCGCAAACATCTTCCCCTTTTCTCTGACGAAAAATTCCAAATATATTCAGGGGATTGAGCAGGTTTTTCATTAGCCAGGATAGGCTGTAATACCTTTCTCTAGACAGCATTCATTGAACCCCTCGTTCAGAGATTCAACTCTTTCAGATCAGCATCCGGCTTCCAGCTTAATCCAGAATGTAACCTGTACTGATACTATTCGTGAAACCTTGCACAATATCTATTACATTGTCTGTACAACTCTGACATTTGTCTTTTATACAGGGGTGATCTGTCACTACAGCCGTAGACCAGTTTGATAGATAGTGAATTGACTTGCATTTTGGCTGCAGATACTGGTGGGACGTACCTGCTGTACAATTGCAGTTCTGTGCCATTAATCCTGTAATCGAATAGTCCTATAATTGTCCCTACTTACTAAGAGGTGTTGCATGGATCCTACCCTGATATCTAATCCGTTCTTGTCTGAGGTAATCGAAGCTACTCCTGGTGGTGACGCACTGCTGACCTGCCTGCAATGCGGGACATGTAGTGGATCCTGCCCTTCAGGGCCGGATATGGATCATTCCCCACGTAAAATCTTTGCCATGCTCCGAGCCGGAGAACACGAAGAGGTCCTCAAAAGTAATACAGCGTGGTACTGCGTATCATGCTACTCCTGCATGGTGCGCTGTCCCAAGGAGATTCCGATTACAGATATTATGTACACGCTAAAGAACAAGGCTGTGAAGTCTGATCTGTATGAGGACAAGGATGCACCTGATTGGTCAAAGACCTTTGTCGGATACGTGGAGAACTACGGCCGCAGTTTTGAGCTCGGCCTAGCAACCCGCTACCATCTGACACACAAACCACTCAGTAAAACCAATCTGGCTTCCTTTGGTCTTGGAATGCTGATAAAAGGTCGACTTGCCCTGCGTCCTGAAAAAATAAAGAGTATCAATCAACTACGTGCGATTCTGAAGAAAGCTAAAACAATGGAGGGAGCTTAATGCGATACGGATACTATCCTGGATGCTCGCTTTCCCACAGTGCCAAACCATACGATCAGTCAATTCAAGCAATAAAGGAACCTCTCGATATTGAACTGACTGAAATCGAAGATTGGAACTGCTGTGGAGCCACAGAATACGTTGCTTTAAACAAAACCGCAGCTTATGCCCTGGTTGGCCGTAACCTGGCGCTTGGCGCCCAGGAAGGATTTGAAACTCTGGTTGCACCCTGCTCGGCCTGCTACCTCAATCTGAAAAAAGCCGATCACTACATGGGCAAATACAAAGAACTGGATAAGAAGACAAACCAAGCACTTGCAGCTGGCGGGCTTTCCTATAAACCTGGTTCTCTCGAAGTGCGGCACATGCTTGACATTGTTGTCAACGATGTCGGATATGATAAAGTGCGCGAACATGTGACAAAACCATTGGAAGGTTTAAAAGTAGCTCCATATTATGGCTGCCTGATCGTCCGCCCGGAATTTGAAAAATTCTTCGATGACCCCGAGTTCCCCACCCACCTCGATACACTGATGGAAGCACTGGGGGCTGAGGTTGTAGACTTTTCGATGAAAACCCACTGCTGTGGTGGGCATATGCCGCAGATCAGTGCCGAAACCGCCTACAGTCTCATTTATGGGATTTTAAACGAAGCACAGGAAAAAGGCGCCGACCTGCTTGTGACGATCTGCCCGATGTGCCAGCTGAACCTTGATGCCTACCAGGCCCAGGTTAACAAGCAGTATAAAACCAACTTCAACCTGCCCATTCTATATTTCACTCAGATGATGGGATTGGCTTTTGGTGTCTCAGAAGAAGAACTGGGATTGGGAAAAGAATTCATCCAGGCTGCTCCCGTTCTGAAAAAGATTGGAACAGCCGTTGAAGAAGCTCCAGAGAAACCTCAAAGGCGTAAACGGGATGACAAATCGCTCCCTATGCCTCATAAGAAAGTGGAGGTGAAACATGGCTGAGCGTGTCGGAGTTTATATTTGCCACTGTGGCAGCAATATTGCCGGAACAGTTGATGTGGAGAATGTAGCCACATGGGCAAAGGAAAATGTCGATGGTGTTGTTGTCGCCAGAGATTACCAGTTCATGTGTTCTTCACTCGGCCAGCAGCTTATTGAAGATGACATCAAGAATGAAAATCTGAACAGGGTTGTTGTCGCAGCCTGCTCGCCACATCTCCATGAAAAAACTTTCCGCCGCGCCTGCCAGAATGCAGGTCTGAATCCATACCTGATGCAGATGGCCAGCATCCGTGAACAAGTCTCATGGGTAACAAAAGATAAAAGTGCTGCTACTCAGAAAGCCAAAGCGTTGATCTCTGGTGCTATCCAGCGTGTGCAGCTGCACAAAGAACTTTTCCCTTCTAAAGTAGATGTTACGCCAACGACATTGGTGGTAGGAGGCGGTATCGCCGGCATCCAGGCTTCACTTGAACTGGCAGACGCCGGCTACCCTGTTTACCTGGTGGAACGGGAACCTTCCATCGGCGGGCATATGGCTCAATTCGATAAAACGTTCCCAACTCTTGATTGTGCCGCCTGTATTCTCACACCAAAAATGTCCGACGTGGATGCTCATGAAAATATCACGCTGCTGAGTTACAGCGAGGTGGAAGAAGTTACCGGTTTTGTGGGCAATTTCCACGTCAAGCTGCGTAAAAAGGCTCGCTACGTCGAGGAGGACCTCTGCACAGGATGCGGAATCTGTATTGAGAAATGTCCGAAATCGGTTATCGATGATATTTTTGAAACCGGATTGGGATATCGCAAGGCGATCTACCGGCCATTCCCACAGGCCGTCCCCAAGTATCCGGTTATGGATACCGAAAACTGCATCTACTTCGACACCGGTAAATGTAAAGCCTGCGAGAAATTCTGCCCCACAAATGCAATAAATTTTGAGCAGGAAGATACAATCATTGAACTGGATGTCGGGAATATCATCCTGGCAACAGGTTACGACCTGTTTGATGCATTCAAACTACCACAGTATGGCTACGGCCGCTTGCCGAACGTATACACGAGCCTTGAATTTGAGCGGCTGTGTAATGCCGCCGGCCCAACAGATGGCAATATCGTTCTGCGCGACGGCGTCACAAAACCCGAATCTGTAGCAATCATCCATTGTGTCGGCAGCCGGGATAAGAACCACAATCCTTACTGCTCAGCTATCTGCTGCATGAGCTCGTTGAAATTCGGACATCTTGTGATGGAAAAGACTGGTGCCGAAGTACATTCCTGCTATATCGATATGCGCCCTCTCTCCAAGGGCTATGAAGAATTTTATGATCGCCTGATGGAAGAAGGCATGAACTTCATACGCGGACGTGTTGCTGAAATAACGGATGCAGCGCTGACACCGGAAGAAGAAGGCAAAGTGATTATCCAGGTTGAGGATACACTGATAGGCAAAGTACGCCGGCTGCCGGTTGACATGGTAATCCTGATGGCAGGGCTTGAACCTAAAGCAGATGCTCGTGATGTCGCTCTTAAATTCGGGATTTCCTGCAGCATGGATGGCTGGTTCACCGAACGCCATCCCAAGCTCGATCCTGTTGCTACAATGACAGACGGCATTTTTATCGCTGGCACCTGCCAGGGGCCGAAGGATATTCCGGATACCGTGGCCCAGGGTGCCGCAGCGGCAGCACGTATTCAGGGTATGATTTCACGCGGTCAGGTCGAGATCGAGCCGATTGTCGCAAGCATCAACCCCGACATTTGTTCAGGCTGCCGTATATGCAATAATCTTTGCCCCTTTAATGCAATAGACTACCTTGAAGCAGAAGGGGTCAGCGAAGTAAATGCCGCCCTCTGTAAGGGATGCGGCACATGTGTGGCTGCCTGCCCCGCTGGAGCGATCACCGGCGCCCACTTCAACAACGCACAAATTTATGCTGAGCTGGATGGCCTGCTCTTCGACGCAGTCGAAGCTGCAGATCAACCGGCTGGCATATAAGGGAGGGAACAGATGACTGACCAGACTTTTGAACCAAAAATCATCGCCTTCCTCTGTAACTGGTGTTCTTATCGGGCAGCAGATATGGCTGGAACGGCACGAATTAAGTACAACCCCAATATTCGTACCATCCGGGTAATGTGCAGTGGGCGGGTAGATCCCATCTTTGTGATGAAAGCATTCGCCCTCGGCGCTGACGGTGTCATGATAGCTGGCTGCCATCCCGGAGAATGCCACTACATTGAGCAAAATTACAAAACCATGCGGCGCTATGAGCTCCTCAAACACACCCTGCGCGCTTTCGGCATCGAGGATCACCGCCTCCGGCTGCAGTGGGCTTCCGCAGCAGAGGGTGTACTGCTGGCCAAGGCAATCGATGAAATGATTGAACAGGTCCGCTCCCTCGGTCCACTGAACTGGAGCCAGTACTGGGATGGCGCTGAATTTGATGAGGCCACCTTCGAAAAAATCGCCCTCGAACATGCAGAAGCCCTGGAGGTATCCGCATGACACAGAAAGCAAAACTCGCACTCTATTGGGCAGCTTCTTGCGGAGGATGTGAGATCGCTGTTCTGGGAATCAATGAAAAAATCCTCAAAGTGGACGAAGCCTTTGAAATCGTCTTCTGGCCATGCGTTATGGATGGAAAAGTCCGTGACGTAGAAAAGCTGGCTGACGGCGAAATCGACGTCTGCCTGTTCAACGGCGGCATACGCACGAGTGAACAGGAATACATGGCCAAACTGCTTCGTAAAAAATCCAAAGTACTCGTCGCTTTCGGCTCTTGTGCTCATGAAGGGTGTATTCCAGGCCTGGCGAACCTCAGCAATCGGAAGGAAATCTTCCAGGTAGCCTATCACGACACACCCAGCACTATCAACCCGGATAGGATCGAGCCGCAGACGGAAACGGAAACACCTAACGGTACACTTCACCTGCCGGTCTTTTACGACACACTGAAGACACTGGATCAGACAGTTCCAGTCGATTACTATCTACCCGGCTGCCCGCCCGAAGCAGAGCGTATCTGGGATGCAATTACTGCCATCCTCGAGCAGCAGCTTCCGGCACCGGGTTCGGTCATTGGCGCCAAAAGTACAGTCTGTGATACATGCGACCGTAAAAGAACAGAGAAGAAGATCAAGAAGTTCTACCGTACATGGGAGATTATCCCTGATCCGGAAATCTGCCTGCTGGAACAGGGTATTGTCTGTGCCGGTGTGGCAACCAGAGCCGGATGCGGTACACTGTGCCCCAGCGTCAATTCACCCTGCATTGGCTGCTATGGTCCGACTGATGGCGTTGAGGATTTTGGTGCAATGCTGCTTTCAGCACTCGCATCAGTGATCGATTCTGACGATCCAAAAGAAATCCAGCGCATTATCGAGGATGGTATCCCTGATCCAGCCGGTACATTCTACCGCTTTGGTCTGGCTGGCGGGCTGTTGCGACGAAGTCATTTCCAACCCAATGGTCAGCAGGAAAAAGAGGCCATGGGTTCAACTGTACCGGAGGTCTGAACAATGCAGCGAATTTCTATTGATCCAATTACCCGTCTGGAAGGTCATGGGAAGATAGATATCTTTCTTGATGAACAGGGAAATGTCGCCGATGCATACCTGCAGATCCCCGAATTGCGCGGCTTTGAGCGTTTTTGTGTCGGGCGGCCGGCAGAGGAAATGCCCAATCTCACCAACCGCATCTGCGGCGTCTGCCCGGAAGCTCATCACATGGCCTCAACCAAGGCACTGGATGCCCTGTTCCATGTTGATCCACCCCCAACAGCCAAGAAGCTGCGAGAGCTTTTCTACAGCATCTTCTATGCAACCGACCACACAACCCACTTTTATGCCCTGGCCGGACCGGATTTTGTTGTCGGCCCCAATGCCCCCAAAGCTGAGCGCAACATCCTCGGTGTTATAAAAAAGGTCGGTATGGATATTGCCGGTAAGGTGCTGAAGATGCGGCATGACGGCCACCACCTGATCAAGATGATGGGCGGACGGCCTGTTCACCCCAATTGGGGCCTGCCTGGTGGTGTAAGCCGGGGTATCACAGAGGAGCAGCGCGAGGAAATTGAACGGCTGGGCCTCGATGCAGTTGAATTTGCCAAGTTCTCACTGCAGCTATTCACCGATATTGTCCTTGGTAACCCGGATTATGTGGCGATGGTAACTTCCGATGCCTTCACCCATAACACCTACAATATGGGCACTGTCGATGAAAATAACTGTGTAAACTTCTACGATGGCCATATACGCGTCGTTGGCCCCGATGGAAAAGAACATGCCCGCTACCACCCGCGCGATTACCAGCAGTACATTGAAGAGCGTGTCGAACCCTGGACCTACCTGAAGTTTCCCTACCTGAAACAGGTAGGTTGGAAAGGTTTTACAGATGGTGTTGAGTCGGGTATATATAAAGCCACTCCGCTGGCCCGCCTGAACGCTGCCGATGGCATGGCTACTCCACTTGCCCAGGCAGAGTATGAGCGTATGTACGACACTCTGGGTGGGAAACCTGTACAGCACACACTGGCAACCCATTGGGCTCGCCTGGTGGAGCTGCTGTATGCTACGGAACATTGGCTTGAACTTGTCCGTGACCCTGATATCACCGGGGATACCTTCCGGGTGCTCCCAACAGAAACACCAACAGAAGGCGTTGGTTGCGTCGAAGCACCACGCGGCACGCTCACACACCACTACACCACAGATGAGCGAGGGATTCTCACGAAGGTTAATCTGATTGTCGGAACTACCAACAACAATGCGGCAATTAATATGTCCGTAAAGAAAGCAGCTGAAGGCCTGATTAAGGGCGGAAAGGTTATTTCAGAAGGCCTGTTGAACCAGGTAGAAATGGCCTTCCGTGCTTACGATCCGTGTATGGCCTGTGCTACGCACACACTTCCCGGCCAGCTTCCCATGGAAGTACGCCTGCGGGATCCTGAGGGAGAAGTTCTGGAACACTTCAAACAGAACCTGCCCTGAGACCTGACTATGCGCACAATTGTTGTCGGCCTGGGAAATCCTATCCTATGTGACGATCGGGCTGGGCTTGCAGCAGCACAAATTCTCGAACAGCTGCTGCAGGACCAGCCAGATATTGATGTCGTCCTAGATACCTGCGGTGGTTTGCGCTTGATGGAATTGCTTATTGGATATGACCGCGCGTTGATTCTCGATGCAATTGTCACCGGCGCACCACCTGGCACCGTTCACCTCCTGCCGGCTGATACTGTCGCAAGCCAGCGCAGCGCATCTGCCCATGATGTGAACCTCACAACCGCACTGACAGTCGGCCGCCAGGCTGGCGCTCATCTTCCCGAAGATGACAATATCCACTATATAGGCATCGAAGCCGAAGACATTCAAACATTCAGCGAGGAGTGTACGCCAGCCGTTGCCCTGGCAACACTCGAAGCTGCCACACTGGTATTAAAAAAGCTGGGGTTGGACCCGGCAGCGGTGGAAACAACAGCCTTTGATCCCTCTGACTATCCTATTCGTGGTTTTTAACCACTTCCCCGCATCCAGAATGAATAAAACTCTTCTCGCTGCAGCTGAGAGGAGTTTTTTTTCCACAATACGCTTTTATTCCTGGAAGAGTCACACCCAAGGTTATGGTGATTGATATGTTCATTCAGTATTGGGAAATGATTACCCCTACAGAAGCTCGCAGGATGATGTTGATTGATATTGATAAGAATCAGTTTAATGGAAAGAGGAATTCATCCGCCCTCTTGATATGGTTATCCAGCAGATTCCGGAGCAGCGCAACTTCTCTCCGGTATATTCGGTGAAGATCATTGAACATATCAGACATCTTCTCAAAGGAAAGTAGTTGCTGCTTTTCCAACAACGGCACTTGCAACAGGACAGAAGCAAGATAAGCCGTCAGAAGCGGTGTTTTAGGGACCATACTCAGATCGAATTGGGTTTCCCTCAGTTCTGAGAGCAGATCAAGATAGGTTTCAATCCACGGGAGTAGATCCTTCGCAAGTTCTTTGCTGAGTATTTCATTATCCTTTACGATAGGAAAATCAAATATTTCGCCTACAAGATAGGGTTTATCTCTCTGCAATGAATGGATTCGGAACCGCTTCCCACCGATAGCAAGGATATTCATCCGGTCGATTGAAACGGGTTTTACTTCAGCGATCTGTGCAATCGTACCGATCATATAAGGCTCAGCCAGACCGCCAAGCGCTTCAATCCCTTCACGAATAAGCACTACGCCAAAAGGTTGTTTTCTATCTATGCAAAGATTAATCATCTCCAGGTAGCGAGGTTCAAAAATATGCAGACGAAGCGGCATACCCGGAAACAGGACAGTATTCAAGGGAAAAAGAGGAAGCGATCTCATTACTTGGCTTTTTCGTATGGAGCAGTTCTCATGTGTATGTAAAATTGTAGCATGCCCTGACTATTAATGGGCGGAATTCAATGACCTTTTTACATACCCGGTTTTTACGATTCGGCTGAAGGAGAGCCGGAAATTTCTTTACAGGAAAACGGATTCTTGATACTTCGGTTCATTTACCCTCTTTTTACTGCATATTCGTTAAGTTCCCCGTACAATCTATCTAAGGACAAAAAAATACATAATGGAAATAAAAGGTATTACACTTTCACCTGGAGTTAAACTAAAAGATATTAACTTTCAGGGGGAAGACCTTTCTGGCCTGAACCTCACCGGGGCCTATATGGTAGGCATCAACCTGCGTGACGCCACTCTTCAGCGCACTATTCTGGGTAAAGTAGACTTTACCAATGCAGACATGACCGGCGCAGATCTTACCGGGGCAAATCTCACAGGCGCCAGGTTGATAAATGCAAGACTGACATCAACTATCTTTAATGACGCCAGTTTACTAGGAACAAATTTTGAAAACGCAGATCTTCGCGGAGCCCAGATGAAAGTGGGGAATGGGCTTTTTGGCGCGATCCTGGACGGCGCAAATCTCGAGAATGCGGATTTATCTGGCAACTACCTTGAGGGGGTCAGCTTTAGAAATGCAGTGCTGCGCAGGACAAATTTCGAAAAAGCGTACCTTATTGGCGCTGACCTTTCCTACAGTATTCTGGCAGAAGCCAATCTTAAGCAAGCTGATCTCTATGGTGCCACCCTGACTGGTGCCAATCTTAATGGTTTGATATTGGATCAATCCACAGAAATTGAAGAACGCTGGAAAACTGTGCTTCAGATCCTGTCAAATGGTGCCGTAAAAGAGGATCTGACCGGAATGGATCTTTCGGGTGCCTGTCTGGTAGAAGTGGATTTCAGCGGCTCCACGCTTCGTGAAGCAAATCTCTCCGGGACAGATCTCAGTAATGCCGACCTCTCCGGAGCAGATCTTTTTAAGGCTGACCTGACTAACGCTTCGCTTAAAAACGCCAACCTGCGTGACTCGAATCTAATTCTGGCTTCGTTGAAAAATGCTGACCTGGATCATGCTGATCTCACAGGAGCCGACCTCTCATGGGCAGATCTTGAAGGTGCCAATATCAATCTGTCCACACAGATTGAAAATAAGTGGCGACTTACCTGGGAACTCAACAACCACCGTGTACGAGGCAGAAATCTGGTTAGTGCAAATTTGAGCCGCTCCCGCCTGCAAAATATTGACCTGAGCAGGTCAAATCTGTCTGGAGCTGATTTTTCTCTTGCCAACCTCGAAGGTGCAGATCTCTGGAGGGTCAATTTTCAGAAAGCTGATCTGCATAAAGCAAACCTCCGGTCGGTGAATATGCGATTTGCTGTGCTCCAGGAAGCTAATCTTCAGCAGTCAAACCTGGAAAATGCCACGCTGTCAAACGCTGATCTGCGGGGGGTGAATCTGAGTGGAGCCTGCTTGCGGGGTGCCAACCTCGAAGCAGCACGCATGGAAGGTGCTGTGCTTCTTGGAGCCGATCTGGAAGGTGCAACCCTCATATGGACACGGATTTCCGATGAGCAGCTGAAACAAGCGTCGAATCTGAGGGGCATCATTCTAGAGTAGCAACACAGGCTGGTCTGACCTCTCCAAAGAAGAACAACTGCAGCACTTGATAATAAGATAATCGTCTGAGGATTATGGAGCGGTTGTGATGTCTCGAATATACAACCGCAAAGTCCTCAGGATCCTGAAAGGTTTGATTTGATATGCAGGAGAATTTTCCCCATCTCTCCCATGTCCTCGTGCCTGCTCTCGATCGTTTTCCGGAACAAATCGAGGATCTTGTGACTCTCCCGAATGGATATTCGGGGCCGGTTGGTCAATTGATGTATCAGAAAAAGCGGGGGACGATATCCAAGCCGCATATACGCTGCAGCTACCTCCCAAGCGTCTATTCCCTGGCGCGCTGGTGCCAGAGCCCATTCCCCGGTTCTGAGGTTATGGATGATACACATGCCCAGCATAGCAACCGGAGCAATAAGTGCTTCTGAAAAATCCGGCAGAAGATAAGCATCCGGTTTTCCTGGCTCTCCTTGAAAGAACTCGGCCTGGCCTGCTTCAAATAACAGCCACCAATCCACAATTGTTGTTTTCACACCACTGGCATCTTTGAGTTTGTCCATGCTGTTTTTCATCCACCCGCAATACAGATGTGCCTGCCCTGGTATTGTAGATGATGAACTCACCCTTGCGCAAATGGGAATGCAGCTTCGATAAAACCGAAGAATGTACGATCTTTGAATCTAGCACTTCAGTGGGATTGCCACCAACAGATCAATTCTGTAAAGTAAGAAAAAAGAATACCAGGGCTGCTGTACAGCCTGGCTTATTCATTCTTCCAAGCAATAATTTCCAGGGGGATGCACATGTTCAAACGATTCAGCGCTGAGCTTTATAAATTTATCCTTCACCTCTCTCTCTGTGTACAGCTGCTGCTGCCAGTTTTACTCCTGCTTCCGGTGTATCATACACGGGCAGAAGGATCCCTGCAGGCATGTCAGTGTACGGATTATGTTTACCGCCAACGGGCAGACATCCCGGGCGAAATGGGGAACGCAAATCAGTGGGTATTGTCAGCTTCTTTTCTTGGGCTGCCTTTCGATCACACTCCGCAGCCAGGTGACATTGCCGTAATCCTGAATGGGGAACACGGATTCAATGCTGAATATGGCCATGTTGCGATCGTTATCGGTATTAATCGAGCTCACACCCGCTTTGATATCGCCGGGTATGATGGTTTGAAAGGAGATTGCATGGTGGAGATCTACACCGGACTCCCGGTGACCACAAACACGGTCTTCATCCACCGGAAATCCCCCATCTACGAATAACAAACGATCTTATTGCAGAACCATCTTGGACCGGTTTGGAATCTTTTATACACCGACCTGTAATCCCGCAGAATACTGCTGCTTTGCTGCCATCAGCTTGTTCCCCGAATTGAATACTTACGGCTGATATCCTTCAAGAAAGCTGCTGCTTCATCCCGCCTGGCAAATTGATGCTCCACCCCCTTGAACCTTTTCGAATGAATCTGATGCCGCCCCTTTTGAACCCTGACGCCCACCCTTGCATGAGCAAATTCATGAAAAAGGACATATTCAACAACAAATTGTGGTACGTCCGGATGATCCAGTGCAGGGCTGATTCGTATGGTATTGCTGGAAGCCTGGTATACGCCGAATGTGCGATAGGATGGTTTTTTCATCCAGGCAATTTGAGGGCGCTCTGTGGGGAAAGTGAAGTATTCCCTTTCAATCTTGTCTGCAAGTTGCCCAAGATGATGGAACAACCCCAATTCGGAATTACCCGGAGAGGTCTGCTGGAGAAGCCCTGTGGATATTCTCAGGTATTCACCGCTACTGCTGTAGGATGCCATAGCTTGCTTGTCAGCTTTATCACCTGTTGAAGCAGCCAGACGCAGAATAGCATGGAGTACATGTTCTGGAGCATGAATGAACCCTTCATTCAATGTCAAGATTATTGTATTCTTGCTGATCTTTGACCTGAATAAAGCCGATCCTGGAAAAAAGCGTAAATGCAGAGGTACCTCAGCCAGTCTCTTCTTCCGCTTGTTTTGTCTTAAAGTGATAGAAAATAACCGCGCAGCTGCCTGAACAGCCTTGATATGAGCCAGGAATTCCACCTGATCTTCAAGAAACCGGAGCCACTGTACTGCCCGGAATGTCTGACTGGAAAAAACAGCGGGATCTGCTGTCGATTCTTTCAGCGTCTTCCTGATAACCGTATTTTGTTCACGGAGGGTCGAATAAGCAGGCCAGCTCAGATCAATCAGCTCCTGATCACTGGTGGAGGGGTCATATTTCAGGGCCGCGGCTTCGATTTTTTCATGCAGATCATTACAGAACGCCAGGATACCGGGAATCCGTGTAGAGCGCTCGGGCGCTGCAGCCGGTGAAATAAATCTTTTCAGATAAGACGTATTGAGGGTTTGCAGTGCAATGCAGGCTTGATACTGATCGAAAGAAAGCTCCTTTATCCCCTTCCAGCGTTTCCTGGTCATACTTTCAACTGTCTGAAGCTCGTATAGAATCCTTTCCTCAAAGGATAGAACATCCTCCGCCGATAGGCCGTTCTGAACAGCTTTTCTGATTGCAGTTAGTAAAAGTACAGGATTTAAGGAGTGCTTCTGGGCCACATTAGTTATCCTTCAGAAATTTCCATCAGCTTCGGAAGATGTTATTATAAACGACCATACAGAAAAGGAAGCGTTCTACCCTCACCCCAATGAGGCGAACCTGGCCATCAGCCAATCTCGGCACAGAATAGGAGCCATCGATGAATATTCACGCAGCAAGAACCGAGGCTATTACTACTGCACGCAGCCTGTTAGAGCAATCCCCACTATTTCTGGACACTGAAACAACAGGCATAGATAATAATGCTGAAATTGTGGAAATAGCAATTGTTGATACCCTTGGCTCGTCAGTTTTTAACAGCCTGGTCAAACCCGTCAACCCTATTCCAGCGGATGCTATCCGCATTCATGGTATCACCAATCAAGAGGTCCAAAACGCCCCTTCCTGGCAGGATATTCTGCCAGAAGTGGAAAACATTCTAAAGGGCCGGCTGATTGGTATGTACAACGCGGAATATGATCTTCGGCTTATGGAGCAGTCATCACGGATCCATCGCACGCCCTGGAATAGAGTCCCTGACAGTTTCTGCGTTATGAAACTCTTTGCTCAATACGCTGGTGAATGGAACGAATACCGGCAGAGTTTCCGCTGGCTATCACTCGAGAAAGCTGCTGTAAGATGTGAAATCCCTCTACCCACTTTGCATCGTGCTCAAGCCGATGCCGCTCTGACAAGATCTGTTTTTGCCTGTATGGCCGAAAGCACACTCACACTCTTCTGAACAACCAACAATTTCTTCGATGAACAGTGCTCCAGAAGAGATCCGGACAACGGGGCAGTAATATCTGATTCTTCCGATCTAAAATGCTGAAGCACTGTTCCTCATCCTGCACGTATATCCTGAATATGACGGGCAAAACTCTAAAGCTTTGGGCCGCCTGCCAAAAAACCAGGTGGGCAGTATGGCTGATACCGCAGGAAATTCTCCTGAAAACTGGCAGCCAGCTCCCGGTAGCTGGTTAAGTAGGCTTCCTTGTCCTCCCAGCTGGCTGATGGATCCAGCACTGCATCCGGTACACCCTCGCAGTGGTCTGGAACCATGAAGCCAAAAACTGGATCCTGATGCATTGACTCTTTAAGCAGAGCACCTGAGAGCGCGGCCTTCAACAGAGCGCGTGTATATTTAATGCTGATACGCTTGCCGATGCCGTACGAACCGCCGACCCAGCCCGTATTCAACAGCCAGCAGCGGACTTCGTGCCGGATAATTTTGTTTCGCAGCAGGTCCGCGTAATCTGTTGGTTTATGCACCATAAACGGTGCTCCAAAACACGCACTGAACGTTTTTTCTGGTGCGTCCCCCACGCCTGCTTCAGTTCCACCCGTTTTTGATGTGTATCCAGAAATAAAATGGTATATCGCCTGAGTAGGATCAAGCAGTGCAATTGGCGGCATAACACCTGACGCATCACAGGTAAGCATGATGATATTTCTGGGCTGTGGACCAACCTTATCCAACGCTGCATTTGGTATGTAAGGCAGCGGATAGGATGCCCTCGTGTTCCTGGTTATGGATGCATCGAAAAGATCGATCTCCCGGGTTTCCGGGTCATAGATAACATTTTCAAGAATAGTCCCGTAGCGTTGTGTACAGGCATAAATATCCGGCTCGTCCTCTTCAGAAAGATTGATAACTTTAGCATAACAGCCATCTTCAAAATTAAACAGGCCGTTGTCACTCCAACCGTGTTCATCATCACCTATCAGGCGCCGCTGCGGGTCAGCAGAAAGCGTTGTTTTACCGGTGCCCGAAAGCCCGAAGAAGAGAGCCCCATCTCCATCAGGCCCGATGCTGGCAGAACAATGCATCGGCATGACGCCTTTCAAAGGCAGGAGGTAATTCATGATCGTAAAAACCGTTTTTTTAATCTCACCACCATAGCCTGTGTTTACAATAAGGGCCAACCGCTGTCCCAGGTTTACCACGATAGCGGTCTCGGATCGGACTCCTTCAATGGGGGGAAATGCGGCCATGGAGGGAACAGAAATCAAAGTGAATTCCGGAATAAACTCTCTATACTTTTCTTCATCTTCTGGCTGGTTCAGCATGGTATGTGAAAAGAGACTCTGCCAGGCATGTTCCGTAATGATTCGGAAAGAATGCCGGTAGCATTGATCAGCCCCTGCAAAAACATCCTGCACAAAAACATCTTTTCCCTGTAAATAGGATTGCACCCTCCCGTATAAGGTGTCAAACGAAGCCTGACTGATCGGCTGATTGTATTCCCCCCAATCAATAAGGCCTTCTGTGGACGGTTCACGAACAAAGAATTTATCTCGTGCTGCTCTGGCGGTGTGCTTTCCCGAGGTCACAGCCACCGCCCCCCCCTGTGTTAGAATTCCCTCCCCCCGTTTAATAATATGCTCTATCAGGGCTTCAGTGCCCAGGTTCCAAAATTCATACTTCAGGTTGTACAAGCCGTGAGCGTCCAGACCATAACTGCTTTTACGAAATGTCTCCATGTTGTCGGTACTCATCGCTCTCCTCTCTGATATCACCATGAACGAACGACTTTTTGGTCACCAAGATAAATACTATCGGATCCCTTCGAGTTTAAGGCCCATCGAATACGGCCAAGCCCCTCCATCACTTCATATTGAGGCCCTGCAATACTGATTCGTAAATGTCCTTCCATACCAAATGCAGCTCCCGGTACAGTTACGACATAGACTTTCTCCAATAGAAATGCAGCCAATCTTTGTGAATCCTGATCGTAGGCACGAAAATCAGGAAGGATATAGAATGCCCCTTCTGGCACAGTGGTCCTAACACCGGGAATGGTTTCAAGATCCCGTAGAACCAGATCGCGTGTATTTTGAATTGTCTGCCGCAGATTGGTCGTTACATGCTGTGAACCTGTCAGGGCTCCTACTGCGGCTGCCTGGGAAACGATATGGGGACAGGACGTCATCTGACTCTGGATTTTTCCCATCATTGAAATCAACTCTGAATTGGCGACCACCCAGCCAATCCGAAAACCCGTCATCCCATAAGTTTTAGAAACCCCATTCGAAATAATAAGCCAGCTTTCCTCAACCGACCGGGGAGTATAGGTATATCCGGTGGGCAAAGGAGTGTTACGAAAAACGAGTTGATGATAGATATCATCCATAATTAGGCAGATCGAATGTTCCTCACAGAAGGATACAAGTTCAGCTACGAATTCTTCCCGATAGATGATTCCCGATGGATTGTTCGGGTTATTCAGAATAATCACGCGTGTTCGGGGTGATACCTGCTTTTTTACATCATCCATGGAAGGCTGAAAGCCTTCTCCGGGTTCAACTACCCTGGTTGTTCCACGCGTAATACGGATCATTTCCGGATAGCTGACCCAATAAGGAGCAAACAATAGCACCTCATCCCCTTCACTCACCAGCGCAAACAGAATATTGAAGAGGGACTGTTTGGCACCATTGGATATAAGAATATTGTTTGCAGAAATTTCTCGCTGGTAGTGTTTTGCGGTGTATTTAATTATTGCTTCTTTCAATGCTGGAGTACCACCAGTGGCGCCATACTTTACATTTCCATCTTGAATGCCGGCTATCCCGCCTAGAATTGCTCCCATTGGTGCAAAATTGCCGGGCTCTCCGATACCCAGATTAATGACTGCTGCACCTTCTCTCTGTAATGCTTTCGCTTTCTCATTCAACGCCAGCGTTGGAGATGGAGCGATGGATGTGGCAAGTTTACTGAACTCCATAGCGCACGTACCCTCCCGTTGGTATTCAGCGAGACATCCTCTCCAGAGGTTGCCCACACTGCACCTGCCATTATATCCCTTTCCCTGTCGTGCAGGAAACCTCGGAACATTCGCAGAATGGCCTTTCTTCTAAAGGTGCATCCATACATTCAAAGACGAAATATCTCTTATGCATTACCTGATTCGCTGATGGGAACAGAAGAAAAAAACGCCCCCTCTCAAACCTGTCATCAGTGATTACAGCGGTATTCCCCATCGATCTAAACAAGGTTCAGAAAGTCACTTTAATATACGTCCACTGTGGATAGGCAAGAAAGGTTTTATGGCTTAACGCAAAATATCCCCCCTGTTCCGAGAACTCTATTTTGGTCCTGCTGGCATCTTATATTGAGATATCAAAAATCTGCCCGGTCGCCTCCAGCATCCGGGTAGATTCCTCAATCATCGAGACCAGGGCATCAGCTTGCATTGCAGCCTGATCCTGGACCTGATCCAGGACTTTTTCAGCAACCTTCGCCTGCGTGCGATTGGACTGCATCTGCGATGCATAGGATGCCAGCATGGACACATTCGAAAGCGAAGAGACCGTCATATATGGGTTATCGGCAGCTTTGCCCGGATCTTTAGCTTAAAAACTGAAATTCAGTCTGAATGCGTATGATCAGAATCATGGCTGACCGGAGAAAGGGCAAAAAAATTCTCCCTCTCAATCTCAAGCTGCAGCGTACCACGCGAGAGTTCACCAAGTTCAGCCTGGAGGGATTGAAACGAATCCGCTGCGATCTGGACGTGAAGAAGGACCTTTTCAGTAAACCGCTCCTCTAACACAACTGTCCTTGATGTCAGAAGAAGTCTCTTAACCGGTTCATACAGCGGGTACGGCATCTCCATGCTGCACCTGTGGCAGAGTACCTTTTCAGCTTTTGGAACCGCCGCCAGGACTTCGCGCATTGATTCACTGTATGCACGTACCAGTCCACCAGTTCCCAGTTTTGTCCCCCCGAAATAACGTGTGATCACTACTGCAATATCTCCAAGACCACTACCCTGCAGCACTGCCAGTGCAGGCCTGCCCGCGGTACCGGAAGGTTCACCATCGTCACTGCAATGTGTTGTAATCGAAGCTCCATGACCGATAATGTACACTGGAACATTATGTGTGGCATCGCTGTACGTGTTTTTCATTTCATCCAGGAAAGCGCGTGCTTCCTCGACACTGAAAGCAGGCGAAACGGTTGAGATAAATCGGGAATTGCTGATTTTTAACTGAACCTGTGCCCTGCTGGCAGGAACCAGGATTTTCTCCTTCACTACTTTCTCCTTATGCACTGGTAATACCTATTCCATCGCCTGCCCCTTGCTCCATAGTACCGCTGATTCAAGGAGGTTGTCCAGCTAGCGAACGATTTCTATCCGGATTGCATGGATTTCAGATACCTGGCCGCGTATGGTCAGGATTCGGCGTGAAAATCGATTATGCTACAATTCAATTACCCCATTTAGGAGGTCGGATATGAAATACAAGATTGAAGGAGATCTGCTGCAAACATTGGAGATCAAGCTGGATCCTGGCGAATCTGTATACACAGAATCAGGCGGCATGGCATGGATGCAGGGAGCTGTTGATATGAAAACAAGTGCCCGGGGAGGGGTTATGGCCAGCCTCGGTCGAAAACTCGCCGGGGAATCCATCTTTATGACAACTTATACCGCAGGCGGGTCTGGAGGGATGATTGTTTTTACCCCGGAAGCACCTGGAAAAGTTATCTTGAAGGAACTTGCGACTGGCGAAAGTATCATCTGCCAGAAAGATTCCTTCATGGTAGCACAATCCAGCGTTAAGCTTGAAATCTACTTCCAGAAAAAACTGGGGGCTGGCCTCTTCGGTGGAGAAGGATTCATCCTCCAGAAAGTAACGGGGCCGGGAGCAGTCTTCATGGAGATACCCGGAGATGTGCGGACCTATACACTGCAGGCCAACGAAACGATGCGCGTCGATCCAGGCCATATTGCCATGTTCGAACCCACCATTTCTTATGATATCGAAATGGTAAAAGGAGTGACCAATGTCCTCTTCGGCGGGGAAGGCCTCTTCCTTGCTAACCTGCGCGGTCCCGGCACGATCTGGCTCCAGAGTATGCCGATATCCAACCTCGCCCGGAAGCTGGCGAAATACATCCCAATGGCGAAAAGCAATTAACCAGTACATCAGCCAGAAGAAATAGTATGTTCATGGTAGAGGGCTGTCCCAAAAGGGCAGCCCCCCTGTTTTCCTTCATCGTTGATAGTGCAGCCCTGAAATGCCCCCCCTGAATCCCCTCCAAGGAGGGAACTTCGCGCTTCTTCTGCAGGTATAATCAAACAAAACGGACTGACTCGAAACCTGGAGCAAACGATCCATGGAAAACCAATACCAATTCCCCTCCCCGGAGGGATGAGGGGTGGGTTTTGAAACACTGTAATCCAAAGGAGCCATCCTTCTAGGACAGCCTCTTTTATTTATTTTTATTTGAGAATCTGCTCAATCAGAATCATCTTCGAAAACCGGCCAGGGAACAACAACATACCTTGTATATCCATGCTTTTCCACACCATAGACACGTCCGTGTGAAGGCTCTTCACAGCCCGGCTCATCGATTACGTTTGCCAGAGTTATATACGCACCGATTGGCACAAAGGTAAGTTCACCTCCCTGACAGACCCATGTCTCCACCAGATATGGTTCCTGCAGTGAATCATCACCAGCGCGCAGGAAAAGGGGATTCCAGGAAATCGTTACCTGATTGCCATCCCGAACAGCCGAAACATTGGTAAGCGCCGAATAATATGGAGAAGCCGGCAGCAAAATATCCTCCGGATCGATAGGCTCCACCGTGTTGATATCCCCTTTGACATCCATCCATTCCAGGTTCATCCAGCAAGGATTATCCCCTCCAATGGCGCGCACCTGAATATACCGGGTATCCGGAAGAATACCAATAATATCCAGGTTGCTGCCACCCAACAGGAGATATTTATACAGGTAGGCTTTACTTGGCCCATAGAAGCAGCTCACCTGTTCCACATTAACCTCTCCACGCAGGATTGCATATGTAGGCCGCGGCGTGGCACTCGGAGTTGGGCTTGGAGTAGGCGTCAGTGTGGGTTCCAGGGTTGCAGAAGGTGACACCGTGGGTGTGGGCGTAGAACTGGGTGTGGATGTGCTCGTGGGCGTAAAGCTTGCGAGAAATGTTTGCACCGGGGTTTCGCTTGAATTTACTTCGCTAATCCTCAGGGATTGGGAACATGCACTGAGCCCGATAATGGCAGCCGTGCTGAGGATGAGTGAGGTAGATGTGATAGTGATTCGTTCAGATGTTTTCATGATCAGATTTTACTGAAGGAACAAAAGCAGCATTCAGTAATTAGCGCCATGTAGGCGAGATCACGCATTATATCATTATGCGCTGGAAATCCCGGTTAAACCCGGGGAAGCGGTTCACTGGGGATGATATTGACCATAACTGATCGTGTGCGTGGCCCATCAAACTCACAGAAATAGATCCCCTGCCAGCGGCCTAGCGCCATTCTGCCGGATACCAGCGGTATTGTCACAGAGATTCCCACCAGACTCGCCTTTAAATGGCTGGCACTGTTGCCTTCAAAATGCCGATAATATGACTGATTTTCAGGAATTAAACGTGCCAGGTCACTCAATATATCGCGGACAACATCAGGATCCGCATTTTCATTAATGGTTACTCCGGCTGTTGTATGCTGTATAAATACAGAGACAAGTCCTTCCTGGCTTCCAATTTCGCTGATAGCCGCTTGAACCTGGTCAGTAATGTCAATCAGTTCATTCTTGGAACAAGTCTGTACTCTTATAATTTCCATTCGTAATCTCCAATCAAAAGGTGGTGGATCTGTGTTCCAAGAATAGCAGAACTTATCCTGATTTCCACATCTACCGTATAAAATCCTCCGTGTACTTTCTGGTAAAATTAGCTCATTATGACTGAAAAAACACTGTACTCATGGAATGTCAACGGGATCAGGGCCGCCCAAAAGAAGGGCTTTCTCGATTGGATAGAGCAGGCACAACCCCATATCCTCGCAGTTCAAGAGACCAAAGCAAATCCCGAACAGCTCGACCCGGAATTACTGGAAATCCCTGGATACCACATCACATGGGCATCTGCAGAGCGCAAAGGGTACAGCGGCGTGGCGGTTTTCAGTAAAGAGGACCCTCTGTCGGTACAGATCGGGTTGGGAATTGAAAAATTTGATGCAGAGGGGCGCACAATTATCGCCGATTATGGAGATTTTGTGCTCCTGAACGCCTATTTCCCCAATGGTTCTCGCGATCACTCCAGAGTACCCTTTAAACTGGAATTCTACGATGCATTTCTGTCCTACTGCGAAAATCTCAGATCCCAGGGGAGATCAGTGATATTCTGTGGGGATGTGAACACCGCCCATAAGGAAATTGACCTCGCCCGACCGAAAGAAAATCAGAAGACTACAGGCTTCCTGCCAGAAGAACGTGCCTGGCTGGATGAAGTCACCACCGCAGGTTACATCGACATCTACCGCGACCGCCATCCGGAAAAAACAGACGTTTATAGCTGGTGGGCTTATTGGGGCAAAGCCCGGGAACGCAATGTTGGCTGGCGTATCGATTATTTCTTTATCACACCGGAACTCCGTGACAGGGTTGTCAATGCCCAGATTCACATGGATGTGCTCGGATCCGATCACTGCCCTGTCAGCCTGACGCTGCGTTGATCACTGCAGCTTCACCTGCCAGATACACGAAGAACCGGCCTCAGGCTCAGAACAAATGTATCGATCTGTGTTTATCTAACAGTACCATAAGTGGGTATGCTGGTGAATCCGCAGGATCGCATCGGCACTAGACTCTCTGCTGCCTTCGCCACCCTCACAGTGTTCCTCTGCTTCCCTTAGGCTATAATATGTAAATGGAATCTGCTCCAATGACCGCAACCTGTTATCCTCTTCGGGGTTAATAGGATTGGGCTGGCACAAAATCGAGGTTTCCTTGAGATGCCCCCGGCGGAATAAGTTTTCAGGTTTGAGTGTCCACTGTATTCGGAATACCTGCCCCGGGTTTGGCAGAAATTGGAATACAGGTGTACATTAAATCCGTTATTATTTAAAGAAACATATATAAGGAGAATTTTATGAGTGACCAGATCGACTTCAACCAATCAGAAATCACACAGAATGACAAGCTCCTGGCCGCATTCGGCTACCCGATCCCACTGATCGCGCTGATCCTGCTCTTCATGGAAGACAAGAAAGCCCGTCCTTTCCTCAAGTACCATGCAGTACAATCCCTGGCCGTCAATGTAGTCCTCTGGGTGGTCATGGTAATACTCGCAATTACTGTGGTTGGGGCAATTTGTGCACCAATACTCTGGTTCGTAACCCTGTGGCCGGCTATTGAGGCATACCAGGGTAAATACATGGAACTGCCGGTTATCACGGACTTCCTCAAGAATCAGGGTTGGGTTGACTGAGATACTGTAATTCTGAAGAGAGGATTGAAAAATGATCCTCTCTTCCCCTCCTCATTGGATATAGCTATGCGTGCTTTCCGAATCGCATAGCTTTTGTTCTTTCCTGCCTCTGAATTTTCCAGAGGATTTCACTCATGGTATACGCATAAACGCACAAAGGGACCCGGTTTCTGGTAGACTATTTTTAACCTTTAGTGATCTTATTTCTCGCATAATTGGGAGGTCATATGAAACTGAAAACAGGGAAGAAAGCGCCCGACTTTACGCTGACCGATCACCTGGGAAGAGAGGTGTCACTGCATGATTACCGTGGGCAGAATGTTATCCTGTTCTTCTTCCCTCTGGCGTGGACACCAATTTGAAGCAGTCAAGTTCCTGCATATGAAGAGGACCTTCCTCTTTTTGCAGGATTAAATGCCCAGGTTCTGGGCATCAGTGTAGATCACAGCCCTTGTCTGAAAGCCTGGGCAGAAAGCCTGGGGGGGATCACCTATCCACTACTCAGTGACTTCTGGCCTCATGGGGCAATTGCGCAGAAATTTGGCGTATTCAAAAAGGAAGATGGACAAAGTGAACGGGCAATATTCATTATCGACAAGCATGGTGTTATTCAGTATATCGATATCCATGATGTCGACGATTTACCTGAGAATGATATTCTGATCCAGGAATTAAAACGCATTGATCCTGTGTCTGCAGCACGAGCAGATGTTGAAAGAAAAGGAGCGGATGATCCCATCCCACAGGCAGATGTTGTACTTTACTGTACCCGCTGGTGTCCGGGCTGTAGAATGGCCCGGGAATTTTTTGAAACCCATGGTATTGAGTACTCAGAAGTGAATGTCCAT
>JAFGNH010000086.1 GCA_016927115.1 Anaerolineales bacterium | reverse complement strand
GTGCCAAATGGAAGCGGTTATTGTGCAGTATGGACCATGAGTACTTGCTTAAGGTTTTACATAATTGAAAATGCGATTGCCCTGCCCCGCTGCACGAACCAGACCCCACCCGGGTGAAAATAGCCAGGCCGTTTACAGGGTAAATCTCCTTGCCGCCGGATAATGCAAAAAGGGTGCTGCGGGCAGCACCCTTAAATATTTTATCGGGAAACCTGAAATTACGAAGGCAGCAAGCCGGCCTTATCCAGGTATGCCAGAATCTTCTGTCCACTTTCTTCAATCGTTTCTTCAGCGGTGTTACATACCACTTCAGGATTCTCCGGAGCTTCATACGGATCAGAAATTCCGGTAAAATTCTTGATTTCACCCGCCAGGGCCTTTTTATAAAGACCTTTAACGTCCCGGCTAATGACTTCTTCAATCGGAACTTCCACGTAAATCTCAACAAAGTTCTCGATCTTCTTGCGCACATTATCGCGGACCTCGCGATAAGGAGAAATAGCAGCTGCCACTGCCACAACATTATTTCGGCTCAATACCTCACATACCCATCCTATCCGGTAGATATTGATGTCCCGGTCTTCCTTTGAGAAGCCCAGCCCTTTGCTCAAGTTAGTGCGGACGACATCGCCATCCAGCACTTCCACTTTCATGTTTTTCTCACGAAGCTGTTTGACAACATATTCGGCGAGTGTACTTTTTCCTGCACCTGACAAGCCGGTAAACCATAATGTAAATCCTTTATGCTCCATTGTATTCTCCGTTGTTTCTCCGATTTTGTGTTTCGATCCAATGATTTTATCTAACGGCTCCGCAAAACCGCCTTTACCCCAAACCGGCGAAGCCAATAATATCGCCTGCGAATATAGATTTTTATTCGGCGCAATTTCTCTGCGAGAGTTAGTGGTTCGACTTCATCTGGAAGATTTATTTCCCAACCGATTTTTTCAAGAAAGCAGGTGATAGCTCGAACCAGATGCGGTGCCATCTCTTTCCGCCAGGCATAAGCCCGCTCCTTTGAACGTTTATGCACAGCAACAAAACCTGGTTCATTCTCCCCATCCGGGTCAACCAGTGGTTTTACCCTTGCCCGGATAGTTTCATCCCAGTGCCAACCCAGGTTCCGGAAAATATGCGCAAATTCATTGTATGGATCCAGACAAAGCGGCTCGTACTGCACCACAGTATGGGGAATATCTTTTACTCCCTCCAGACAGAGCTGTCGTCCAATATAGGCCATATAAACCACACGTTTCGCCGGGTGTGCTATCCGTCCCATGTCAGAAAGCCTATCAGGCGCTATCTTTTGCATATCTATCAGGAACTTTTGCCACTCATCTTCTGTCTCCCAACCTTCATAAAGGGCAGACTTTTCATAGGAATTCAGAATTCCCAGTGGGTGGCGGTCGAGAAACAGAACATGGTCCGGTTGAAATGCTGCCTTCAGTATCGGCATCCAGTTCGGATGCGGCTCCTTAATCAGTAACGTTCCAACCGGGCCGCCGAAGTAGTGTTCCACCAATGCTGCCAGGTGTTCCCGGATCAGGCGAGCAAAGGTAACATTGTCTTCATTATCATGGTTAAAGTCTATGTACCAACCGCTTTTTCTTCGCATTTGTGCGATTCGATCACCAATTTCCGAATCAGGATGATGCTTCAACCATAACGGCTCATAGGGGATCAGACTGGCTTCCTCCGCCTCTCCAAGAACGGCAGCCAGCCACGTTGATCCACTGCGTCGATGCCCCTGAATCAGAATCAGTTTTTTCCACATCCGTGGAGGAATATTATCGTCCAACAACAATTCTCCTATTCGAATATCATGGATTTCCCCTGCAGGGAATCCGGCCTGGATACACCAAAGGTGTCCAGTATCCATGGGGCGACATCCATTAACTGTGCGCCAATAACTTCCCTGCCGCCCTGTAATGCAGCCGGATCATAGAGGATAAACAACCCATCCTCAGCATGGTTGCACCCATCCGGGCCTGTATCATTCTTGAAGCTGTAGATACCATCATGGCCAAAAGAACCAGCTGAACGCCAGCGCAGATTGTCAAAGTACACCAACAGATCAGGTGGCAGACCATTCACCTGCTGATATATCCTGTCCGGAGTATATACACGTGTATCCAACGGTTCACCGGTATGAGATGGAACAGCTGCGATACGCTCACAAAGCTCCTCGCGCAGATCTTCCACCATCTCCGGTTTTACCACACCTTCCGGTTCTCTGCCCTCAATATTAAAAAATATCCGCCCATAATACCCGCCGGCACCCCACGCCCGTGTGCGGGACCAGTCTACCTCGACTTTCGTAAATGGAACCACACCACCCTGCGGCTCTTCAAAAAGTGTAAGGTATCCTTCCCGCCACAACCACTCGTTGATACAGATCCATCCCTGCACAGCATGTGCACCATGATCCGATACTACCAGCACCACGTCCTCCGGTGAAAGCCTGTCCAACCATTCTCCCAATTTTGTATCCATCCAGACATAATAATCAAAAATAACCTTCTCATACGGATTGCCGGGCTCGTATTCAAAATGAGTCGGGTCAAAATAATTCCAAAACCCATGATGCATGCGATCCAGGCCGATTTCCACCAGCATAAAGAAATCCCAATCCGGGCTGTCCAGAATGGAATCAGCTACCGTAAAATGGGCCTCTGTCATGGAATGAATCTTTTCCAGAAGCCAATCCTTACGCTCGGTGCGGAATGGCCGGGCATCGAAATCATACTGTGGTGCAAGCCGGCGTATTTCATCCCGCCATTCCTGCGGCCAGGTACAGGGTTTCTCAATATCAGGTGTCAGGATCCCCGATACAAGTCTGCCCCGTACTGATCTCACCGGATAGGTTTGTGGAATACCGATCAAGATGGAATCGTATCCTGCATCACCCAGATAGTCCCAGACACGGGGCTGGTGGATCACAGAGTTGTCTGCAATTTCCATCCGGTAATAGCTGGTATCAGCACGATTTCGGAAGCCATAGACCCCCAGCACACCGGGGTCGCGCGAGCTGAGCATGGAACTCCAGGCAGGTACAGTTATCGCCGGGGTGCTTGAACGTAGTTTCCCCCAGCAGCCACGAGCAGCCAGGTTTTTCAGGACTGGCAGGTGGTCCTTCCATAAGTCAAATACCAGTTTCGGTTCGGCGCAGTCCAGGCCCAGGACAAACATTCTCCGTTTTGATCGGTGTCCCATTAAAGATCTCCAAACCAGCCTGTCGAGTCTGAGCTACTCCCGCTTGTTCCTGTGCCGGCGCATACCTTCGATCAGTACCTGAGACACCTCGGGACGTGTGAATTCCACCGGCAGCGCTTCACCATTCTCCAGCATCTCCCGCACCTGTGTGCCACTGAGATAGACCCATTCCTCTTTCCCATGTGGACAGGTTTTCGCGCTCACCACGGCACCGCATTTCCTGCAGTAGAAGGCATGCTCATACAGCAGAGGTGTAATTCCGATTTCCTCACGGGTAAATTCATCGAATATCAATTGTGCATCGTATGTGCCATAGTATTTGCCCACACCAGCATGGTCACGCCCGACGATAAAATGAGTGCAGCCATAATTCTTTCGGCATATGGCATGAAAGACCGCCTCCCGGGGCCCGGCATAGCGCATAGCTGCCGGGAAGACTCCCAGCATCACCCGATCTGCCGGGTAATAATCCCGCAGAATGGCCTGGTAGCTTTCAATGCGTACATCTGCTGGAATATCATCTTTTTTGGTTTCACCGACAAGCGGGTGCAGGAACAGGCCGTCGACAATTTCGAGTGCTGTTTTCTGAATATATTCGTGAGCTCGATGAATGGGATTTCGGGTCTGAAATCCGACCACACGGCGCCATCCATTCTGGGCAAAGATGCGGCGTGTCTGTGCAGGAGTATGGCGCAGCTCTGGAAATTCTGTCCTGGCAGCCTGTGGAAGTTCAAATACCCAGAAATCTCCCCCCAGCAATATTTCACCTTGTCCATACAATCGGGCAACTCCCGGATGGGCATCCTCTCGGGTGCGATATACGTTCTCGGCCTCCACTTCTTTGTCATACTGGAATTTTTCTGCGACTGTCATCACAGCAAGTGGCACGTCCCCCTCACAAAGCGCAATTTCCTGATTAATACTGATCCTGTCCGCTGTTTCCCTGTCCAGAGAAAGTGTGATCGGGATCGGCCATACCAATCCCGAAGCCAGCCGCATTGTGTGGATAACCCGATCATAATCAGACTGCTTCATAAAGCCGGTCAGCGGTGAGAATGCACCTATGGCGATTAATTCCAGATCGGAAAGATTGACCGGATTGAGGGCAACTTTCAGCATCGTTGCCGCCCTTTCGCGAACCGCCTCGCGGGTCTCTCCATGCAGCATGCGGTTAACCAGGGTGCCACCATGAGGTGGGATTGTTGCCATCGATGCAGTATTCATATTTTCCTTCCCGAAAAAATACGAGTCCAACACGAGTGAGAATCCGGGGAAGGAGAAATTTCATACTGATCCTGCTGCAAAAACCCCTTCTTCCTGCGGATAAATTATTCTGCCATGCAGAATAACTCAAGTCAAGCAGTAAAGACACGGTGGAGAATTCTCCACCGTGTCCTTTCCTCGTAGATTTCAATTGCTAAAGGAATTGGATCATGGGCTGAAAATGATACCATGCTCCTGCAGCAGGCGCTTGATGGATATGGTAGCCTCATCAAATCTTTGCTCATCAGGAATCAGGATATCATAATTGATGTCAGTAGTTACAGTATCGCCCACCCAGGCAGTCTCGATCTGGTTGGAACTGATGATCGTCTGAATGACTTTCAGATCATCCTGGGTCAACTCAATCGCTGTCAGTATCAGGATCAGACCGGCATCCAGAAATATATTTGCGATCTCACCGATTCGCCGCAGATGTTCATGCCAGTTATTCCTGCCATCCCGCTTGAGATCCGCATTGACACCATAGAGAACACTGCCTACACCGAGGTAGTATACAAATTTTCCATCATCAAACAATTGTTTTTCAATTTTTCCGGCCAGGGTTTTCCGTCCTGAACCCTTTTTCCCGGTAACGATTATTAACGCTGAATGCTGGTTATACCTGTCAGCCCGGTCGTCATAGGAGATGTGACTCTTTATCCATTTCTTGTTCCGCAGGAAGACCTCATCCCGGAGTATGGTTTGTTCTGCATCACCAATAGCTTCGAGCACAATTCCCCCGCCCCAGATTTCATAGTCGTCAACAACGACAAAGCGGCTGGTATCCGGAATCCCATTGGTTGTATCAAAAGCCATCTCCCGTTTGAGCAGGAAGGTTACCTCAGCTACATCATGATGTTCGATTACCTGCTTTTCTTTGTTTGAAAGATCAGACGCATCGATAACCGCATGGATGGTCTCAATTTCTGCTTTTACGCGTTCTGTTCCCAGCTTCAGAAGGTACTGCTTCTTGGGCAGCATGGGGTGTTTACCCAGCCAGAACAGACTCGCCCGGAAGCGTTGTGAAATCTGCGGGGCAGGTTCTGAAGCCAGGCAGGCAACCTGCCCGCGGCGCACATAAATCTGTTCCTCCATGGTAAATCCGACCGCTTCTCCCGCCCTGGCTTCCTCAGGAGCAGGCGCACCATATTCTTCAAGCGTTTTGATAGTGCTTCGCTTACCGGATGGGTAGAAGATAATTTCATCTCCACTTTTCAGTTTACCGCTGGAAAGTGTGCCGGCAACAATACGGCGGTCGTCACCGAACAGAGTGAATTTATATACATCCTGCACCGGAAGGCGCATGGGCTTATCATCCAGCGGCCGGGCTTTAGTGAAACTGTCCAGCGCAGAAAGCACCGTATGCCCCTGATACCACGGCATACGCTCGCTGAGTGAAGCCACATTATCCCCTTCACGCCCACTGACCGGGATGGTGCACAGTGGTTCTACACCGATTTCTGCAAGAAACGAATTATATTCAGTCTCAATAGTATCGAAAACATCCTGGTCATAATCGACAAGATCCATCTTGTTCACGGCGACAACGATCTGCTTGATGCCCAGCATCCACAGCAAATATCCATGACGCCGTGAGTTCTCCTGGATTCCTTCATGTGCATCGATCACAAGCACCGCTGCTTCCGCCCGGGAAGCACCGGTAACCATGTTCTTGATAAATTCAATATGCCCCGGGGCATCAATGATGATGTAATGCCGTTTCAGGGATTGAAAGAACACCCTGGCCGAGTCAATGGTGATGCTCTGAGCACGCTCGTCCTTTAACGCATCAATCAGATAGGCATACTCAAATGGCTTGGAGTTCCGCTCACAGCTCAGCTGCACCTGCTCCAGTTTCCCTTCCGGAAGAGATCCTGTATCAGCCAGCATACGGCCGATCACTGTGCTCTTGCCGTGGTCCACATGGCCGACAAAAACGATATCCATCTTTTCTGCTGTGGTTGGTTGTATGGAGGGTGTCATGTCTACATATATCCTTCCCGGCGCAGCGTTTCCAGCCCGCCGCCGTCATCCTTATCCTGAGCACGCCCATCGCGTTCGGCGATGTGTGAAAATTTCCCGGTCTTTAATTCCTCAATAATTTCGCGGACATTGCGCGCAGAGGATTCAACAGGAAAGGTACAGGGATAACAACCCAGGGAACGATAGCGTTTGCCTTCCCCCTGATCGTAGTACAGTGACACGGTAGGGATATTTTCCTGCTCGATATACTCCCAGATATTTAATTCTGTCCAGTCAAGGAGCGGATGAATACGGACATTGGTACCAGGTGCAAAATCTGTTTTGAACTGATTCCAGAACTCCGGAGGCTGTTCGCCGATATTCCACTCGTTCTGCTTATCGCGCGGGGAGAAATAGCGCTCCTTCGAACGGGAACCCTCTTCATCAGCTCTTGCGCCTACAATCACCCCGGTAAAAGATCCAGGGTTGGGTTCTTCCTCATAGCGCTGCCGGTTGTGATTGTAGCGCAGCCTGCGGCCTTCCCCATTCAGCGTTCTGCGCAGCGCCTCAGTCTTGAGCAGACTGCAGCAGGTAATCCGGTCGACGTTGCCATCCGGGAAAGTCTGTTTGTTTTCCAGCGCATCCTCATTGCTGCCAATCACCATCGGAAGATGCCATTCCCGGGTCAGCCGGTCACGGTATTCAATCATCTCCGGGATCTTATAATGGGTATCGATGTGGATCAGAGGAAATGGAACATGGCCAAAAAAAGCCTTCTGGGTCAACCACAACAGAACAGTGCTGTCTTTCCCCATCGACCACAGCATTCCCAGATTCTTGAAGTTGGCATAAGCCTCCCGCAGAATATGAACGCTTGTTGTTTCCAATTCGTCAAGATGAGTCATTGTATCTTTCCTTGTACCTGAGTAAAAACCCGTATTCTTTATGCCGGAAAATACTATTCCGGAATCTATTCCAGCTGCAGGATTGTATCAGAAAACGGATTGAACTGATCCGCCTGGTAATAAATATATACAGGCATCATAGCTGCAGACTGGATGATCAGGTCCATACACCAGGAATACCGGAGGGGCTGTAGTCCTGCGAATTCCCTTCACACAGGGAAAATGCCAGAAATGAATAGAGAAGCAGCTGCGTGTGTGAAACACAGTTCATAATTCATTCTTCTACATATCGCGCTGCAAGGCGGAAATCTGTTTTGGCATGAAAGAAACCAATCACACCATCAATCCGAAGGGGTGCCTTTTGTATAGATATCCGAAAGTATATTATTCGCTGGAAAAATCACTCCCTGCGTCTACACAAGGCTATTGTCCAGGGAAAAGGACTCCGAACAAGTACAATCTCAAAGAACGGCTGCAATAAACTGATAAAGTCCCTTCGGGACCAGTGCTGAAGATGGCCGGGGGTATTGCCAAAATCCTTCAAATACGCGCCACGCAGCATATTAACAAACCGCCAGATCGGCTCTCGCGGTACACTGATAATCAGATAAGGGTCAGCCAGATCCGCCAGGATTCGCAGCCCTCGTTTTGGATCTTCAAGATGCTCAAGCATCTCAATACACAGGATGCAATCCGCGGCATCCTCTTCAGTCAGGCTGTATATACCTGATACCTTAAAGTGAATATCTGTTGATTTATATCGCTCGCGGGCTTCCCGGATAATCTCCTGTGAAAAATCACTGGCGGTTAAGCGCCGCCTGCCATCCACATACCTTGAAATGAGTTCCCCCTCGCCACAGCCGACTTCATGAATATGCTCCGGATTGATGGAATATACCATCTCGTCCAGAACTTTTATAAAATGATCTACCAGGAACCGAGCTATCGGATTCCTGGTTGAATATTTCAGGTAGGTATTTCCAATTACAACGCCTTTTTCAGTCCGAACCATAGAGCACTCCCCCTCAATAAAGTAGACACTATATAATATAATGTACCTTATTTATTTCGCCTTCTCAAGAAATCTCCGAATTTTCTTCACATGATCGTGCTAGAGCGGATCTGCATTCATCATAAAACCCCAACGCTGGCAGGCATGCACACTCGTTTACCCCGGTAAATTTTCCATCGCATCAAGATACTTGGAATACTGCCTGCGATACAGTGGAAAACCAGCCATCGCTGAAGAAGCTCTCTGGTATTCGTTTACCGGGACTTTCATCTCCAAAATCACTGCCTGCTGTACTGGTTTCTGGTAGCGGATGTTCGGTGTCAATCTTGAGGTCTGTTCAAACACAGCCATGTCATAGTCCAGTGTAACCCGGACTACACCATCGCGGCTGACAAAATATTCCCTTTGATACAGATTGATCACTGTCGGAATAAGAGAACCAAACATGGGTTCAAAATCAGGTGTGATATTCTGGGTTATTATTCTGATCACATCCCGCCAGCAATGCCGGGAAAGATCAAAAGAAGCGTGGATGGGTTTTATTAGTTTGTATCCTGCGTCCCCCATTTTCACCTTGCGCTCCAGCTGACCCTCGTTTACAGCCCAGCTGCCGCCATACCAGCGGAATCTCAATTTAGCCCTCACCGCAGACCCGGCAACATGATCAGTCCAGAACTGAAAATCCTGGGTATCGAAGTAGATATTATTGACCTGGCGACGCGGGTATGCAACCCCGAAAACATCAGGGTGGGCAAGAATCCGGGCACGCAGTTCATTAATACGCTGTCGATCAAACACCAACTTCAATTCATACCTGCGGTTCTCAACCATGTGATTCCTTCACGGCCTAATTTCCCAGAATACCCTGCTCATAGAGGAGATCAACGTCCAGCTCATTTACAGGCACTTCCTCACCATTGAGAACCAGCTGGCTGCCGGCCTGGCAGATTGCTGGTGTAGACGTCTCAACAATGGTTATATTTACGGCATTAATCTCGGCTGGCCCATACTGCGGTTTTTTAATATAGGCCGCCAGCGCTGCAACCTCTGCTCTCTCAACCCGCACATCCTCCGCATATACAACCGAGAGATCTTTGCTGGCGACCCCGATGCCGACATCAAAGATCCTGAGATCGTTCAAACTTACTGTACTGCCTTCCCCGGCTGAAACTGCTTTGTCCCCGATTCCAACAAAATATGTGTCCCTCACGGAAATTTCTGATCCGCTGACATCCAGGGCATCACCCTGAACGTCGTGAAAACTGCAATGCGATATAGACCCTGTAATAAAGTCACCATCAAAGGCATCGGAAAGAGTATTAAGGAACTCCACATATTTGAATTTGACAGGCGCTCGAATAACATTCAACGCATCTTCCGTGCTATTGTTGCCAATGATAGAATACGAAAGTTCCAGCTCACTCTTATAGAAAGTAATTCCACCAGTAAGAATCCAGCCTTCACGCTCTATCCCGGCCATCTTTTCCACCGTTACATAGTTCCACGTGGAAGTGTCTTCAGCATCCAGCACAACCAGTCCCCCCCATTGAGATTCCTCAGCAGTGATCAATACAGGATCTTCTTCAGTTCCTGCGATATCAACAGCCCCTGAAGCCAGAAAGACCGCATCGGGCTGGAAACGCAGTATTGCTCCTCCAGGAATTAAGAGGGAATATCCCTCCGGAAGTACAAGGTCACCCTCGACAGACCAATCACCAGGACGAACAGCCAGCTGCTTTTCACCCATATCCAGAAGGAAGCTGTGTGCTTGAAGTGTTTCACTGAGTGTGGCTTGCGGTTTTACACCAGCCGCAATACCCTGTGGAACGTAGTTTGTATATATTGGAACCTCAACGGTTCTGGAGCTTCCATACAGTCTTACTTCCAGCGTTAAACTCACATCTTCCTCATCCAGTGCGGAAGCAAATTGCCCCGGCAGCCTGAAGGATGAAGGTGGAAAGCCCTCCGTATTGGAAGCCAGCAGGACAACCTTCCCGTTGTCAACTATCATCTGTGACCGACAACTTTCCCCAGCACACCAATCCGGGTTAAAAGCCTCCACGCTGTCTCCTATCGTAATGGAGTCAACCTGAACGGGAAGCACCATCATATTTACCAGGTCAAGCTGAAAAACTTCATCCCCTTCCTCTCCAGCCACATGATAATTACCTCTGAGAGGGATGGGTGCTAACAGATTCTCAACAAATATCTCTCTGCGGAACTCGATCGTATCCCATGGAAGTTCAAGTGATGCCGGAAGAGATTCCCCCTGTGCTTCATATTCAACTTTCAAGAGTTCATTGTACCCGGCCATCCCTTCGCCGATAGCCTCCTCCAGACCAGCTACATAGGCTGGAGAAGTGATGCGCTCAAGAGTCTCTATATACACCTTCTGAACACCCGGGCTGTTAAAGAACGGATCGGAAGAAAATGGCTCTGCAAGTCTCTGGTTTGTAATGCCTGATCTAAGCGCGAGCGCATCGTATACAACTGGTTCAATCAGCCCGGAAACAGGGTTGTAGTAATAGCGTATATTATGCCAGTCCGTGCTGTGTCCGGCATTCCACAATTCTATGAGAGCAAAGAAACGCCCCCACAATTCCTCATCCAAAACCTGATCCGCTGGAAGCTCCCCTCGATAGAATGCATAGAGCAGTTCGACTGCAGTTTGGTACTCTGCAGTTAACGAAGAGTTATCAGCGATACGATTTTCTCTGAACGTGGTGATCTCATTACTCAAGGGATCGAATGACAGCCAGAACAAACCGATATCTCTGGCCGGCATAAGGTTCTGCCCCCGACCAGCATAAAAAAGCGCCCAGTTCTGGTACATCAAATCCTCGTCTATCTGTAAAATCACTCCCTCTCGCCGCCCCTGTGATTCAAGCAAATCCTCGGTGAAACTCTCCTCCAATGCAAAGATACCTTTATGCTCACCATTCAACACCACATTAAGGAATGTATAGCGGGTCGTAAGAATGTCTTCCATAATCAGATTCTGATGAAAACCCCACTCCCCCACATAATTCCTCGTCTCCGGTGCCTGCAAAGAAAATCGCCTCATCCCCAGTACAGCGCCATCCGCTTCTGTAATATGGACACGGAAGGACCATTTATCTGTTTCCAGATGGTCCACCCAGTCGCCTTTTAATCGGATCTTGATGTCCAGGGTCTGCTCATCGTTAAAATGCAGTGTGGCAGGAACGTAGTCCTCATCCGTGGAGAGAAGGATACCGAGAGTCAGTGCTTCCTCCCGCTTTTCCTCCAGGGACATCATTGACGTAAAAGGAACATCCAGAAACAGAGTGGGCAGGCCATTGGACTGGTACAAACTCAGTTCGGATTGCAGTTCACTGGTCACCAGATCAGCAGCTTCACTGCCAAATTCCGTAATTGATATATTCCGTCCTGCCCCCAGCGCCAGTAGTATTTTTTCCTTGATTGTGGTGGCATATCCACCGCGGTAGAAAAACATACCGCCTGCAAAGGTGATTAACAGCAGCACAGCACCCAGCAGCAGCATGCAACGTTTACCGCAGGAAATCCTGAGTTCTTTTTTCTTATGGGGGAACTTAACCTTCATGGATCACCCACCCAGCAGGTTATTCTGTTCAATAATACTGATAGACGCGCCAGCATATTGTTCCTGAATACGGGTGGAAATACGCGCCAGCATATCAGCTTCTCTGGCTCTGACGTAGTACACCAGCTGCAGTTCCTGCTCATTGGTATCCAGACGCCGCAGATCAGCCGATGATAATTCCTCGCCCAGAACAGAATTGATAAATTTGTATGCTTCCTCAGTCGTTGTTTCCAGTGGTACAGACACGTTGACAAACAGGTTGTTCCGATAGGAAAGCTTGAAAGCTCCGGTGATCGTTTTACGCATAATCAGGTAGCCCATAATAACCACAAAGGCAACAACTGTTGGTATACGCTGATCAGCTCCAAATCCAAGTCCAAGGGCAATCGCGAAAAACAGGAAAAGCAGCTCTTCCGGATCCTTGATCGCTGTACGGAAACGAACGATTGACAGCGCGCCCACAAGCCCAAGAGAAAGTGCAAGTGAAGATTTTACAATTGAGATAACCAGCAGGGTTATCAATGTCAACATGGGAAGGTTGGGGGCGAACTTACTCCGATTGGATAGTGAATCCCCGAATCTGGAATAATATACAGCCAGAAGTACGGAAAGCAATAAACCGAGCCCCAGATTAAGGAATAGATCACTGATTGAAAGGGGGGCGGGATCTGTAAAATCCATGGAATTCTCTCCTGATTTTCAATTGACTGCGAACGTTATTAGCAGCCATAATATTTTCGGATAATAATTCAATATCAGAACACACTCATGCCTGATTGTCAAATCTCTCAGAAAGTATACCTGAAACCTGGTTTTCCATCCTTCCGTTTTTATTATCGCCCCCCCTTGAGACCTCTTCATCTGATGCAATCACCAACTCCAGGGTAGAACAGACCATAATAACCGGAACAGAACTCCACCATTGAACAGGTGCCGTTCAACCTGTCTGGAATTACAAAAACATATGCACAGGAACCAGGCAGCCCGATCGCTCTCTGTTTTGGTTATTAAATCTGCAGAATATTCCTTGTAAAACTAATACCGGATAGGTTATGCTTGAATCCATGAAGATCAACCTTGTACCAATTAGATCCAGAAACCGGTTCAGGAAAAAATGATTTCAAAAAAACACTATTACCTTTCTCTTCTCTTTGTATTTGGGTTCAGCTTCTGTCTGGGGGTACTCGTTTACCGTGGCGGTTGGATTACTTCGGGCAAGAATGCATTACTGGGATGGATTTCTGGACCCTCAACGGAAAGCCAGCAAGAACAAGTCACGGCGACTCCTCAAACTCCATTACCGATGGTAGGAAACAGATACCTGTCCCTTAATGAAATACCGCTGGATGAGAATGAAGATCCGCTTTTATTTATGGTCGCCGGTCATATCTATGGCAGTCATGACATTAATGATATCCACCCGGCTGTAACACTGCTTTACAACCTGCAGCTTATTAACCAAATGGATCCTGATATGGGCTTCCTTCTTGGCGACATTGTATTTCGATCAAATGAAAAATATTTTAATGAATTTAAACGCGATTTCCTGTCTTTACTTAATTTTCCAGTCTCGAACGCAGCCGGCAACCATGATATGAAAAACCGCGCACTTTATGAGAGCCTCTTTGGTGCGTCGGTCTTTTCATTCACTTTTAAACAGCACTTATTCATTAACCTTGATACGACGCGATCTGGATGTTCCATACCCTCCGATCAGATCGAATTCATCAAAAACCAAATAACTGAACAACGGGCAGCTACCGACCTGGCTGGTATTCACCTGATGATGCACCATGTTGTTTTCCTTAATAAGAGTGGGTTATCAGATCAAGAAATTGCCCAGCCCAATACAGCCTGCTCTGATACACAGGAGTTCGAAGAATTCATACAAGAATTCCTGGTTCCACTCAGTATGGAAATACCGGTATATTTATATGCAGGCGATGTAGGAGCTTATGATGGGAATCTCTCCCCATACTTTGAGAAGAGGCCGGGTTCTAATATAACTCAAATGGCAGTGGGGGTGGGAAACAGCCCATACGATGCAGTAATTATTGCCAGAGAAAGGGATGGCCGCCTGTTATTTGAAGCATTTTCTCTTGCGGGAAGAGAAATGATGCCGATTGAGAATTACTCGTACTCCTATTGGAGAAACCGGACAGATTAGTAATCTGCGGTCCATTCTGGTTAAAAACCATACACCTTTTTCGGGTGGAAGGAACTCATATGTTCAGATAGAAACCGGGCACTGAGGGGATAAAACGCAGTCATCATTCACGTTGAAACAAAGCTTTAACACTCTTGAGACGATAGTCAGAATGCCCCCCGCCCCTGCAATATAGCCAGCGGCGTGCGCATCAGAATGCGGATATCGAGCCACAGGGAGTAATTGTACACATAATACAGATCATCTTCGGTGTTGAGATGCATGGGTTTGTCACTACGGCCGTTGATCTGCCACCAGCCGGTTAGCCCTTGCGGCACTGCGAAGCGCTTTCGCTGCCAGGAATCATAACGGTCCACCAGCCAGGGCATCTCAGGCCGCGGGCCTACCATACTCATTTCTCCACGCAGCACATTCAACAACTGCGGCAGCTCATCCAGGCTGAAACGTCGCAGGAAGCGCCCTACCCTGGTCACCCGCGGATCGCCAGGACGTTTATGAACAAGTTGTCCATCCTCCGTCTTTATCGAAAGTTTTTCTTGCTCCGATTCGGCGTGTTTCACCATCGTACGGAACTTAAGCATACGGAAGAGCGCACCATTCTCGCCCACCCGCAGTTGTGGAAAAAACACGGGGCCAGCCGAGTCCAGCTTGATGGCAGCAGCAATGACCAGTACCAGAGGCAGGGCGAACAGCAGCATAAGCATACATACAACAAGGTCAAACGCACGTTTTACAACCCTTTCACCACCCTGAATCACAGGTTCCCTGAGGCCTATCACTGGGATACCCCCAATAACCTCCGCCCGTGCCTGCACCAGGGCCAGCGAGAAATAATCCGGCACGACATAGATCCTGACAGGCAGTGCTTCCAACCTGGTAATCACCTGATTCAGGCGGTCATATGCCCGGGCCGGCAGAGCAACCCAGACTTCACTGATCCCCCAGGTTTCCACAACAGATTCAATCTGATCGATTTCTCCAAGCACCTGGCTGCCCGCCACTTCTGTGCCAAGCTTTACCGGGTCGTCATCAAGGAAGCCGATAAAATTGTAACCCCAGCGCGAATGGTCCAGGATCATCTCCCTCACTCGTTCACCAAGAGTGCCGGCACCCAGGATAACAACCTTCTGGCGAGTGCCGGGTCGTTCCTTCCTGCTGATTCGGAAGGAAAGACGCATTAAAGTCCTGAAAAGGAGCAGGAGCATGAGAATACTCAGAAATGAATATATCACCTGCAGTCTGGAGATTTCGCGGTATGAGAAATAGAGAAAGCCGCCCAGAACGAATGTGGCCAGAATGCCTGAGGTGGTTACTCTGACCGCCTCAGCATACCAGCGCAGGACATCTCTCGGCCGGTATACCCTGTTAAAGGCAAGGCTTCCCAACCAGCAAACAATGCTTGCAAAATAAACTGCCCAGGGAAGCTGAACCTTCAGTAGAGGCAATGCTCCGCCAGTCCCCAGTTCAATGGTCGCCCGTAAATATACGGAAAGTGTGATCCCCAGGATAATCAGGATCAGGTCGCCTGAAAGCAGAATGATAGAGAGAGGAGAAATCCGGTAATTTTGCATCAGCTATTGTTTGACTATTATCGCCATATAGAGAAACTCCATTCTGTGCAGAGACACAGAGTACCCTTTACCTTACCCATGCTTTATCTCCTTGATTATAAGAAGATTTTTACACATTTGCTACCGGGGGCAGAGATCAAGTTCCTGCTGAGAGACTGTCAGGTTGTTTTTTACTAAAACCGGGTCTTGAAATTCAGTTCTGCTTTTTGGAAAGGCCAACTCGTGCCAAAAGTACCCGAAGCAAAAACAGAGGGTTGCCAATGATATACCGCCGCCAGAGTCGTCCGGGCTCCAGAATCAAACGCGAAAGCCACTCCAGGCCGTTGTTGGTCATCCAACGCGGGCCCCTCTTCTTTTCCCCTGAAATCCAATCGAACAGTGCGCCGACCGTCATAATAACACTGCACCTGATTTGTTCCCGATATTCACGAATCCATTCTTCCTGCAGCGGCATACCGAAGCCCACCAGCAAGATCGAAGGCTGTGCGATCCTGATTTTTTCCAGCACAGCTTCATTCTGAGCTGCCCCCGGTGTTTTCTCAAAGTATCCATGATAACAGCCTGAAATAACCAGTCCGGGGACACGCGATTGTAACCAACCTGCAGCTTTCTCAGCGATTCCGGGCTGCCCACCGAGCAAAAACAAACTAAGCTCGTTTTCTGCAGCTGCCAGAGCCAGGCTCTCTATCCAATCAGGAGGTGTTTGCCTGTTGTGAAGAGTCTTTCCTGCAAGCCTGGCTCCCCACTGAACGCCCACTCCATCACAAAACACGACATCTGCGTCCTGATAGAAACGAGTGAACCAGGGTTGTTTCCATGCCAGATTCATCCCATATACATTGGCATATGTGACTAACAGCGTTTCTTCCCGCCTGGCTGAATCAACCATTACACTGATCAGATCGGCACTCGACAGGTCACAGATAGGGACATCAAGCAGCTCAACGCGGGGGAAGGCAAGTTTACAGTTCACGTGTCAGGAGCTTCCCGGGGTAAATTCCCCACACACGCACTGAACAGTGATGAAAAAGCCACCCTCTCAAATACCGGGCATTGCCCATCCACTGTTGCATCAAGAATCTGCCTGCCATTCTTTTCGTAGGCCTCTCTGGCCAGTCGATAAGCAACTTCTGAATGCAGCAGGTCCGGTACCTGCCAGTGCAAGCCCTTTGGGAAATATTCCGGGGAAAAATGATTAACATCATCCTCCAGATCCTGCTTAATAAAACGATTGGGGGTTCCTTTATACTGGAAGGAGTGATCCACACCGATCAGGATCACCTGTGAAAAACCCATGTAGTACGCAAGCTGAAGAGCCACATACGTAACTGTTGCCCCGCCGGAAATTGGGTGTTCAGGATCGGGGCTGAAACGGTCTTTAAATGCCAGCCGCAGTTTAAAAAACAGAACGCTGTTTTCTTCCGGATCAAACAGGGCGCGTGTCCGCCAATTAAGAAACCGTGGCATTGAAAGTGCCCTGATATCCTCCTGGAACTGCTCAACAACCCGTTCGTTGGAACTTACAAAGTAAGTTGTCTCGAAACCAAGTTCCTTAAAGAGGAGATAAATCCTGTTCATTCCGAAAGTGTACTCATGCCGCAGCAAAGTGAGATCCGTTTTTTTCAGGCTTGGGCCATTTCCGATAATGAAACAGCGTTCGCCGGAATGTCTGTTGTGATATTGGCGTAGACGGCGCTGATTCTCTTCTGTCCGATCCGAACGGAAGCGCCAGCTGAGGATGTGCGGAACATCATCGATTCTGCGCCGTACTGCATCAACCAGGCGGCCTGCGGTAATATCCTCTCTTCGGAATCTCTCCATTCATACTCCTGTAAACAAACCATTCCCCGAGCCGGGATAGCGGGCCGTTTTTCCCCGCTATCACCATCATACACGCTGTTATCTTTCCGATTCAAGCAGGAAGCAGATCAGCCAGGGCTTATTACACGATCCGAATCATCTTCTCCAGTCTGCATTAAGGTACGTGTACCGGGCCCAAGGATCAAGAGAAACAGGAATGCGATCAGCAGATAAAGAAGTTCTGGTGCGATATAACTGAGGGAAACCTCCGTAGATGCAGTCATAAACAGGTAAAGCAGGGGAATGCTGAGTGAACGTTCTACATGCTCCCCGGCTTGTGAATTAGAAAAATGCGCAGTCAGAGACTCTGCCACTACTGGCAGCTTCCACAGCAGAACACCAATCAAAGCGAGAAAACTCAATAAACCCATCAAACCACCATCAAGCAGAATCTGAATATAGGAGTTATGGGCGGGCATCATCGTCGGTCTTGTCCATGAGACCTCGAAAAGGTATGCATATAGACGGCTTGCACCAGAGGTAAGATGCCCAAATATGCCATGCCCGAACAGTGCAGCAGACAGATTTCTAAACGCCCCGGTAAACGCCCCTGCCCAGATAATATGCCGGTTTGAGATCGTCAGCGCAGTGAAGATACGATCAACAATTGACGGTAGATCAGCCCTGGCCTGAAGCCAGGTTTGGAGCTGAGCGGATCCCAGCACAATACCCGGTAAAAGAACTGCGGCTGCTGTTCCAATATATACACCCATGCGGCCTATTCGATCCCAGAACAGCCCCAAAAGAGCGCAGACCACAAAGACCAGGAATGGCATACGTGCACCTGCAGCCACCAGAACAAATAAACACACGATCGAACCAAACACTCTGAACATCACTACCGCTGTCTTTGATTTCCAGCGAAATGGTGTAAAGAGGGCAAGCAGGAAACCTGTACCGGAAAATATGGAAAGAATTCGTGTACTGGTCGTGAATGGAAAATAGAAACGCGCGTTGAGCAGATTAAAGAGAGCATCAAAATCACGGTGATAGTTTTCTGCCTCTGCGGGGTTTTCGAATCCGAATAGATAACATGCCGCATTCATTCCCACCATGATCACCACACTTATTGTCAGATCCTGTAAGAACTGATCCAATGCGTCACGCTCAAAATACCAGCGAAAGACAGCATACAGAAACATACTGATCGACAGTATCCATAGGTACTGCATGCTCAAGACCATAACACGAAAGAACGCCGCAGAAAGCAGGATGAAGTTCAATCCCAATAGAATGCCCAGGATCATGGTCTTCGACGATCTAAGGTCTATCAAAGACCATCGCTGACGCCTCTCGCTGTTCTTGAAAGGCTCCCATATGAAATAGCTCACGATAGCCAACGAGATCGGCAGAGTGACAATCAGATCCATCACATAGGGCAAACCGATGCTTCGGAACAGTGTCCATAATCCATATAAGAAGAAAAACAGCAAAAAAATTACCCTCATAGTTATCCTGCGTCAAATCTTTAACAGTTCAAACTATAGCATAAAAGAAGCACCTGCAAGTCACTTTGCCAGGTGATCTGAACTATGATGGGAACGAATTCTTTCTGAAAAGAAAGGAAATGATTTGTTCCTTCTCTTCCGCTCCCAATACAACATAAAACCAGCCGGTGATAATCAAGAGCGATCCTGATAAACCCCACCCATTTTGTGGCAGTACAAGACTGATTATATACAGGACTGCAGCCCAGAGAACGAACTTAAGATTCTTCCTTATCTCCCGGTAATCCGATACACGATGAACGAGTATTGCTGCTGCAACCACAGCCACTACATTGATCATAGTATATCCAACACTGATTCCAGCCAATCCGGAAACAGGAAGAAGCCACAGCCCCAGAACGATGTATCCCAGGCTCCTCAACAGCTCCAGGAAGAAGATAAGGACGAATTTCCTGCGGGCAAATAACGGAAGCATCACCCACCACAGAATAAAATGAAACAGATCACCCCAGACCTGGACCTTGAACAGATCAGCCGCCGGCAGAAATTGCTCTGTATAGAGCATTAAGATAATCAATTCGCGGTTGGCAAGAATCAGGAACACTGCCGGGATAAAAAGCAGCAGCCCCAACCTCAGAATCCGCCCCATTTCCAGGCGAACCACCTCCGGTGTCTTTAGCGTCTCGGAAATGCGCGGAAAACTGTATACCCAGAGCGACTGCGGGATCAGCAGCAGATACTGTGAGGACATCGCCCAGACTACCTGGTAAATTCCATTCTGCCCGCTGCCAAGCACATGAATAACCTGTGATCGCAGTGTGAGGACTGCGAGATAATTCAGGACAAGAACAATCAGGTTCACACTTCCAAAGCGAATAATCTCGCCTGCAAGATCCGCACGGAAAGCGCCCCGATTCGCAAGATCCCCGCGAATGCCCTGACTCCGGTATAGAAATACCCTGTTCACAATCAGTGCGACAACAGCCCAGGCTGTGATCCCCAGTACTGCTCCTGTGACTCCATAAAACCATGCAAGCCCGACCATGAAAATAACGCCCAGGACGGCAACGATCCCTTTGACCCAAGCAAGGGCGTTTATCTCCTTGTAACCGTTCAATGTGGAGCTGAACAGCCCTGTCAGGAATTTCAACGGATAGGCGGCTGCAATCATGTAGAAAAATATTGCCAGCTGCGATGTCCCCAGTAAAAGGGTGGATAGCGGATGTGCCAGCAGAACCAGCAGCCCGGTGCACAGGCTACCCAGAATCAGTGAAAGCAGAAAACCCGTTCGATAGATATTCGCCGTTTCACACGGCTCACCTGCTGCCGCCGCCCTGGCTATCAGATTGGTAATCCCATACCCTATTCCGATTGAAGCAAACGTGGAGAGCATCCCATCCAGTGTATTTATCTGTGAAAGCAGCCCCACTCCTTCAGGCTCAAGCAGCACCGCCAGGACTTTGGCGCGCAGCATCAGCATCCCCATATTTACGAGAAAAGAAACACTGCTGATGGCGGTAAACCGGACGAGTAAATTCATACTGCCATTCTCCGGATGTTATTGTATGGGAAAAGCCGCATCCTGCCCATCCCACCTTACTGCAGCTTTCCTTAGGCTTGTGTTGGTTCTGGCGAGGTTGCTGCTTTTATAGCAGGGCATATCCGGATGCAGCGTTTCCCCTTGACAACCAGGCGGCAGCCCACCAGCGGCATATTCCCCAACAGATATGTGTGCGGTTATGCTATTTATCTTAAAGAACCTGCCGGAACTGTGCTGCTGATGCCGTTCATTTCATTTAACAAAGTAGTTTGAGACCGCAGAGAGGCAGATATCAAGAAGCCGCTAATAATACATATCTGCTGAATAGGTTTCTTTAAATTCCTTCCGCCCTTTTACCCCAATTCTCCGCAGCAGCTCCGGGTGCTCCCTCACTCAGCGCGCCCTGGCAGCCAGGTCCTGTGCATCACCAGGAGAGAAATACAACCCCGACTTCCCATCAACCAGTATTTTATCCATACCACCAGGCTTAGGCAGGATAACAGGCACTCCGCAGGCAAGCGCCTCCATAATAACCATTGGTAATCCTCCCTCATACCGTTGGGAAGCAAGAACGACATAAGCAGCGTTTTGCATGCAGGCGAAGATCTCTTCACGTGAGCGGAAACCCCGGGATGATATATCGGCAGAGGCCGGGAATTGGATCCCCCCATTTCCCACACCCTTCCGTCCCGTACCAATCATCGTCAGGGGAATTCCATCCAGCAGCGATCCGCTCCAGGGGCTCAGGCCGGGTAATTCAATCCCTGATAATTCTCAACAATGGTTCGAGAGAGAAGATTGGATAATTTCCCTGTCTCAGAAGACACCCTCACCTTTAAGGATCACCAGTGGGGTCTTCGCCATGATGTATAAGTCCAGCCAGATAGACCAGTTGCGCACATAGTACGCATCAAAGACAGCTCTCTGCTGGAATGTGGTAGTGTTTCGACCGGAAACCTGCCATAATCCTGTCAGTCCGGGCTGGACACGCATATACAGGTCCAGGTCGCGGCCATATGACTCCTCCTGTCCAATCGTCATCGGCCGCGGACCGATCAAACTCATCTCGCCTTTCAGAACATTCCAGATTTGCGGCAGTTCATCAAGACTCCACCTTCGCAGCCAGCGACCCACACGGGTTACACGGGGGTCTTCTTTCATTTTCTGGAATTCATCCCACTCTTTGCGAAGCGCTTCATTTTCACCGATTAAACTTGCCAATCGAGCGTCTGCATCCTCAAACATCGTCCGGAATTTCAGGATGCGGATAGGTCGATGGTTTTTCCCGATCCGCATCTGACCATAAAGCGCTTTACCAGGTGAGTCTGCTCTGATTGCCAGGATGATCAGACCGAAGAACGGCAGCAGGAGAAGGACAAGGCAAAGGGAAAGAACCAGATCAAGGCTGCGTTTGATAAACTGAGCTCCCGGGGTATCCAGATTCTGTTTAATCTCAAGCCCAAGGTTCCCCATGATATCCACCGGCTTCACCCATAAATTGGTTTCGCCCAGAATATCTGCCACAATGAACAATCGCGGATAATTCTCACAGAGTTTGTACACCTGTTCAAGAGAATCAGCCCCCCCGCTGGATGAGAGGGTGACAACTGCCCCTGCAGCGGAAAATTCCTTGCGCAGTTCTTCTGCTGATTCCCACGCTCCCGTGGCGAACCCACCTGAGGGAAGCGTCTCTCCATCCGGGGTGAGATAGGCAACAGGACGCAAACCAGCTTTTCGATTGCGGATCAAAGCCTGAGTCAGGTCCATACCACGGCTATGATCCGAGAGCATTACAACCGGCACGCCCCAGATATTAAGACTCGCACCTGCAGTACGGGCCAGGTATCTGCCAAGCATGAGGAATGGAATGGAGTAAAACCAGAAAAGGAAAAATACAATCCGCGAGTACTCCCAGCCGCCCCGGAAGAAAAATGAGAAAAATCCAATCACCATCAAAATCAGACTCACAGCGAGGAAAATACGGCGGATCTCATCCGCGGGGCTGGTGCCGAACGTGGAATACAACCCGAACATTGCCAGGAAAATCAGAATGAGAAATATATATGGAACGAGGTCCCAGTAGAGGGGAAAATAGATACCGCCAAAAATCGCGCGGGATATTACTGCAAGCAGAAATGCGGCTGTGACAGAAACCGCATCTGCTGCCAGCAAGATAATAAGCATCCATGATTGAGGCCTGCGCCAATTCCCGGACAATATCGCTCCTCCTCAATGATAACAATGACTGAAGCCGAAGCACAGTTTTCTCGCTGGAACGAACTATGCAGAATTGTATATCAATCCTCCTGCATGGGATATACCAAGAAACACAACAGGAGTTTTCCAGGCACCATTGCTCTTTTCCCGCCAACCTCTATGATTCAGTTTTCTGACATCCTGAAGTACTGCCGGCTGAAATCCCCGGGGTAATTTGAACCATTTCCAACAAGGATATACAGGGAGCAATCCGTCCATTCGACCACCAAATCAGCTGGATGGATAACCAGAAAGAACCACCGCCAGCGATCAGGAATCCACTGAAGAGGATGGACCGGCAGACTCTCCTGCGCTTCCCGGGTGCTGTAAACCAAGAAGCTGAGATAAAACGAGGACAACAAATCGGGGGTACTTCCGGTATCTGGGCCACAACCTGCCCGGTTCAACCAGCAGGCGGAACAACCATTCCAACCCGATTTTTTGCATCCACCGTGGAGCACGCAGCTTCTGCCCGGAAAGAAAGTCAAACGCTGCACCAACCCCGACCTGGACCGGCACTGTCAGTCTTGCTGCATGGGTGCCCATCCACTGCTCCTGGCGTGGAGAGCCAATCGCCACCCAGACGATATCTGCTGAGGATGAGTTAATCCTCGCAACCACATCCTCATCCTCCTCATACGAGAGATCTCTGTAGGGAGGAGAGCATGTTCCCACAATCTGAATACCGGGAAAACGATTCTCAACCTGTTGTTTCAGTGCAGTGATTCCCTCAGGACTTCCACCATAGAAATAATGCTTCCACCCCCGTTGAAGGGATCTGGCCAGCACGCTTTCCATCAATTCAGTTCCCGCTACCCGCCCTGCCCGCCAAAACCCCTTCAGCTTGAGCAGCCATGCAACTGACATTCCATCCGGAACAGTCATCCCGTTGTTGTTATACAGCGTATACAATGCTGGATTCTGGACGCATTCCATGATCGAATGTGCGGCACATGCACAGACATAATTGCTTTCATGCAAATCGATCCATTCCTCGATCTGGTCACACGCTGCTTCGAGATTCGTTGCACAGATTCTGACACCGAGGATATCCACCCGTTCCATTCTTACCAACCTTCTGCCCTGGCTGCGATGGTTTTTCGGTATATCTCCATCAACCTCTGGTAATTTTTTTCTGCTGCATACTTTTCCAGGTATATCTTGCGAGCCTCTCTCCCCATCTCCTGCATCCGTGCAGGATGCTCCCATGCCCACTGCACTTTACGAGCCAGGTCGCGGGTATCACCGGGAATAAAGTGGAGGCCGGTACGCTTCTCCTCGACCAGGTCCGCCATAACTCCCAGGGATGGTGCAATTACGGGAGTCCCGCATGCAAACGATTCCAATATTGTCATCGGTAATCCTTCATACCAGAGGGAAGGAAAAACAAGAAAAGGGGTTTGCTTCAACTTCTCCAACACCTCCGTATGCGGCTTTGCGCCAGAATAGCACAACACGCCGGTTTCCTGCATCTTCCGAAAATGATCCGGGAAAGTATCTTCAGACATCTCCCCGATCATCTCCAACGGAATGTTTACCAGCTCTGACCAGGCATCCAGAAGCTGGTGTACACCCTTTTCTTTTGTAAGTCTGCCGATGAAAAGGGGCCGGCCATGCCTTTCTCCGGCACCAATGCCTGGATCGGGGTAGACATAATTAGGCCTTATATAGACATTTTCAGGTGGCAGCCCGGCGCGGAGTACGATAGACCTGGCAAAATCCGTCAAAGCAATATACGCATCAACCCTGGAAGCCCAGGTCCGCCGTATACGGTGAAAGAAAAGGATGGATGCAGAAACCAGGGACAGGATGTATGAGCCACGGTAGCACCTGTGTACAACACCTCGCCAGGGCACTTTACCAACACAATCCTGACACACATTCCCGTCGCGGTACAGAACAGCATTGATGCAGACCAGACGATAATTATGGAGCGTCTGAACTACAGCAACACCTTCGGACCGTGCTGCATTGTACACAGAAGGAGACATAAGCGGAAATATATTGTGAAATGAACGATATCCGGTCGAACTTCCCTGATAAGCTGCTTGAGTGTCCGGAACGAATCCCGATTCCAGAAGGCCTTGAACACAAGCTGCAGTGGAGGAATACTTCCAATGGATCTGTTGTCTATCGTATGCGTAACAACCTCATGTCCAAAATCCGCAAGCAGCTTCCGTTCCATTTGGAAAACCGTATCCTCACCGCCGCGCATCTGATAATAATTATGTACTAACAGGATTCGTTCAGACACCAATCCACCGCCTCAAGAAACCGGTTTGCCACAACATGAATCCCTACTTTACTCGCTGTTTCCCGTGCCTTCCTGCCCATTCGCTGCAGCGTCTCCGGAGAAACCGCCAGAGCCCTCGATAAAGCCGCTTCCATTTCTCCCGGGAAATCCGGGTGGAACACCCATCCATTCTCGCCTTCGATAATCAGCTCCTCAACCGCCTGGCTGTACAGACTCCCCAGGACCGGTCTGCCTGATGCCAGCGACTCACTGACGACCTGACCCCACTCATCAGCCAGCGTTGGAAAAGCGAGCAAATCCGCCTGAGAGTAGACCGAGGGCATCTCTTCAAAAGCCAGAACTCCCGGCATTCGAATTTGAAGATTCGCTGGGCGCGGGTGCTGTTCAATTGATGTTCTCAAGGGTCCAGTCCCGATAAAGCTCATTTCGAGATAACGGTCTGGATTTCGTTCGCACCACCGGATAGCCGTTTCCAGAAACGGAATAATCCCCTTACGCTCCTGTAGTGCTGAAACCAGCAGAATCCGGCCTGGCACGACAGGTGAAAGATCCTCAATAGGACTGTAGGAACTGAGGTCAACGGAATACGGAACAGTAAACATCCTCTCCTCTGGAAAATTATACTGTCTCAAGTATCGCCGTCCGGCTTCACCATTTACAAGCACAGAATCAGCTCTGGAAAGAATGTATCGCCGTAAATAAAATCGTACACGGCCCCATCCTTTCTCGGTATGATCCGATAACTTCGCCCATATAATGAACGGTACTTTTGCTCGATGTGCAGCAAAACAAGCCCCCAGAGTCCGCGCACCGAGTTCGGCGGATACAACCGCATGCGGATCATATTCCCGGACTAATCGCCCGGTATCCAGAGGAATATGGAGGAACCATTTTTCAGAAAACCCGATGGGATGCCGCCAGCGCTGAGGCAGGGTCAATGTCAACTGCAACCGTACATCAAGGTCTTTCCAATCAACTTCCCAGTTCCTGTTTGCCTCCATAGCAGTAGAGAGTAAAGATCTTACTTTTACCTCTTTCTGCAATTCCCGCAGCAGCTTCACCCGATAAGGAGGTAAATAATTCGTCAGAATGAGAATCCGGGTATCACGATCTCTTTTCATAATCCAAGTATAGCCTCAGGCAGACTGTTTTGCTGAACTCAGGATTGGATTTCTAATTAAGTTGATCCAGGAGTTCAGCCAGTGCCCTGGCCTGCTCCCTGCGGGTAAACTGTTGAATAAATGTCATATCAGGAGCAGAAAATGACTTCCCGGCTTTCCAGCACCGATACCACTCTGTAAGCAGGCGGCCTGCGCTTTCCCGGTCATCAGGCTGGACAACTTCACCGGCAGAGCTATCCCTGATAAGCCGGGCAGCCAGACCTTCACGCAGCATACCGAGCACTGGTGTTCCACTGCGCAGGTACTCATATAATTTTCCCGGAATAACTTCCTCGCTGCCGGCACCATCCTGGATCAGCACAAGTACAGAAGCTTCCTGCATTTCCGCTACGGCTCGTGAATGATTGACATAGCCGATAACCTCCACGAAATCCTCAAGCCTGTACTCAGAAAGTATCTTCCGATATACCTCCGGGAAAGACCCTACAAACCGCAGGCGTACATGACTCCCGGCTTCCGGTATCTGGTCCAATAATGTGCGTATTGCATAAAACAGAGATTCCGGCGAACGAATTGGAACAGCTGCCCCCCCCGCTGTCAGTGGTTCAAAGATTTTTTTCCAACCTGCTGCCCTCGGCCTTACCTGAAAATCGTACATGGAACCCACATAGGAAATCAGGAACAAGTTTTCCGTTTTTACATCCCCGTTATGGAAATCGGCCTCATCATACCCATTCGGAATAACAACATATTTTTCAGTGGGAATATCCGGATACAACTTCTGCAGGACGGAAGGATACCCTTCTGTTACACAGGAAATGATATCCGTGGATGTGAGAAAGGCATGTTCATACCATCGATCCAAAACCGCATGTGGAAAACTCACCGGCTTATAGGTGAAATCAGCTGTCCACAGATCGCGGATATCCATCACCCAGGGGAGGCCAAATTCCCGCTTCAGCTTCCATCCCAACCAGTTCGCCCCAGCGGGTCCTGTGCTGTAGATTGCGGAAAAGGATCCATCTTCAAGAAGCCTTCTGGTTGTTGGAAGTACCCGCTGGGCCCAGATTCGATGATAATCGGGCTGAATAAATGCCCTGATAAGGGCGCGCATGAAACGGAAATTCGAACCTTCAGGGATTATTAAATCAGGAAACCGAAAGACCTGTAACTGAGTGGGAAGCTCCTTGAGCAGATCTTCATCCTGTGCTTTTTTTTCGTCTGGACTTGAAGCCACCACTACCGGCTCCCATCCGAAATCAGGCAGGTAGCGAACGATCTTAGTCATCCGCTGTACAGAAGGGCCGCCGCTGGGGGGAAATAAATTCGATAGTATCAAAATTTTATTCATCGATCAGGATCCAGCCATTGTCATTGTCATTTTCAGCATGGTTTCTCCCTGCGCACGCCATGCCAGCTTCAGGGCACGGTTTTCCTGGACAATGCCATAGGAAGGTGAATACAGGCTTTCTTCCTGAGTCCAGCGAGCTGGTCTGGCTGCTCCCGAAACCACCCATTCTATCTGAAGAACTTTTCCAGAGGGATTGGTAAGATGGATCAGTTGCTCTTCTATCAGAACCTCCAATTCAGGATGCGGATGTAAAAAAGCCTCGAATTCCCTGAGATCCGTTGTAATCAGCCGGTCTTCCACGATCAGTTCAAAAGGTTCACTCTGAAGTTCAAACTTGCGTGTATGGGAAACATCCAGCCTTGCGTATGCAGTATTTTCTACTGATAGAGTTTCTGATCCATTACCAGTTTTTAATCCCGGTATTGCTGTCGATCCCTGAGGATTCAGCCGGAATACCTCCTCAGGATCAAACAAGTGCTGCTCCTCTCCATCGACCCTGATCGTATTATGGCTGGCAGTTGATCGCAGGCGATTACGCACCAAATAATCTGCCGTATAACAGCCAGTACCCGTGTCCACCAGCCATGACTGCCCGGAAACGAACAATTCAAAACCGAGTTCATCATTATGTGAATGACCACCCTTTCCGTTCTGCCCCACCGGTCCGGCAGTGACCAGTACATGACTATCAGTTCCTCGCAGCACCGCCCAACCCACAAAAGGAAACAGAATGGAGGAAAGATCCGGAGAAGAGATATCCGCTTCCAACGCGTCCCTGAAATCCCAGGCTTCCTTCCCCAGCAGCCAATACGCTTCCTCCCATTGGTCTCCCGCCGCCAGTGCAAAGTCCCTTCGCTCGAACAGCACCGCCCCGATTGCCAGCAGATAACGGAAATCCTTCCACTCCCGGTCAGGTATTTCCCACACCTTCAATCTGTGCAGCCTGCCGTTATCACTATCCCCCACCTGAGGAACTGTACCATCCTGCCTTGTCAGATGCATAAAAACTTCAATCATTCTTTCAAGGCGGTCCATCATGGTTTCCGGGAAACGGTACCCGTTTTTCCGGGCAAGAATTACAGCTGAAAGATATATTTCTGTCACCAGCCGCTGATAATTTGTTGAATCCTCAAAATCCGTGCCATCCGGATGGACCTGTCTGGTCATCTGAATTTCCAATTCCTTCAGACAAAACGCCCTCCATTTTGCCGCCTCTTTAAAATTCGGGCACAGGATCCCGAGGTACAAAAGGCCGGCAAGATTCGCCAGATAGTGATTTCCAATGATCTCCCTCCGATTCTCGAGATTCTTAAGAATAAATCGCCCATGTGTGAGCAGACTTTTCCCGAACTGCTGCATGAAGCTGTTGTTGAGGGCAGCAGAATCCTCGAAAAAGAAGTATCCCCAGAACCAGTTCACTGCTCTGATAGCCACATCCATGGTACAGGCCCAATTCACGCCATACTCCGGCGGATTCTCTTTAATCCAATCCTGCACCTGGTTCACAAATTCGACCGCGCAGCGCTGATCCCCGTTGAACCAGTACGCCTGACCCATCCAGACAAAATGCTGGCAGCGGCTCAACTCCCAGGGGAGCACAATATCATACCCCCCGGGACATGCTGCCGGCTGGATAGCGGCATAATAATCCTGCTTACGGAAAGTGAAGCCTGTCTTGAAATCCTGGTGCCAGTTGATCTGGTCCCCGAGAAACCTGCAGCCTGACCCCATCAAATCAAACTTATGAGAACTAACCCGTTCAGCAGCAGCGATGGTATCCGGAATCACATCCGGGTAGTCCTGTCTGATCCGCCTAGCCCATTCTTCCTTCCGGGCAGTATCGATAAAAAACACAGGAGTGGAATCCAGACACGAAAGGCCGGGAAGGAACCGCTGATCTGATGGGTCAATGAGGGCCCTTGCATAGGCTGCATCTGAAATCGTTGTCCCCAGAATGTCAGATCTGATCTTTCGAAAAGAGCGCACAACCCTGTCGATTATTCTCCTCACAAGAACACCCGGGCTTGAGGTCTGTATCTTTTGTAATCGAAACATCCTGATCGGAGACATCACACCTCTCTTTTTTTCATTATCGACTGGATAGCACTCCCTATCAGCCTTTTCTCGGATTCGAGCAGGAATCCTGAAAGGACAAGAACCACTGGCATACTGAAAACAATACCTGTGTGTAAAAGAAGATCAGGTATGACTGATTCCACTGAAACAGCTCGACCGATAACCAGGCAGAAAAATCCGGCAGCAAATATCCGTACCAGACGATTCCACTCATACTGGAGGGGGAACACCTTCTGAGCCGCAATAAATCCGGTAACAGCCACCAGCAGGTAGGCAGCTGCATAGCTCCAGGCCGCCCCAAAGCGCCCGTACTTTGGAATCATCAAAAAACCCAGCGCCAGGCTCATTCCTGCAGAAGCAGACCAGATGAGCGTGCTGAGATAGGTTTTCCTGGCAATATTAATCAGCACGGCGAAAAACACATACAACCCGAACGCCATTGCACCAATCGCCACAGCAAGCACCACATCCTCCGCAAGGTAAAATTCCGGCGTTGCCATAAGCCGGATGAGGTCCCCGGACACGAGTGCCATGCCTGTAACGGAAAAAGACAAAACAGCAGCCAGGTAGGTGAAAACTCTTGAATATAACGCCGGGGCCGACTCCGAATCTGCTTTCTCATAGGCTATCGGCGACCAGCCAAGCTGAAAAGGCGCGACCACAAAGGAAAGAATGAGCGCACCAAATTTATACCCCATGGAGAACAAGCCGGATTCAGAAAGCGAGGATAACCGTGCAAGCAGAGTGACCGGCATCGAATTGACAATCCATGCGGTGATGGTAACCGGTGTGAGCGGCAATCCAAAAGCAACCATTTTCCGGAGAAGCCTGCCTGAAAATCGGAGTTTGAACCTCGGGCCGACAACCAGCACCAGAAGAAAAGGCAGCAGCAGCACCTCAGGGATGATCTGCCCTAACAGCACTCCCAAAACACCCATTCTGAACCGGCTGACCAAAACAATTGTCATACCGAAATTAATCAGAACCCGGATGATTGTGATCAAACTGTACAGACCCGGTTTCCGTTCAACTCGGTAGATAGCCATTACGAATTCAATCTGGTTGCGGGCAATCAAATAGGCGAAAAGTATATTCAGGAGGAAACCCTGATCAGAACTGCCGATCATCAATCTGGAGATAGAATTGGATATGAGAGAAAGGGCATAAAAAAACACCACCGAAGAACCCAGATTAAAGATAAATGTAGTGGCGATAACATCCTTTCTATCGCCAACCTCACCATCAAAGTAAAACCGGGAAAACGCAGACAGAATTCCCAAGTTGGAAATATCTCCGAGCAGCTGCGGTAATACCAGCAGTACTGCCAGGACGCCATAGTCATCTGTTGTCAGAAAGCGTGTGTAAAGTGGAATCAGAAAAAAGCCAAGCAGCCGCGTTGCAACCTGGCCAATTCCATATACCAGAGAATCCAGAGAAAGCCGTTTAATCTCTTTCAGCACAAAGTTTTCCCTGCCTGCCTTCAGAAATGCCCTGCCATAAAAACAAAAAAAGGCTTTGTTATAACAGCTTTGTCCTTCGCGATCCCGGCATTTCGCAGGAACATTATCCCACGAAACGTTTTAGAAAAAACCATACCCGAAAAGACCACTTTTTAACTTGAGCAGAGTTGTCCATATCTCAGCAATCTGACCTTAGTGCTGAATTCCGGGTCAGTCTGGCAGCACACATCCACACTTCAGCTGGTTTTGCCAGCCTTTCGAGCAACCAGCAGGGAGTACTCCGCCAGCAGCCCTTCATACGATTCCCAAAAATTCCGGCGGATCCTTCTCTCCTTATACTCTTCATAATGCTCGAGCACAAAGCGGACTTTGGCCTCAAGATTCTCAATATTCCCTGTCCTGAAGAGCTCAACCCCTTCCCCGCGGGGAACCATATCGCTGGCCACAACAGGAATTCCCAGAAACATCGCTTCAGCCACTGAAACAGCATAGCCGTCTTCATAGGTCGGCCGGAGTAATAAATCAGCTTGCGCCAATACCGGGACGAATGGTTTTCCCACAAAAAACCGGTATACCTCCGACATGCCCATATCCCGGATTTGCGTCTGCAAAAACTCGAAACGGGATTCATCCACGGGTACTGCCAGATTACAGCAAAACCCAAGTCCGGGATACGATTCGCTCAGTCGCCGGCAAAGTTCTATAGAGAGGGATATTCCATAGAGGTCCTCCGTCTCGGAAACAGGCATGATACGGCTTGCGTTCAGCACAATATTCTTATTATGCATTTCCATGAACTGTCTTTGCTCAGGAGAGATTCGGGTTGTTTCGATTTCTTCTGAAGCAGGCGGCAGAAAGGCGTTCAGGACCGAGATATGGGCCGGATTTACGCCAATCGCTACCAGATCCTTAACGATTGCTTCCTTGACACAGAATATATGCCTGATTTTCTTCAGGAAAAAACCGTAGATCCGGTTTTTCACTTTACTGCTGTTTGCTACCTGACTGGTGAGGCTATCTCCATGTATGGTCAGCATCGCCGGGATACCAAGGATACCGAACAACCCGACCAGCACACATTTCCCCCAATCAATATCATGGAAGTGGGCAATATCGAAGCGCCACCACCTGCCAAACGCCGCAAGTATCCATTTCAAACTGCTGCAGTTGCCGTAGACCGCCACGTTGTGCCCGTCCGCTGCCAGCCTGCGTTCCAGCCGATAAATATGCGTCGCAATTCCCCCTTGTGGCGGCGGCGTGGGGCCGATCAACGCTATCTTCAAGGCACAGTCCTTTCTGCAATGATTACGGGGTATCGCACGGGATAATCCTGTGAAGGGTAGAGTACTGCAAAAACCAAAAAACCTCCGTCTCCTGTCCTGGCACAGCACACCGTACGGACGGGTTCCAGGGAACTCATCATTTAACAGATCATTTCGTATCCGGATTACTGTTCCAACTGCTGCCTCTCCCGGAACCCTCCACAGCGCGCCCATCCATTACGCGCCCGCATGCATCGCATCCATCCCATCATTCCCGCCGCTCCCTCAGGTAATTCCATCGATCAAGCTCGGAGACGATCCACTTCCACTTGCCGGTCGCCCCTCGTTCAAAGGAATCCACCCGCTGTAAAGAAAGGTTCATCTCGCGTCCAAACATCTCCTGGAATTTTTCCACAGCAATCTGAAGTTCTGCCGCTGCCTCCGCTTCCTGACTCTGGCTTTTCAGTATGTAGCGAATCACAATTTCATCCTGCTCTTTCTGGACAAACTGGATTTCTCCTACTGCACGGAGAGACTTGAGTGGGAAGGTCATAATTGCTGACGGGATCCACCCTCTTTCCGGAGCGTACAGGTAGTCCTCCAGTCTGCCTGCCAGTTCCTTTATTCTGAGCAAGTAGGGGCGGCCGCAGTCCGGGCACGGTTCCGCACTCCATTCCAATGCAGCATCACCCATCCGGAAACGGACGAATCCATTTACCGTATTGTGTAAATTGGTCGCGATCAATTCACCCGTTTCCGGATCAACTTCAGTCAGCCCATACAGCGGCAGAACATGATACTCCTGCCGGTATTCACACCAGCCGGCAATGACAGTCCGTTGGGCACAACCATAATGGGCAAATATCCTCGCTTCAGGAAAAGCCGCACGGATCCTTTGCTGCTGCCAGTCCAGAACCATTTCAGAGGCCAGAAGAATGGCTTCAGGCTGAGGGAAATTTATACCTGAAGTTTTAATCCCATCTGCCAGCAGAGCTACAGCACTCGGATACCCATGAATGAAATTGATCTTGTTGCGCCGGATCACCTCCGCATAAACCCGAATGTGCTCGTGCCCCAGATGCAGAATGGAACAACGGATCATATTCCGATGCGGGAATTCTTCAACCAGACTCCCCTTCGATAGCAGCCCGCGGAACTCCACCCTGCGGGACTGCCCGGGTATATACCCGACCCGCTTCCACTGGTGGCAGACGGAGGCCCACTCCCGTTCCCCATCCCTGTATGGATGATAAAACTGCATAGCTTTTCCGGTTGTGCCTGATGTGGAGCTGTGCTCAACCCTCCGATCCAGATTCTGTGCCACAATCCGTTCAAACTGGCTTGAAAAATCAGTTTGTGTCTGCGTTGGAACAAACTGCTGGAAACGTTGAACGGAATCTATACTTGCCGGATCCACACCCAGCAGCAAATCACGGTAATAAGGACTGCTCCCTTTCAACTCCGTCAGCAGGTGCTGCAGTGTGCTGATTTGATAAGCCGCCATTTGCTCCTGTGACCAACACTCGGATTCTTCATAAAAGGCATACCAGGTCCAGAAATTACGCCCCAACCGGGCTGAAAGCGGCATTAAAGACAGCAGCTGTGCAGCTCTGCGCTTGATACGTGGAAACCGCTGCAGAATTTTTTTGGCTGTTACCGATACTGTGTACACTATTCTCCCTGATCGATCCGGATTGCCAGCTCCGTAACTGTTTTTAATTCATCCAGCGTAAAAGCTGGTACCTCCTCACCTTTGATTTCGCGGGCGAACGCCTCCAGTTCCTCCAACAGCCCCTTATTTTGCACGCTTGATTGCCAGCCTTTTTCTTTACTCCCTTCAACCTCCAACGATCTGAAATCATCGATCACCAGAACACGCCCACCTGTGAAGATCTCTACGCGTTCCTTGGGATACTCCATAGTCCCCAGAGATGTATACACCAGTGTCGCGATGGATCCATTTTCAAACCGCATCACAACTGCCACATTATCTGAAGGGGTTTTCACTTCGTCCTTGTTGATGATTTTCGATACAGAGAGATCAACCGGTCCCTGTGAACCGGTAAGGTACAGGATCAGGTCCAGCATATGGCATGCTTCCCCGCGGATCCTGCCGCCACCCTCTTCGGTTTGCACCCAATGATCTGAAGGAAGGGGGCCTGCATTTACACGATAGAACAGCATCATCGGGCCCTGGCGTTTACTCAGGATTTCCTTTGCCCGCTGTACAGCAGGTGCAAAGCGCCTGTTGAAGCCCACCATAAAAGGCACATTGGCCTCTCTGAGCACTGGAACAAGCTCCTGAAGTTCTTCCAGTGTCAGTGCCATTGGTTTTTCCAGGAAGATCGCTTTCCCTGCCCGCGCTGCTTCGATTGCCATAGCTGCATGCAGGTTGTGGCGTGTGCAGATCATAACCATGTCCACAGTATCATCAGCCAGCACCGTGACATAGTCAGTAGTGGCATAGTCCGCTCCAAACTGCCTGGCAGCCGAAGCAGCATTAGTCGGCGTTCCGCTGACAACAGCACGCAGATGATACAAAGAAGAAAGCTGCCGAAGGTTCGGAATATGCACCCCCCGTGCAAATCCCCCCGCTCCGATCAGCGCCACGCCAATCCTGCTGTCGGGTTTGAATGGTTTCAACCTGATACTGGTGCTGACTTTTTTCTGCTGATTATCTGCATCGGTGTCGTAACAAAGCACAACCCCGAGCGGCCTGGGATCACCTGAATCAAGCATTTGATAGGCATATGCAGCCTGGCTGAGATCAACTTCCTTCTCAAGAACATCATCAAGTTTGACCCGATCTGCAGCGATCAAACGCAGATATTCAGCCATATTTCTCCGTTCCGTCCAGCGCACGTAGGCATATGGATAGTCCAGCCCCTGGTTTTCATAGCGGGGATCATAGCGGCCAGGGCCATAGGAAGTGGAAATCAGAAAATCAATCTCCTTTTCATAGAAAGGCGAGCGCTGTAAGCCCAGTCCCACTGCTCCTACGACCACCACTCGCCCTTTTTTCCGCGTGACCTCCATAGCCTGTTGAACCAGCTCATTACCTTCTGAAGCTGCAGTGATAATCGTGCTGTCCACACCGAAGCCGGATGTAAATTCGCTTAGTGCCTCCTGAACAGAATCGAAACCAGCGGTCAAACCGAGATCTGCCCCAAGCCGCAAAGCAAGGGCCGTACGTCGTGGGTCGATATCCACACCTGCAACGCGGCAGCCGTTAGCCTTCAGAAGCATTGTAGTAATCTGGCCCAGCAAACCAAGGCCAAAAACAGCCACAGTTTCACCCAACCCGGGATCCGCCCGGCGGACACCCTGCATGGCAATACTGCCGAGCGCAACGGATGAAGCATCACGCAGACTGCATCCCGATGGTACCTGCACTGCCAGGTTGTGGGGAACCAAAACAATCTCTGCATGCTGGGCAACCCCTGCCCCGGCGCAGGCAACCCGGTCCCCTCGCTGGAAATCCCGCACCCTGGAGCCGACCTGGATCACGACACCGGAACATGAGTAACCAGTCGGGGTTCCTTCATCCAGTTTTTCACGCACGCGTGCTACAGTTTTTTTGATTCCCTGCTGACGCAGCATGTTCATCACTTTTTCGATTTGTTCCGGCTTCTCAAGAACACGCTGCACGACAGATTTACCCGAGTGCCTGACTCCAGCAAGCTCAGTCCCGCTGCTGATCAGGGAATAGGCTACTTCAACGAGGATCCCGTCTGGTCCGACCAGAGGAGCGGGCACATCCGCAAGCATCGCACTTCCGCTTTTTATCAGCACCTGTTTCACGTTTATCACACCTTTCAGGCAGCTTCCCGCCCTCTGTAGAGATCAACAGCCCGAATACCCGGGCTTCCGCTTACTCCTGAAAATCTTTCAATTCAACTGAGCCTGCTTTGAATGGTCTGTTTATTCCTTCATCAAAATTGTTGAATGCAACATCTGTGGTCTCTCGAAACCGGTTGATCCGTGCGATATACAAATCCCCCAAAAAATATGATCCGTTATCCTCCCTCAACGGGGGTCTGGTTCGCACAAAACAGAGCCCACTTCTCCTCCACAAATGAGAGAATTTCCTGCTGGAAGCGAGCCTTGCTGAACCGCTCGGCATGCTTGTGGATCTCAACCGGGTCCCAGCAATTACCCATCGATTCGAAGCGCTTTACAGCTTCATGCAGACTGGCGGTCGTCTGCTCACAGAAGAAAATCCCGGTTTTGTTTTCTACAACGGTCTCGAGTGCGCCACCTTTGCCATAGGCAATCACAGGTGTCCCACAGGACTGGGCTTCGACCGGAACAATACCAAAATCTTCCTCTGCAGCAAACACAAAAGCTTTCGCCCGCTGCATATAACCCTCCAAAATTTCCTGAGGCTGGTGTCCCAACACAGTAACGTTCGGCCCGGCAAGAGCCTTGACCTTGCGATAATCCGGGCCGGCACCTATCACAACCAGTTTTTTATCCGGCATTGCGTTAAAAGTTTCCACGATAAGGTTTATACGCTTATATGGAACCAATCTGGAAACTGTCAGATAGAAATCCTCTTTTTCTGAACAAAGTGGAAAGTTTTCCACATCAATAGGAGAATAGATAACATGAGAATCCCGCCGGTAAACCTTCGTTATTCGACGGGCTATAAAATGGGAAATCGCGATGAATTCATCCACGCCATGTGCTGTCCGGACATCCCAGAGTCGAATGTAGTGCAGCAGCAATCGGCTAACCCAGCTCTTCAACCCGCGCACCCCCGCTTCCCTGAGGTACTGATGCTGCAGATCCCATGCATAACGAATGGGGGAACAGACGTGACTGATATGCAGCTGATCCGGCCCGGTCAACACACCTTTCGCGGCTGCGTGAGAATTGGAGATGATAATATCGAATTCGGAGAGATCAAACTGTTCGATTGCGATTGGGAAGAGAGGCAGCCAGGAGCGATAATGTTTCTTCACTCCCGGGATCCGCTGCAGGAATGAGGTCTGCACGCGATGCCCTTGAAGAAACTCGCTGCAAGGCCCATCAGCGTTTTGAATCAGTGTATATACCGGTGCTTTCGGCCAGAGTTCAAGCATGGCTGCCAGCACAAGTTCTGATCCCCCTTTATCAATCAGCCAATCGTGAACAAATGTAATTTTTGCATTTACAAGAGAGGAGCTCATTATTCAACAATCTCCAGCGATATCCGCCTTTTTCAATGCTGCCAGGTCAGCCTCGACCATCATTTCGACCAGCTGCCTGAACCCTGTCTCGGGTTCCCAACCCAACATCCTTTTTGCCTTACTGGAATCACCGACCAGGTCCTTTGATTCTACCGGCCGATCAAAACCGGGGTTGAACACAACCCAATCCCGGTAATTCAGCCCGACATAATTGAATGCAATCTCACAAAATTCTCTGACTGAGTGAGAACAGCCGGTAGCTATCACAAAATCCTGAGGGGTGTCTTGCTGCAGCATCAACCAGATTGCTCGAACATAATCGCCTGCGAATCCCCAATCACGCCGGGCATCCAGATTACCAAGCTGCAGCTCACTGGCTCGCCCCAGTTTGATACTTGCTGCACCGTGGGTAATCTTGCGGGTAACGAACTCTATCCCTCTTCGGGGACTTTCGTGATTATACAGGATACCGGAAACAGTGAACAGCTTGTGGTAACTGCGGTAGTTCAAGGTCATCCAATGCGCATACACTTTGGCAGCACCATAAGGATTTCGGGGATTAAACGGTGTGTTTTCCGTCTGAGGGGATTCAAGCGGCGTTCCGAACAGCTCACTGCTTGATGCCTGATAAAATCGCGCCCCCGGGCAAACAATCCTCACCGCTTCCAACAGTTTCGCTGCCCCCACACCTGTGGATTCAGCGGTGAGCACAGGCTGTTTCCAGGAATCGCCCAGAAAGGACTGCGCGGCCAGGTTGTAGATCTCATCAGGCTGTACTTCTTCAAGAACCGTCAGAAGCAGCGATTGATCAATCAGGTCGCCACGAACAAAATGGATGGATCCCTGCAGATGGCAAATGCGTTCTTCGCTGGTGAAGCTGGTCCGCCGTACCATGCCATAAACCTCATAGCCCTTGTTCAGCAGGAACTCAGCCAGGTACGAACCATCCTGCCCGGTAATCCCCGTGATCAACGCCCGTTTTGGCATACTTCCATACCTTCCTTACGATGCTGCAGCATCCCGCATCATACGCCAGATCTCTGCAATAGTCTTCTCCCACGAAAACTGCTGTGCTTGGTCCAGGCCCTTTTGCGCCAGCTCTTCATGAAGAGTCTGATCGGTCATCCGTAGCAGGCCGTCCGCGATACTTTCAACATCAAGCGGATCCACGTAATATCCCGCCTCCCCAACAACCTCCGGAAGGGACGTGGTATTGGACACAACCACAGGTGTGCCGCAAGCCATAGCTTCAAGTGGAGGCAGGCCGAAACCCTCATAGAGCGATGGGAAAGCGAAGCAGTATGCACCGCGATACAGAGACGGCAGCTCCTCGTCAGGAAGAAGCCCCATCTCCCTGACACTGCCTTCCAACCCCCACTTCCCGATCAGATCAGACCAATAACCAGCCGCCATTCCTCCCAGGAGCAGGTCAAATTCACGGCTTAATCCCGAAAAAGCAAACGCCTCAACCAGGCGGGGGACATTTTTATGCGGGCTGCCATTCCCGATATATAAATAATACGGCCTTCTGTTCTTAAAGCACATTCCTTCCGGCTCGAACTCCCTGCCGGCAGCAAGGTATACCCTGTGTACTTTCTCCGGCTGGAACTCCCCCCATTCAAGAATCTCCCTCTTTGCATGATCTGAAATCGTGAGGATTCCGGCCGACCTCCTGCAGGCGCTTCGGACTACTGTATTGTAGAATAGTATCTTCCCGGGATTCCTGGTTTCCGCAAAATGCAGCGGTATCAGGTCACACAATGTTAATATGATGGGTATGCTGAAAAAAAGGGGCGGATTAAAACCCGGACTGAAAAAAAGATCCGGTTTATGTCTGGCAATCTCGCTGGAAAGGAACAGGGGATCAACCGGAAAATTGATGTGGTCTCTTCCAACGAATTCAAGATCGACAGTCGGGTCGGCCTGCAGGAACTGCATAACCTCATATGTAATGCGGCCAATGCCATGCATCCCGCTCCACCGTTGGTCAATAAGCACTTTCATCCTGAATCTCCAACCGCAGGAGTTCCTTCCAATACTACCCCTCCTGCCTGCACCCTGCTCTCCCGAACTGAAGCCAGGACAAATCCGACCAGGATCGAAAAGGACAGCACCTGAGACGGGGTGGTCAGCCGGTGTTCGGTAAAGGACGACCAGATAATTACCCAGAAGGCAATCTGCAGTCCAAGGGCCGCACCAGGTGGAAGGTTTGCAGTCCTGAGCAGCCGATGGAGCATCACCAGAAACACAACCATCAATCCAAGCCCGATCAGGCCGGTTTCCGACATCAAATGCAGAAAGGAATGATGCGCATGCGCATCATCGTTGATAACATTCCGATTGGTATTCAATACAGCAAATCCATAGTCCGTAAATTCATAGGGGACATCGTTATAGCTTCCAAACCCCTGCCCGAAGATCGGTGATTTCAGGAAGTTATCAAGCGCCCTGGGCCAGAGGTAATTGCTGCGTGTGACAATCGTATGTGAACGGAAATTATGCAGCAATTCTGCGCCAGGCTGATACTCATATGGCTTCCCGGATTCGATCCAGGCCGGATAGGTGAAAGCCAGGAGTGCCACCATCGCCAGAACCGCCCCGGCCACAACAAGCTTATTCCATCGCTCCTTCAGGACAAGCACCTGCACCAGCGCGATCACAACAGCAAGCATACTCCCCCTTGAACCTGTTTCAAAAAGGAGAAAAGCCAGCACGATACACATCGGAATGTATACCCAACTGCCTCGCTGCAGAGCCTGTCCAATACAAAGAGCCAGAACAACCGATACAAATCCGCCGGCTGCATTGTGGGCGATAAAGGATAGATGGTGCAGGTGTGGTGCTTCAGCCGGCAGCAGCAGATATGCGCCCAGCAAGAAAACGGCTGACCAGGGGACAAAGATTTTGATAACTTTCTCCAACGGTATGGAGAGCGGTATCAAACCCAGGATCAGCATCGGCATGAATGTGGCAAAGAAGTTGCCATCTCTGCGGTAGAAATCAACCTCCAGCAGAGTCTCCGGTGAATATAAAAGGGCTGACAGGAGGTAGTAGATGTACATACAGAGGAGCAGAATCAGCACCGGCTCCACCGGCTCCTTGAAGAAGCGCCACAGCAGCACCGGCAGAAGTATCACAAGAAGCGTAAACGAAATACTCAGGGGAATCAGATTGGTCACTGTGGCAAACAGTGAAACCAGGAAAAGCCCGATCACCACCCGCTTCGTCAACATATACCGATAATCCCGTCCAGAGTCTGCCTTCTCCATAAATATCTCATCAGGGTTCCCTGCAAAGAGGCTGGCGTTACCTCTGCCAATCCGGGTTTTTCCGGGCAGTTTTTTGTCTACAACCCTCTCGCGTTTTCTGACTGAAGCTCTGCGGCTGCCTTCTGATAATACCAGCCGAGAAAACATAGTGAAAGGGCCTGCTCACCAATATAGGAAAACACAGCCCCCATGGCGCCGAAGAAAGAAATCAGTATCAGGTTCGCAATAACATCATACACAGCAAGAACCAGCGATACTCTGCGAAGCTCCCGGCCATATCCTTTTACAGAAAGGAACGCATTAAAAGGCTGGCTCATCCCGCCAAACACTGCGCCAATCACCGCAGTCCATGTCATTGGTAAAACTTCCATATACTCACTGGTAAAAATAAACTGCACGGCAGGTTTTGCCAGCACAAGCAGCCCTGCTGATGAAAAAAGCAGCCATAGTATCGTGACAAGCAGGATTCTGGCGGGAATTCTATCGCGGGAACCAAACCGCCGGAAAAGACTGGTGCTTAGTGCGTACGGGAAGAATTCAATAGGTTGAACAAGAATCCGGGCCAGTGAGTAGAATCCAACGGATGTGTTCGTTCCCAGCAGTGCGATAAACATCTTGTCTGAAAGCCGGGCTGCAGTATTCAATGCCCTGCCTGTGTAGACTTTGAAACCAAACGATCGGAGATCAGCGAATACTTCTTTCAGACCGCTCCCGAGTCCGGAAAAAACCGGCTTCAGCCTGAACAGGCAAACCAGCACAGCAAGCCATACCAGGATCATCTTTCCCAGTAGAAGGTTGGGAACAGTCAGCTTTGAAACCTTGCTGAGCACCACCACCAGTGTCACATAACCCAACGCAGGGTATACAGACATGCTGAATATTTCAACAACCCTGTTCAGCCCCTTACTCACCTGCGAAGCAAGGTCCCTGATCAGGTAGGCACTGGAGAACACCGCAATGATTTTGAAGGTCACTCCGACATTGGAATCAAATACACCATCGACCCAGCTGCCCGCTGAATAGATAAAAAGCGAAAAAGCCAGGGCGATGATCGCAAAAAGAAAAACGAATACACCCGAAAGCCGCGATTGATGCTGCCTGTCTGAAACGGAGGCAAGCAGTTTCGCACCGGTATCGTATACACCAAAATCGAATAAAGCCTGACTCGCCAGCAGAAAAGACGTGATAAAAGTGAGATCCCCATACAACTCAGCGCCCAATTGACGCGGGACAATCAGCGCTGTGACAAAGCTTGTAAGCAGTACAAGCATATTGGAACTGTATAAAAGGCCCGC
>JAFGNH010000085.1 GCA_016927115.1 Anaerolineales bacterium | reverse complement strand
GTATTAAGAAAGAGGGGGATGGGGAGTAGCTCCCCTTCAATAACTGCAATGCCGAGTTCAGGAGGCATCTGTTTGACGCGGAAAATGAAACATTGAATACTATAGCGATCCGGGACGGGGGCATAATTGATGTTCCAGGCTGCCGTTTCCCCTCTACCACCATCAAATTCTACCATGTTGAATCTGCTTTGGAATGACCGGCTCTCGAACACATGTATCCATGTTAGAATTTTTACATTCGCTGCAGGAACACTGAACGCAGCTGTATTTATTCTGATGCAGTAACACTATCAACCGGTATGGAGGAACGATGCGATTTGTAACGATAACCACTGATTTCGGTATGCCGTCAGGTTCGATGAAAGGTGTGATCTGGGGGATCTCCCCGGGCTCGCAAATCACAGATATCAGCTGGAGCATCCGGCCGCAGAATGTCTATGAGGCGGCGATGATACTCGACAGGCAGGTGTATTACTTCCCGAAGGAAACGGTGCACGTGATTGTGGTGGATCCCGGTGTGGGCACTCACCGGCGTCCGATCGCAGCCCGTATTGGCGACTACTTCTACGTGGCGCCGGATAACGGAGTGCTGACACCGATGCTGGAGCGTGCGGAGCGCGAAGAAAAAACGGTGAAGATTGTCCACACGGACAATCCGAAGTACTGGCTGCCCGAGGTGAGCAACATTTTCCACGGCCGTGATATCTTCGCCCCGGTGGGCGGGCATATCGCTTCGGGTGTGAAGCTGGACAAACTCGGCCCGGTAATTACAGACGCGGTAAGACTTGATCTGCCGCGCCCCGAGGCGTTCGATGGCGGCATGACCGGTCAGATCTCCGACATCTACGAACATTTCGGCAACATCATCACCAACATCCACAAGAGTGATATGGAGCATCTGGGGGATGTGGATGTGACTCTGTGCGGCACCACGATCGAGGGCATGGTGCGCACGTTCGGTGAACGGCCGGAGGGATCGCTCGTGGCGCTGTTCGATGAGTGCGGCTATCTGTACGTTGCTGTGACCAACGGCAATGCTGCCAAACGGCTTGGTGCGTCGCAGGGCGATAAGGTGGTGATCAAGTCTCGGAAGGGGTAAGGAAACTGAAAGTTCAGTGGGATTATAGGCTGCGCCACTCCGGTGCAGCTTTTTTTTTATTCAGCAGTCCATAATCGTGTTTGCGGTATCAGATGCCCAGGATACTCCGGGCAAGAAGCGCTTCCGGAAGGATTGGCCGATATGGGGTTGACTCTGAATTGGATAGATTGTATAGTGGATAAGTGGATATAACCACTAAAATATAATCGAATGGGGTAACCTGATGGGTTCGCTTCCTAATCTGAACAAACAGAGTCATGTGCCGCTTTACCGCCAGTTGTATTCACTCCTGGAAAAGCAGATCCAATCAGGTGAGCTGCAGGCAGGCGAGCAGATCCCTTCCGAGCGGGAACTGGCAGAAACGCTTCATGTGAGCCGGATCACTGCCAGACAGGCACTCGATGCCCTTGTTGAGACAGGCCTTGTCTACCGTGAACAGGGAAAGGGGACATTTGTTGCAGAACCGAAGATGCGCGGGCTGCTTGGTTTTGCCAGCTTCACAGAAGATATGATCAAGCGCGGGTATAAACCGAGCTCGCGGGTGATCACGCAGGAACTTGTACCGGCTGATGCAGCCTTGCAAAGAGTGTTGAAACTGGACCCTGATGCTCAGGTGGTTTCACTCAAGCGTGTGCGCCTGGCGGATAACAAACCGATCGCACTGCAGTCCTCATTTCTTCCCTACTGGATCTGCCCCGGGCTGGAAGAGATCGATCTAAGCAATAAATCGCTTTTCCGCCTGCTGCGGGAGCGTTATGCAATTTATCCGGCGTGGACCGAGATGGAGATGGAGGCAGCAGCTGCAACCAGGGAGGAAGCAAAGCTGCTTGATGTGAACCCGGGTGATCCGGTGCTGGTTGTAAAGGGTCTGACATTTTCCGAGACTTTCAGCATCGTTGAAACCGTACGCACCATATATCGCGGGAAGGGACTTGGGCTGTATCTTGGACGTCAGCGGGTTTCTACATTGGAAGATAAATAATCGAATCGGTATATTCGACCGCTGGCCTCTGATCGATATTCAATGATCATAATTTCTTCCGGAATTCTGATTTCAGGGCAGGTTCATCTTAGGAAAAACGAGAGATACCGTATATGGATAAGCAGCATCCCGGGGAAACCATTCTGGCAGTAGACATCGGTGGAACAAAGGTGGCGGCGGCGCTGATCACAGAGACAGGGGAAATTCTGAAGCGCTGCATTGAACCCACCTGTCAGGATGGGCCGGAAGCAGGGATCGAACAGATCGTGAGAATACTGTGGGGGCTGCAGAAGAACCCGGATAATTCCTGCAGCAGAGTCCTGGCGGTTGGGGTTGGAATTCCTGCAGTCCTGGAACCTGTGACGGATCATGTTATCTGGGGTCCTAATCTTCCGGGTTGGCGGAACATTCCCTTGAAAGAAGAACTGATGAAAAAACTGGATCTTCCGGTGGCTGTTGAATACGATGGCCATACGGCTGTACTTGGAGAGTGGTGGAAAGGGCAGGGACAGGGTGTGCAGTCTCTGGTCGATATTATCATCGGTACCGGGATTGGTGGTGGACTGATCCTGGATGGAAAACTTGTTCGCGGTATGAACCGTCTAGCCGGTGCTGCCGGATGGATCGCGATGACCAGTAATGCCCATGAAGAGCAGGCACGCCCCGAAATGATGGGGCACTGGGAATTCCTGGCAGCCGGACCGGGCATTCTTCTCAGGGCAAAGCAGCTGGCTGTGAAGTACCCTGATTCAGCTCTGCATGGATTAGTTTTCGGGAAAAAGGTTACAACCAGAGACATTTTCGAATCAGCAAGGGCCGGGGAGTTATTGGCAGCACAGATAGTCAGAGAAACAGCAGAAATTATTGGTCTGGGCGTTGCATCCATTGTCAGTTTGCTGAATCCTGAGAAGGTCATTCTCGGTGGCAGCATCGGGGCGCAGGGTGATCTCCTTCTGGATGATGTGCGTTCAGCTGCTGCTCAATGGGCACAACCGGTTTCGATAGGCTCAGTAGAGATCGTATCCTCTACGCTGGGTGCTGATGCAGGGTTGCTCGGCGCTGCCTACGCGGCCTGGCTCAGGTACAGCACATATAAATAAAAAGGAGGTGGTATCGGCAAAGGTGAATGCAGTAAAAAAACAGCAGAATCAGGAGAATTGGAGATGAAAAAAACAATCTGGAAAATGATGTTGGGGTTGATGATTCTCAGTTTGATGCTGGCGGCCTGTGGTCCGACTCAAACAGAGGAAGCTCCTGCAGTAGAGGAGCCAGCCGAAGAACCGATGGAAGAAGCAGTCGCTGATGAGCCGGCGGATGAGGTCGCGGAAGAATCCGGGGCAGAGCCGGTGACTATCCGGGCTTTGATCCGGCCTGATGAGGGAGCCAATGTCAGCACCTTTGCGGCCAGCTTTGAAGAGGAAACAGGGATCCATGTCGAGGTCGATTTTGTCGGCTGGGCTGAGATTCACGATAAAACCGTTACAACTCTAGCCAGCGGAGGTGGTGGGTATGACATTGTGTTCGTCCCCTCTGCAAACGCGGTGGAATTCGCTTCCGGCGGCTGGTTCGAACCGATTGACGATCTGATCCCGGATGGGGAGCGCGCCGATTGGCTTGAAGCAGTACTTGGCCTTTACACCTATGATGGAAGCCTGATCGCCATGCCCTGGTATGCGGGCGGCGCTCATATGGCATACAACATGGAAGTACTCGATGCTGCCGGGGTGGACCCGGAGAGTATCCAGACGTGGGATGATTTTCTCGCTGCCTGCACGGCCATCAAGGATGCTGGTGTGGCTGATTTCTGTTTTGCACCCAGTGCCAAATACCCCGGGAACTTCTACTACAACTGGGGCACCATGGTCGCCAGCATGGGCGGAGAATTTTTCGCTTCCGATGGGGCGCCGGTATTCCAGGACAGCACCGAAACCGCAGCCGCGTTCCAGGTAATTCAGGATGGGATCAACCAGGGTGTGTTTGATCCGGCGGGTATCGCACTTGATGACTACGAAACACTCATCGAGTTCGGTTCGGGCACAACAGCGTTCCTGCTTGATTCCACATGGTCGGTCACCCAGGCAAACAGCAACAGTGAGCTTTCGGGTATAGTTGACAGCGCGGGATTAATCCTGATCCCGGGTAACGAGGATATACGCAGCGGCGGTTATTTGTATGCAGGTGGATTGGGCTTGCTCTCAAGCTCGGAGCATAAAGACGAGGCCAAGCAGTTCCTGGTCTATCTGACAGGTGCGGAAGCACAGAAGCATCACGCGATTGAGGGCGCAAACCTTCCCACTCGCACAGCACTGTACTCCGATTCAGATATTGCAGCTGCCTGGCCTGGTTTTGAAATTCTATCCGCTCAGCTGACCTATGGCAAGTTCCCGCCTCAGTTCACATGGTTTGAAGAGTGGCGCCGGTCTTCGGCGACCGCTGTACAGGACGTGATGAGCGGACGGCTTGCAGTAGATGAAGCAGTGGACTGGCTGGTCGATGAGACCACGCGTATCAACAGCCAGTAGATCAGTACACCATTCCGGGGGAGGTGTTTATCACCTCTCCCGGTTTCTGCTTCTATGTCTTCCTTTATAAAGAAATACGAGTGCAAATGAAGACTTATTCTGGAGTGAGCTTATGGGTGCAGCAGGAGTAAGAAGCTGGAGTCGTAAGAAGCGAGAGGAAATGCTGCTGGCTTTCTTCCTGCTTGCACCGGCAGCCCTGATTATCGCAGTGGTGACTGTTTATCCTCTGCTGCGGTCGCTGTGGATCAGTCTCCTGAAATGGAATCTGATGAAGCCTCAGGAAGGCCACCCGTTTGTGGGAATGCAAAATTACCGGGATGTACTGTCCGATCCGGTATTCTGGAACAGTGTAAAAGTCACCATTGTATTTGTTGGTGCTGCGGTCTTTCTTGAAGTTACCCTGGGGTTGATAAGCGCACTGGTTCTTAACCGCGAATTCCGTGGCAAAAACCTGATTCGCATGCTGGCCCTGCTTCCCTGGGCAATTCCCTCTGTGGTGAATGGGATCATGTGGAAATGGATCCTGAATCCCAGCTATGGTGCATTGAATGGACTGCTGCTGGATCTGGGGCTGATAGACAAGTATGTGATCTGGCTTGGCTACCCAAAAACTGCGCTGTTCATGGTCATCCTTGCTGATGTGTGGAAGGAGACCCCCTTCATCATGCTTCTCCTGTTGGCTGCACTGCAGACGATTCCAGGTGACCTGTACGAGGCGGCCCGGGTCGATGGCGCGAACGTGCTGCAGACCATCACCAGGATTACTATTCCGCTTATCAGACCGACATTGTACGTGGCCGTTTCACTGCGCACTATCTGGGCATTGAAGAGTTTTGATCTGATCTACACATTAACCGCCGGGGGGCCCTCAAATGGCACATCAGTGCTCGGGTATTACACCTACCTGAAATCATTTGTCTCCCTGCAGCTTGGCCGCGGCTCGGCGGCCGCATATATTATGACCGGGGCTGTGATGCTGATAGTAATTTTCTATCAGCGGGCGATTTATCGGGAGGTAGAGTATTGAGATGGATGAAAATGTAAACGCACCGGTGAGTTTCCGCCCGATGGGAAAGCGTAGAGGAAAGCGAAAGTACAAGATACTGGAGACAGCCCTGCTGATGCTGTTCCTGGGGATGATGGTGTTTGCGATTGTGGCACCGTTTATGTGGATGGTGATTTCAAGCATTTCACCACAGTTGGAACTGACCGAGGTGCCGCCGCATTGGATCCCGGAAGAGCCGACCCTGGCTCGTTATAAAGCATTAATATCCGGGCCGGCGCAAGGTCAGCAGGTACCGGTAGCGGCAGCAAAATTCATCCATTCTTTCAAGAACAGTCTGGTTATTTCAACGCTCACAACCCTGATTTGTCTGGTCGCGGGTTCGATGGCTGCCTATGCTTTTGCCCGTCTTCCGATGCCTGGTCGACAGTTTTTTATGGTTGGCACACTCGCTGCTCAGATGGTGCCGGTGATTGTGATTATCATCCCTCTGTATCTGCTGATGCAACAGTTGGATTTGATGGATAAGGTGCAGGGGCTGGTGCTGTTATATTCGGGATTTATGCTTCCTACAGTGATCTGGATTATGCACAGTTACTTTCAGACAATCCCGGCCGATCTCGAAGAAGCGGCTATGATAGATGGTTGTTCACGATTAACAGCCCTGGTGCGTGTGATCGTACCCCTGTCCGGACCGGGGCTTGTGGCTGTAGCAGTATTCGCGTTCCTTTCGTCATGGAATGAATTTTTCATGGCGTTGATTTTCTCGGCTTCAAAAGCCAAAACCATCACAGTTATTGTTACCGAGTTCACAACCCAGTTTGGGGTCGATTACGGCTTGATGACCACGGGAGGTGTGATTGGTTCGATACCCCCGCTGATTCTGGCGTTCCTGCTGCAGCGGTATATCGTAAAGGGACTCACAGCCGGAGCGGTGAAGGGATAAAAAAATCCTGCTGCCGGGATAACAAAGAGGCAGCAGAATACCGATTGAAGTATTTCAAATATCAGGAGTTAATACTATGTCTGCAGAAATCTATTTCTCAAAAATTGAAGAGCTGATAAAGAAGGTCCATACTACACAACTTGATGCGATCCAACAAGCGGGAACAGCCATGGCTGGTTCGATCGCGGCAGGCAGAGCAGTACATATTTTCGGTTCCGGGCATTCTGTGATCCCGGTTATGGATATATTTCCGCGGTATGGTGGTTTTATCGGGTTCCATCCAATCTATGACCCTCGCTTAATGTGGTCTAATGTTGTGGGACCAGGCGGAGCGCGTGAACTGCTGTGGCTGGAGCGTCAGGAAAATTATATTGAAGTAATGCTTGAATCCCATTACCTGGATGAGAGGGATACTATGCTGGTTTTCTCCCACGGCGGTTTGAACGCCGCTCCCGTGGAGATGGCACTGGGAGCAAAGAGGAGAGGCCTCACAGTAGTAGCAGTTACATCGCTTGCCAATCACGAAATGAACACCCCCACACATTCTTCCGGGGAATCGCTGAAGACGGCTGCAGATATTGTTATTGACAATTGTTCTCCGCCCGAGGATGCGCTTGTGCCGGTCGGTGATTTGCCGGGAAAAACCGGTGCCAGCTCCACGGTTACTGCCGTAACAATTGCTATGGCACTGGTCTCTGAAACAGCTTCAAGGTTGACAGAGATGGGGAAAACGCCGGAGCGTTTGTTCGTTTCACCGAATGTGAAGGAAGTACCGGCGACCAATACTGCAGATGTTTACAGGGATTATATGGTGTTCGAAAAATCGTTGTGATCATTTCAGGCGGAGGGGGAGTGTTCTTACCGGTCACTCCCCTCTCTATCCGCAGCAAAGTATGAAGATGGAATTGAGATTCTGATCTATCAGATTTATTTCCCGCTGCCGTTTTCTCCGGGCACCACCTTCACAAACACGCTGCGGATTGTATCTTCCTCTGCCAGCCTGGTGATAGCTTCCGCTGTGTCATACTGGTAGGTGTGCTCCAGGGTTTCGATGTAATACCCAAGCAGCTCCTGTATCCCGGCCACATCGGCCGCCTCCAGCTGTCTGATATCTACATGGGCACCATGGGCTATACGGGTGCTCAGCGCGCTGGTATCAAAGTTATACTCGGGTGAAAGCTTCTGGTAGACGATACCGCCGGTCATCCCGGAAAATGCATACGGACCTGGATCTCCCATGATGAGGACACGGCCGCTGGTCATGTACTCGCAGGCAAAACCCTTGATATTGGCATGTGTGGGGCTGCGCAGCGAGCTGGAGTCGACCGGCCTGAAAATCTCGCCGCCGAGAATTACATCAGCGCCTGAGAGGCGGATACAGGCGCGCGAATCAGCATTGCCCTGCACGATCAGTACACCCTTCTGCGCGCCGTATGCAAAGCTCTTGCCGACGGAACCGTCGATGCGCAGTCCGTCATCGTTCAGCCCTTTCATAACGGCAACCGTACCGCCGCTGGATCCTTTTGCGGTGCCGTCTTGCGCACCGCCTTCGATAATAATATCCACCAGGTCAGACATCCACGCAGCGAACCCGTTCCCGCCGATGGAGGAGGGGCCGAAACGCAGATGGACATGGTCGATCCCGGTAGTGACCCCCGGCTGGCGGGCAAGCGTGCCGACGATATGGGAACCAAGCGCCCGGTCGATCGCCGAAACCGAGTCCTGGTAGGTTACCTCACGCTCCTGATCCCGGGTGACGGTTTCTGTGATCAGCTCACTGAGCAGGCGCGTCAGGTTGTTGCGCGGTCGTACCAGCAGACGCCCCACACCGGGTTCGAGCCGGGGGCGTCCCTTGAGTGGGATCGATACAAACAACGAGGAAAGATCGATCTGATCCTGGCGCCGCACCTGTTTCAGCAGATCGCCGCGACCGACAAGATCCTGCAGATTGGCTGCTCCCAATCCTGCTGTAATCTGACGGACTTCACCGGCAAGGCCTTCAAATAACCGTTCCAGGTGATTCACAGCCTGTTCCTGATCGAGGGGGGCGAATTTCCTGACTCCCTGCTGCTGTGCTTCCTCCAACGAACGGATCTGGGTGGCGATACCCCTATGGCACTGGCCGGCTTCACACTGCCTGCAAGTAGTGCATCCCATAGCGATCATGGCCATGGTGCCGAAACCCGCCCTGTTGGCACCGAGAAGCACCATTTTGACAACATCCTCGCCGGTCTTCATACCGCCATCACACCAGATTTCCACTTTGTGGCGAAGACCGGATTCGAGGAGAGCGCGGTGCACCAGGGAAAGGCCGATTTCTGCCGGCAGGCCGACGTACTGCAGCGCGTGCTTGCGGGCAGCGCCGGTGCCGCCGTCGAAACCGCTCATATTGATAATGTCTGCACCGGCTTTGGCGATCCCCACCGCAATCACGCCGATGCCTGGTACAACCGGGACCTTCACCGAAATTCTTGCGTCGGGATTGACTGCCTTCAACTCTTCGATCAGCTGCGCCAGATCTTCAATCGAGTAAAGGTCGTGATTGTTGGAAGGGGAAAGCAGCGGCACATGGGGAGGTGTGCGCCGGGCTTCAGCTACCTGAGGAGAAACTTTGGCGGCAGGGAGCATTCCGCCTTCGCCCGGTTTTGCTCCCTGGCCGATCTTGATTTCAAGTACAGCGGCTGAATTCAGGAAGGCTGCGTTCACACCAAACCGGCCGGAGGCGATCTGCTGGCCCCGGTTCTGACGGTACTTGCCAAAGATGGCCGGAAGCTCTCCTCCTTCTCCGTTGAGTGACATCATATTCAAGTTGGCAGCAGCCTGTGCATAGGCCCGGAAGGCTGCTTCTCCCTGGGATCCGAAAGACATGGCGCAAATAACAAAGGGAAGATTGTGTTCACCGATCAGGAGTGATACTTGGTCCGGTGTAATCTCACTGTCCGCTGAGCGGAAGCTCATCAGGTGCCGTAGGGAGACAGGATTTTCGGATTGCAGCATATCATACAGGCCGCTGATCTCTTCATACCCGGTTTCACCATGGGTATATCGACCCGCGGCCCGCCAGAATTTCGGATAGAAATGATCAACTGGTTCCAACCTGGTTCCAGAGTCTTTTTCCCGCAGCTCGTCTCTGCGGAGAAAGGCTTCCCTGTTGAGGGTATTCCAACCCATCCCGATTTGCTCACTGCCCAGAAAATTGGGGGTTCGAAGGACAGCCGATACGGACGGGGCCAGGCCGATCGAACTAAACATGCGCCCATACCCGCGCAGTTCATGGCAGCCGATCGTGGAAATAATCTTCTCCAACCCGATCTTGAGCTCACGGAATAACCGGTCCTGTGCGGAGTACGAGTCGAGGTCTGCGGCTGTATTACCTGCAGCTGAGGCGAACATTGCGTAGGGACAAACGCCGTCTGCGCCAGAACCGAGCAGCAGCGCGATATCATGCAGGGTACGAAGGCTGGCGGATCGGACGGCCATACCAACCCGCCGCCGCAGATTAACGCCGTTTTCCTGGGTAGTATCACGCAGGATCCGGTCGAGTTGGCTGACTGCCAGCAGCGGGTCGAGCCAGCCCAGGCTGTTGTCTCCGCAAAGAAGATCCGTATCATCCAGTATCAGGCACTGCGCTCCGGCACGGACGTAATCCACGGCTTCCTCGCCGATTCTGGTAACCGCCATCCGCACATCTTCCTCAGGATGAACACTCATGGAAATCCATGCGGTCTCGCCATTAAAGATGTCAAGAACCTGTTCGATGGAGTATGTACCGTACTTTTCTGCCAGGTGGCGTGACAGCGTCTGCTCTCCCAGCAGCGGATGGCCGCCGGTCAGCAGGGGGACTTTCAGCGTGATGATCCTGTCGCCAGGGTCCGGTGCGCTGCCGATGGAAGGGCGTGCACCGAAAAGGCTGCTGGTGGAGAAAACCTCGCGCTCGCGATCTCGGTCGATCGCCGGGTTGGTAACAACCGCAACGGTCTCTTTGAAGAAGTCGGCCAGATTGGTGCGGTGGCGGTTGATAACAGCCAGGGGTCCGTCAAAACCAAGGGAACCGACGCCTTTGCCGTTTTTTACAAGGTCCTGCAGTTCGCGGATGTGTTCCCGATTCCAGCCGCAGGCGTGTAAAACATACGGCTCGAGTTCAGGTGGAAATACAGGCTGCTGCCAGGGAATCTGAACGTGTTCTGCCATTTCCGCCGGTTCTTCTGAAGCAGGAGCGGCTTTTAACAGGCTCGGCAGGTCAGCGAGTACAATTTCGCTGACAGCATCACGTTGAGTTATTTGCCCGGAACCCCCACCGTGAGATGCCTTGTCCCAATTGATCCAGTACTGCCGGGCCAGCTGGGGGGCTTCACGCTGGAAGGCACGGTTGATCACGTGCTGACGGATCTGCGTGTGATCGAGTACTGCGGGATTGGATCCCGGCTGCAGTTTGACAGCCATTTTTTCTCCGGGGCCAAGAGGGCGCGGATCCGAAACCATCACCTCGAGAGGGATGGCACCGCGCTCCGAACTGAAGATCAGTTCTTTTTCCGTTTCCACAAACCACAGCGGCCGCAATCCAATTGCGTCCACACTGGCGACAATCAGATCGGCGTGGCGCGCCAGGATCGCCGCCGGGCCCTGTGCATAGGGGCCGAAAGCCTGACGCATACGTGTGTATACCGTTCGCAGCTCCGGCGGGAATTGTTCAAGCTCGTAGGGTACGGGAGGGAAGATCAACTCGAGTGCTTCGATAAGATCCAGGTTGTGCTTAACACATAGACTGTGGATTGAGCGGTCGATATCCTGTGAATCGGAGCCGTCTCTGGTCAGGTTAACACCGATCTGTGAAGCTTCATTGCGGAACCGATTGATGGTGTTGATCTCGCCGTTGTGGCCGAGAATGGCAAAAGGTTGGGATCGTTCAAAGGTGGACACGGTGTTGGTGGAATATCGCGCATGGCACAGCACAACACTGGTGTCAAAATTTCGGTCCTGCAGATCGGGGTAAAAACGCGAAAGCGTTTCAACGGAACCGCGTATTTTATAAACAACAATCTGATCGCTCAGGGACAGGAAGTGGACCGGAAGTGTTTCTTCGAGTTGAAGCTGAACCAGGAACAGCTGCCGGGACAGATCTGCTGCTTCAGTGTAACCGGCGATCTGCCAGAAAGCAGGCGCATCCTGGCGGCCGTTCGCCCCCAGTACTTCTTCCCTGGTAGGCCCCGGCTGCTGATAGACGGGTTTGAGATCCGCCTGGTTGAAGGCCGCGAAGACCCGGTCGTGCAGCGTTGGCGTGCTGAGCTGTGTGGGGACGAAATAATGACCAACCCAGAAGCCGGGCTGGTTTGCGAGCGATGCGCGCAGTGAAGCCTGGCTCAGTTTGCGGACCCACAACCGGCGCGGAATATCTGTCTGCACACCGGCGCCGTCACCTTCCCCGTTGACAAAACCGGTGCGGTGCCCCATCTGCGCCAGGGCGCTGAGTGAGCGCTTCAGGGTACCGAAAGTAGATTGACCCTGTCGGCGGGCGGCGATGTAGATAGCGCAGGAATCATTCTCAGCCCCGTAGGGGGCGTCAGGAAGGGAATCGGAACGGATCGGCTGGAATAACATGGCAGCCGCCTTTCTTCCTGGTGGCGGGTTTATAAGATCCAGACTGCTGGAAGGCGAATCAAGAGACGCGAGACTGTCAGGCCGGCGAAGCACGACAGTTGTATGCTCACCAGGTAAAATTTCCCTATTATACTCATGAATTTACAGGTTTAAGTAATTGTTTGAACAATTCGGTTAAAATCGCTGTTATTTCCCGCCAGGTGTAGCAATCACCAACGATATCGTTTGTTAGGAAAAAAGGGGGACCTGAATAAAGAGAGGGTGTGGTGTCGTAAATCCGGTTCCGGATGGGCACGACGATCGATGAATACCGGAAGCAGCGATATGGCAATGTATGTGTGTACAGGGAAATAGTGACGGGGTTGTCGTGAGAGACAGCCCCGTCAGGATTATCAGGCGGGGTTATTTATAAGCATGGACATTTACTTCTGTAGTGGATTCTGTTGAAACAGTGACCACAACCGGATGGATCATATTAATGATGGAGTTGCCGGTAAACTGCGGGTTGTGTGCCAGTGCAAAAGGCCCGCTGCCGTGCAGAACCCAGTAGTTGTAGGCAAACAGGTAGGCCGGATTCTGTACGAAGGAAAGCGGAGTTCCTGCCGGAGCGATGATCGAAATTTCTCCTTCGGGATCGAAGTATTCGCTGTCCAGCCAGTCCTGATCGCCCAGCTTGAGCGTTTTGCCACTCCATTGTTCAAAACCTTCATCAAACACATCCGGATTGCCGTTGTCGTACAGGATGAAATAGGAGCCTGCGGGAACGTCGTAAAATTCAAAACCACCCGAACCGTCACTCGCGACAACCTCGTTGTACACAACACAATCCGCCGGCAGATCCTGTACGCCTGCCTCAACCTGACACAATGTCAGTTTTTTCCCTTCAACCTCACTGATTGTTCCATCTATGGAAAGGAAGGGGGCCGGCGTTGGTGTTACCGTCGGTGGCACAGGAGTGGAAGTCGGCATGGGGGTTTCTGTGGCCGGATTTAAAAAACTACCGGACCCGCATGCCTGCAGTAATATTATGAAGGGAACGAATATTGAAATAACCAGAACCTTGTGCTTCATTGAGATCTCCTTTGTATGGTCTGATTTATGGAAAACAGATCTGATCGTCGATTATACCGCTATACCTGTCATTCCTCGACAACCAGTGTGTAGGGGATAACTTCAACCAGTAAATCGTTCACCCAGAACAGGGCTTCATATTCGCCTGCATGGAATAACTGCCAGGCATAGCCACGTACGGGGAAAAACAGACCGGTGATCCACTCTCCCATCGGAGGAAAAAACAGGAATTCCTTCATATACACGAGTTTGTTAAATTGTTTGTCGTATATTCCGACCTTTAGGTTCAGGATAAGCTCGACAATATCCGCCCGGAAGCAGTATCCGAGATTTGTGGCAACAACCGGATCGGTGATTTCGTGCGGCGGGTGGCAGGTAACGAGTTCTATATCCCGCAGGTACCTTCCGCTCAGTTCGGATTGGAGTTCGAGCGACGGCGATTCGATCAATTCCGGGATCGGAAAGGAATCCGGCAGGGAATTTTGGATTGTCTTTGCCAGTTTGTAGAGATTTTCCTCGGTGACAAACGGATGTGTTCCCCACATATCGACGATGACCATGATGTTGCTCTGGAAAAAACGGTAGCAGAGTTCATCCTCAAACCGGTAAAAAACAGATTTTTCTCCCAGAGAGAATTCATCCTCGGTGGGGATAAAACTGTCACCGAAGTGGCCGGTGTGGAGCATTTCCGGCCGGGTTTCAATGGGGATCTGGATAAGGGTCTGAGTCACAAAGATATTTTCCGGATAAGATTCATATTCGCGCACATGGGCGATGCCGATCAGAGTGCCGGGTGAGTCTAAATAGGAAACCAGCAGTGTTTTCTTGTCGTCAGCAACGAAGGTGACATCCTGCGGCAGCACTTCATCCGGAAAAAAATAGAGATACGGATCAAACGATGCATTGTCTGCTGTTAAAGGTCCAGCACGCACTTCCGGAAAAGGAGTGGGAGAAATCACCGGTCCACTCACTGTTGGGAGTGAGGGCGTTTCAGAAAGAGCTGCTGAAGGGGATTCCGGGTATTCGATCACGATCCTGAATTCCTGACATCCGGATAGAATAACCGGAAGGAAAAGTGAAAACAGGAGCACTTGTTTTTTGCACATACTCTACCTCGGCACTCAGTATCTCAGGAATCACTCCAGGAATGTTCTTAAACCTGTAGCAGATCTGTGACAGGGATAGGGGGTCTCAGATAAATACGGAAGCTGGATGATTAGAATAGCCCCCCCCTTCTTCCCGGTTGCCTGATTTGTTTATCCTTCTGGATGGTTGAAAATTTACCAGAGAATGCTTCACCCCGGTCCAGCTGTAAAAAGGAGGGCAGCCAGTATTTTATTCCGGAATACATTTTTCTCCTCAAACAATTTCTGTTTCAGTTGAACATCCTGAAGTTCGGAAAAATGCCGCCGTATCCAGGGTTGGAAAACGTTCTGGAGAGGAAGCGGTCTCTCCACTCCAGTTGAAAAAAAGAACAGGCATGGAGAAGGGGGGCGATATTGAACCTGCCCAAGCCGGATTACTTAAAATCTCAATCGAAAGCAGCATGCAACAGAATTGTTACCTGACTGTAAGCAAGGATAGGCGGTTATCTATGCTAGAATGTATCTGTTTTGATCATAGTAACTGTATGCGCAGGTGGCCATTCATGATAGCGAGCACCGAGAAAATATTCGGCCGGAACCCCCAGACTTACTTGATATTTATCTTTCTGACCTTCATGGCTTATACAACGCGCCAGGAGCAGGTCTGAAAGGATCCGAATCATCGGCCCGTGCGGAGGATTTCCGGGTCGGGACATTCACTGATTAAATTCGCAAGTCTGACCGGAAAATCAGAAATGGTTTCTAAATAAATTTCCCGTTTGTTGAAACGGATACCCGGGAGGGTTTGGATGCAAAAGAGACAAAGAGTGTACGTGCTATTCCTGCTGGTTGCGATGCTGCTTCAGGGCTGCCTGCCTGCAAAACTGGATGAGACGCCCGAGCCGACCGCTTTTCCAACTCCGGTAACACCGGATCATCTTTCGACGCCGGGGGAGGATTTTCCTTATGTATACGTTATGGGAAACGGGACTATCCAGGATCTGGATTATTCACCTGATTCCAGCCTCCTTGCGGTTTCTTCCGGCAGTACCGTGACAATTTTTTCCAGCGACAGTATGGAAGTCGCAAAAAAGCTGTCTTTCGGCAGCCGGGTCCTGGCGGCAAGCTGGTCACCGGATGGAACGAAACTGGCCGTGGGGCTCCTTGGTGGTGTCACTGAAATCCACGAAACCGATACATGGTCATATGTGAATTCTTTTACAAGCAGTATACGAATGACGGATCTCGGGTGGAATTTCGATGGGACACTGCTGGCTTCAACTGCGGGCGAGTATTTGTTTGTAAATGATGCGGCAAGTGGCGAGAATCTTTTTGCCGAAAGGGATTCTGCTGGGGCTGTGGTATGGGCTCCGGACAGGAACCAGCTTTACCTGAGAGCTGAAGGATACTATGACAAAGCCAGGTTACTGGATGTGGACACGATGGAAATTATCGAAGCTGACCTGAATCCCGATTTTGCCAGTTTGAGTTTCTATGATGCGGAATGGGTAAGAAATGGGGAACTTGAGCAGTTATTCCTGTTAATCACCAACTACTACTACGAAGAGGCCAACTATACGGCACAAACCGGTTTTGATGCCGAAACCGGGATTAATACCTTCGTTTACGAAATACCCGCCGGCCAATTTGAGATAATCATAGAAAAAAACCAGATGGTTCTTTCTGATTCTGATGGCAATCTGATTGTCGAATCAATAAATGGCAATTCATCCGAAGAAATAATTGCTGCCCATTCAGGCTCCATTCTTGCGATGGATATCGATATTTCTGGCACTTTACTCTCGACCGCGGGCAGTGACGGTGTCCTTAAAATATGGGATACAAGCAGCTGGGCTATATTATGGAGCAGTGAGGGTTATTACCCATCCTTTACTTTTATGGAATTTATAGATTCCTCAACAATCGCTGGCGCTTCGATAAATTCCGCTGATATTTTCTTCTTGGATCCCAACACGGGTGAGCTTCTGGAGAGAATTCCGACCCCACTTAATAGTATTACCTCACTGGCCTTTCTATCAGATCATGATCTTTTTGCGGTTTCGTATGTAGATCAGTCATACGTTGAAGGATATTCAGAAAATGGCTCTTCTTTACAGATCTACACGATGGATGGAGTGTTGAAAACCGAGTTTACCTACGAGGCATTGGGGGTTTGCTGGTCCGAGCGTGATAACGCTCTCTACACATGGAATGATGAGGAACTGGCAAGGTGGGACGCTGACTCATTCGTTCGTTCCTCTATTGCAGATCTCACATCTCTCTTTGAACGGGCTATACCGACAATTTATCACAGTCCGGATTGTTCCCAAATAGCAGTTCCCCAGATCCTTCCTGAGGAGGTAATCGTGTTTATCGATTTGCAGACGGGCTCAAAAAGGAGGGTTGAATATGAAGCAGAACATGCATTACTGAACGTTGCATGGTCTCCTGATCTGGAGATGCTGTTGTGCAGTGATCAGTACGGCAGTGTGGCAGTAATGGATGGGGAAACAAGAAATATTGGTGCGTTTTATGAGGTCAGCCCTTCAGGGTCGGGTGTGAGTAATATTTCATGGTCGCCTGATAACAAATTGACGGCAATCTCAACGTTCGATGGCAGGATACTTGTTTTCGATCCCAACAGCGGTGTTGTGAAGGTACAACTTCAGGTACCGGAAGCCGTTCAGGCGATTTCCTGGTTGGAAGATGGAAAGGAAATAGCCGCAGCATTGGCGGATGGAACGATCCTTCTCTGGCCGATGGATGATCTAAATGCAGAAATGCCAGGAGGAGAATCCTGATGAATAAAAGGTATTTCACTATTGTAGTTCTTTCTTTGATGTCACTTTTAGCGTCCTGTAAACCCGGACCTGGTTCGAATTATGATGGGAAAGAGCTGCAAAGCCGGGACTTCAGTGGAATGGAACTGGACGGGGCCAGCTTCGCTGGTGCCGATCTTACAGGCGCATCGTTTGAAAATGCCAGCCTGGTTGATGCAGATTTCAGTGGAGCGAACCTAACGTCAACAGTCTTTACCGGGGCAAACCTGGAGGGAGCTGTTCTGGATGATGCTGTTCTTGCCGGTACTTCTTTTGTCGGAACAAGCATGCCTGACCTCGATTTGAGTGCTGTTCAGCTTGAGTCGGTGAATTTTGCCTCAGCAGATCTACATAATAGCAATCTTTCTGATCTGGATCTTGCGGGGAGTTATCTGAAAGACGCTGTCCTGTCTGATGCAGACCTGACTGAGGTCATTTTGAGCGGGCTTGATCTGGAGGAGATGGATCTATCGGGTGCTGATTTAACCGGCGCAGATCTATCGTATTGCAGTCTGACTGGAGCGATTCTTGCCAATGCTGTCCTGGCATCAGCTTCAATGGACTATGCCGATCTAACTGGTGCAGATATGAGCTCTGCCAATCTGGAAGGAGCGAACCTGACAGGCGCAAACCTTGCTGGTGCAAACCTTTCCTCGGTAAATCTCAGTTATGCTGTTCTTGTTCAGGTGAATTTGCAGAGAGCAGATCTGTCGGATGCTGTTCTGAAAGGAGCTGTGTTCGGAAGCACCAGGACACGCGGGGCAACATTTGACCGGGTCGATTTCAGCACTGTCGATACCTCAAGCCTGTTCGATTCAGTCATCAGTCTCCAAGGCGTCAGTCTGGCTGAGGCAGATATGTCTGGCGTAAACCTGGCTTCGGCAGACCTTTCTTCGACCGATATACAAGGAACGAATCTTTCAGGATCGGACCTGTCTGGCACGAATATGGCTGAGCTGGATCTGACGGAGGCAAACCTGGAAAATACCAATCTATCCTTTGCAAATCTTACAGGTGTGGATATCAGTCATGCCAGAGTAAGTGGGGCTAATCTGCGGGGAGTAACATTATCGGGTGCAGATTTATCCGGAATGGATTTGACAACGTATGACTTTTCGTATGCGGATATGGAAGGGGCAAATCTTCAAGGGACAAACCTTTCCGGAGTGAATCTGGATGGGGCTGACCTGACTGACAGCAACCTGTCGGAAGCATATCTGTCTTCTGCATCCATGGTTTCTGCAGACCTGACAGGTGCTAACATCACTAACAGCAACTTGAGCGGAGTAGATTTTACTGAAGCCGATCTTTGGAATGTTTACCTGACCAATTCAAATCTTTCCGGTGCAGTTCTCGATGGAGCGATGGTGATAGGTGCAGAGGGGTTTACATATGAAACCCTTTCTCTACTCTCAAGTTACACAGGTGCTGTCTTTCATGATAATGAAGCAATTAAGGCGGCTTTTGCATCCGTCTGCAGCGGCAGCGGTGGCATCCCAGAGGCTTCTTCGTACACAAGCTCCTCTGGATTCCATCCCTACATCATCATCGACGTTGAGGGGGATGGCGATGCCTATTATTCCGGAGATACCAACAGTATTTGGGAAACGGAACTGGTGGTGTGTATGCAGAATACGTCGGATGTACTTTTGCAGCGCTGCGCCTATGAGGAGAACCATATCCTGGAAAGGTATGCCGAACGGATGCCGGTCAGGATGTATAACGCACGAACGGGCGCTCTTATCACGCAGTTGAGTATCACAGCTCCTTCCGACCCGTGTCCTTCTTTCCGTTCATTCTATTCACAGACGGATACGGACAATTCCTATCTGGGTTGGAGCGATATCAGAACAGTTCTTGAACGGTACACTGGATCGGAAGACTAAGTGAGGATAAGTAGTGAAGATAGATTATAAATCGCAGGGTAGCGAGAGAAGAAACACTCTATGGCAGACACTTCTGGCATGCGGACTCCTCCTGACGGGCCTGTATGGATGCAGCAACTCTCAGGGCGAAATCCAGGGACAAGAGCAAAGTGACCAGGCCGCAGAGGTTGTGATCTTGAGCGACACACCCACACCGGAATGGACAGCGACACCTGAAAATACACCAACAGCTACTGTTACACCGGGGCCGGGAATCGGATCGTTACGAACACGAGAGATGGATAGTATGGTCGAGGTTTTTGTGCCGGAAGGACCTTTCCTGATGGGTCTCCAGGAAGAGCAGGTGAGTATGGAGTTCCTTGCACGCTGTATGGAAGGCAGCGGCGGCTGTAATGAGGCGGATTTTCATGCAGAGGTACCGCAGCACGAAGTATTCCTGGATGCATACTGGATCGACCAGACAGAAGTGACGAACGCAATGTATGCCCGATGTGTTGCGGATGGCGCTTGTACTGTACCGCAGGAAGTTGGATCCTATTCAATGGATAGTTATTACGATGACCCACAGTATGGGGATTATCCAGTAATTAACGTAATCTGGAGTCAGGCTGAGGCATACTGTGCATGGGCCGGTGGGCGTTTGCCTACGGAAGCGGAGTGGGAGAAAGCTGCTCGCGGTGTGGATGGGGAAAGGTGCCCCTGGGCGGATTCGGTGATTACCGGAGAGCTGGCAAATTACTGCGAAAAAAACTGTGAGTTTGAGTGGAGAGTTGTCGATCAGGATGATGGTTATGCCGAGACATCACCTGCAGGTAATTATCCTGCCGGCACAAGCCCGTTTGGAGCGATGGATATGTCTGGCAATGTGTATGAGTGGGTGGCAGATTGGTTTGATGCAAATACTTATCAGGAATCACTTGTTAACAATCCGACCGGTCCTGAATCCGGTGAGTTCCGGGTGTTGCGCGGAGGATCATGGTATAACTCTCCGTCTTACCTCAGGGCTTCATCACGTGGTTGGTCTGCCCCCGATCTCTCGGGGCCTGTCACGGGTTTCCGTTGTGTGAGAGAACCTTAAGGCTTTTCCACCCGGAATAGCTCAACATGACGAAGTTTACGAAATTATATATAGATCGTGTCTTTCAGGGCGTCTTATCTGAGGACAGGCTCTTAAGGGATCGGGTAAAGTTAAATTGCATAAAAATCCGTCAGGAAAGCTGCTAATGAATAGACCGATTCGAATATTGGCAGATAGGAGAACAACAGGTCATGGCAGATGAAATTAATTCACGGCCACGTACACAGGCAAAGCCGGATGCAGGGTTATTGGTCATGTTAAAAAGCGGCAACCAGATGGGGCTGCATCAGGCATTGGCAAAACGCACTCCGGAAGCACTGGCTGCAGTGGAAGAGACAATTGCGTTGTATTCGGGCAATCCCGAAGTCACTTTCTACCGGCTGGGCGGCATGCGGACTTTCACCCCGGAATCGATCCAAACGGCCTATGACCAACTAGTTGAACTTGCAGGCAGCAAGGCACTTCTGGATGATCCGGCTTATACACAGTCTATGATAGCTGCGCTGGGTTCAAAATCCGGTCTGAATGAGCAGTTGATGCGGCAGCTTTCCATGGACGCACAGGCCCTGTATGACTATCAGCTTCTTGGTGTGCAGATGCAGCTGGCCTTTCAGGTAGACAGCCGGTAAGAATATGGATCGGTTAAACGTTCAGATAACGGGAGAAGGCTGCCGGAATGTCTGCTGACTGTGTGGGCGGCCTGGAGAATGTGCGCCGAAAAGGCGCATTTTTTATTTCGGATGAAATCGGGCTGTCATGTATATTTCATACATAAATAAACGGGCCCGTTGTATCCTAGTGGTATAAAGCAGCAATAACAGGGTGGTTGCAAACCGGCTGAAGATAATACCGCCGGGCCAGAGAATGGTTTTGTTTTGAAAGGAGCGGTCCGATTCAGGGGGAAAAGTCACAAGCAGAGCTGATGGTGAGGCACCGGTAAACTGGTAAACCAGAAAAACCGGGAGCAAGGGGGAGAGCCAGGCCGATACCAGAAGCCTGAACCATGTGGCCGCTTCCTGAGAGACAGGGCGGAAGGAAAAGATCCGGACCGGGGGGAACGGAGCTTCGACGGCCTGCCCTGTCTTTTCCTTTTTCTTGGGCGGCAGCCTGTATTATCAGGGTAGCCGGTTCGTACACAAAGATTTTATGTTTTTTACAGTCAATTTTTATGTAGAGTGTTTGGGATTCAGCCGATACTTGCTATACAGAAAAAAATCCAGCACGCTGCGGTATCAGGCTGAGCAGGTTTTACTGATTAAGGATAAGGTCATGACACAATACGCATACAACACTTCGCCCGACCGTCCTACTGCCGAAAAACTGCGCAAGCGGCTTGAGCAAAGTCGTCAGCCCGCTTTAAAGATGAAGCTGGAAGAACGCCGACAGGCCGAGGCAGTCTGGCGAATGATTTCGCAGCTGCGCACCGTAATCGCGGCGTAGCCTTATCCTGTCCGGTGTCTGTAAGGGGGTAATCAGCCTTATTTTGTGTTTTCTCGTTTCATTCCCTCGGAACTCACTTGAAACCTGGTGCTCCAGCCCGGATCCGATAGAAAAGACCGTAACTTGACAATGAGAACAAGATATGCAAGAATGAATTAAAATCCGGTAACGGTACCGGTAATGTTACCAGAATCATCTCAACCAGGAAAAAACCTGTGCAGCAGACCCGAAAATCTGTAACGATCCAGGATGTTGCTGAAGCGGCCGGGGTATCCGTTTCAACCGTATCGCGCGTATTGAATGATAAGGATGATGTGGCCGCGGAAACGTACGAAAAGGTACAGCAGGTTGTTCATGAGTTGGGGTACGTCTCCAGCCTGGCGGCCAGGGGGATGCGCAGTCGTAGAACGAATGTAATTGGGTTGATTATGCCCGATGTGGCTTCTCCTTACTCGATTGAGGTACTGCAGGGTGTTAATCGTGCCATCGCTCAACTCGATTATGATCTCATTGTATACACCAACGGAGATGTTCGCAAGAATGCCTCTGCCTACCAGGAAAGCTACTTTGTATCATTGTTGAACGGAAACGTGACAGACGGGGTTATCGTGGTAACGCCAGCGGCCACTAATTTTTCCACCACAGCGCCTGTTGTGGCGATCGATCCCAACAATGAAAGCCCTGAATGTCCGGCGATCATCTCGACAAATCTTGAGGGAGCCCTGCAGGTGATGGAGTACCTTATTGGCCTTGGCCATCGCCGTATTGGCTTTATTACAGGGCGTCTTGAACTGGTCAGCGCAAATTTGCGGCTGCAGGGTTACAAGGAAGGGCTGGCACAGGTAGGAATTCCATATGATGAAACCCTGATCCAGGTTGGTGACTACACCACGGAGACCTCGTTATTGTGCACCAGGGCTTTGCTGGCATTGGAGAATCCTCCTACCGCCATTTTTGCTTCCAATGATATGTCCGCGATGGGTGTGTACCAGGCAGCCGAAGAGATGGGAAAACGGATTCCCCGGGATCTGTCTGTTGTGGGGTTTGATAATCTTCGGGAATCGGCCTTCCTCGATCCGAAATTGACAACGATAGACCAGTCGATTCCTGAGATGGGATACATTGCTACCGAGTTGATCGTCAAATTAATCAAAGGGGAAAATCTGGACAGTATTCTGTTTCACATTCCAACAAAATTGGTCATCAGGGATTCGTGCAGGGATATGGAGTAAGGCTGAATCTTTTTTTTGCCAGTTGCGGTAACGATACCGGAAAGGTTACCGGAAATGAAGGGAGGTGGTAAAGGATTGTAGAGGGTGCAATAATATGCAGGATTGGAGACGTGGAGCCCGATGTTTCGGGATAGTAACCCGCATCAGGCTGGGTGGAAAATCCTTTAGAACAGCAAAGTATTTACCATCCGAATAGTCTATAAGGGAGAAGAAAAAATGCGTAAGAGAATCCTATTGGCCTTGAGCCTGCTACTTATCTCCAGTATGGTGCTTTCCGCTTGTGGTACACCAGCTGAAGAAGAAAAAGTCACCGTAAGCTGGTGGCATATTACGTCTGACCCTGGACCGCACCAGGATGCATGGCAAGCTATGGCAGATGCCTATATGGCTGAACACCCGAATGTGATCATTGAAATTACTATTCTTGAGAACGAAGCATTCAAATCTAAACTGCCAACCGTGATGCAGTCAGGAGAGCCTCCTGATCTGTTCCAGAGCTGGGGCGGCGGTACCATGATTGAGTATGCCAAGGCTGGCTTGCTGAAAGATATTACCGCCGATGTGGCTGGTGAATGGGGTGATTCGATTGGCGCCGGTGCTCTGGGTGTATATGCCTACGACGGCGTGCAGTATGGCGTTCCCTGGGATATGGGTGCTGTAGGCTGGTGGTATAACAAAGACCTGTTTGCACAGGCAGGAATTGATGCTCCTCCCACAACCTGGACGGAATTCCTGAATGATATTCAAGCTTTAAAGGATGCGGGCATCACCCCTATTGCTCTGGGTGAAGGCGAAAAATGGCCCGGACACTTCTATTGGGTCTACCTTGCCGTTCGTCTCGGCGGAGAAGAAGCATTCAATGCCGCTTACAACCGGACCGGATCCTTTGCAGATTCGCCGTTTGTGGAGGCGGGCGAGAAGCTGCAGGAATTGATCGCAATGGAACCCTTCCAGGATGGGTATCAAGGAATGGGCCATAATGATTCAGAAGCCTTGATAGGAAACGGCGAGGCAGCAATGCTCCTGATGGGGCAGTGGGCACCCCAAACAATGATCGCCAACAGTACCAGCGGTGAGGGAATCGGAGACGCACTTGGTTATTTCTCATTCCCGGCCGTGGAAGGAGGCGCTGGCGCTCTGACTGATGTGATGGGCGGCGGCAACGGGATCATTGTAGGCAAGAACGCGGAACCCGAAGCGGTCGATTTCCTGCGATATCTGACCAACCTTGAGAACCAGAGTACTCTGGCTGAAATCGGCGCAATCATTCCGGTTGTCAGCGGAGCAGAAGCAGCGCTGACCGATCCGAACATGGTCATGGTTTACGAAGCAGTCAATGCTGCCGACTATTACCAGCTGTATTACGATCAGTTCATGCCTCCGGCAGTCGGCGAGGCTGTTAACGATTCCGTTCAGGGATTGTTTGCTGGAACCATGTCACCTGAGGAAGTAGCCCAGGCGATCGAAGCCGCAGCTTCAGCGGAGTTAGACTAGTTACACACATAGACTGTCCGGTACCTTCTTCCGGCAGGCTATGCGAAGCTTTCGGAGCGGAGCAGATAGATGTAAAAATGTCTGCTCCGCTTAAGCAGAGTTTTCATCAGAGTGTTTTTAAAAATTATTCGGCTTACTTTGTTGGCTGTAACCTGTTTGAGAACTACTATTAAGACAGGTACATCGATTTGATGCTGTGTTGCTGATCTGAAATAACAAGAAGCCTGCTGCAGTTAAAAAAGGAGAACCCTCTTTTGCATAATATATCTCAGCTGAGAGTGAATATGGATAAACGTAGGCCGGAGAGAAGTTATCGCGCGGATAAGACTCTGGTTATAGTCCTGTTTTTACTTCCCGCAGCGATACTTTTTTTTACTTTTGTCATTTTCCCCATTATCCAGGCGGCTTTTTTAAGCACGTTCAAGTGGAATGGTCTTGAACCACTCGATAAATTTATCGGGATCGACAATTTCATCACCATGTTCAATCATGAACCATTCCGTATGGCTTTGCAGCATAATGGAATCATTATTGTTTTTTCTATTCTTATCCAGCTTCCGATTGCCCTGGTACTGGCCTTGATCGTGGGTCGAAAACTTCCCGGACGTCCAATTTTCCGTGCGATATTTTTCCTCCCTTACGTAATATCCGAGGTGATTACAGCCGTACTATGGTCTTTTATCTTTAACCCTCGTTTTCCCACCAGTGATTTGATTAATTCTGTACTGGACACGGTTCTTCCGTTTTTTAAACCAGGGCCCTGGCTGGGAGATCCCAGTAAAGTACTTGTGGCGATATTTATGGTGCTGACCTGGAAGTATTTTGGCCTGCACATGGTTCTGTATATCGCCGGATTACAGGATATTCCCGTCGAGGTTGAGGAAGCGGCCAGTATAGATGGGGCCAATAACTGGCAGATACTGCGTTACGTGACGATCCCAATGCTTTCCAGAACAATCATAACCACCGTTTATCTTTCTGTACTGGGTTCACTCCAGCAGTTTGACCTGGTCTGGTTGATGACGGAAGGCGGGCCGGTTAATGCAAGTGAGGTGTTAACAACCTATATGTACCGGCATGGTTTTGTCAGTTTCCGGTTGGGATATGGATCGAGTGTTGCTGTTGTTCTTTTTGTGCTTTGCCTGGCATTCTCACTGGTTTATCAACGGCTGTTCATGCAGAAGCAGTTCAGTGGTCGGGCTGATTAGATCAGTTTATGGATCAGGAGAGGTTTTTAATGGGAGCCAAGTTTTCTCGAAGATCAAAAATACTCATTTCTTATATACCGCGCTATATCATAGCGATCGTTGTTTCAATATGCATTATTGCACCTATTCTGGTAGCGATTATGGGAGGGTTTAAAACATCTGGGGAGCTGTTAAATAGTCCATTTACGTTTCCAAAGAAATGGATCTTTGAGAACTATGGTTACATCTTTCAGTTAAAGACTTTCTGGAAACAATTGCTGAACAGCAGTATGGTAATGATCGGTACCGTTTGTCTCTCCACATTCAGTGCCAGTCTGGCAGCTTTTGTTTTTGCCAGGATGAATTTCAGAGGGCGTGACACACTGTTTAATGTGTTCATGATCGGGCTGCTTTTTCCGATCATGGTAGCGATTCTTCCGCTGTATATCCTCATGCGCCAATTGGATTTAATAAATCGGCTGATGGGTTTGATCCTGGTGGAATCAGCTTTTCAATTATCAGGAATGATTCTTATTTTACGCAGTTTTTTCCGCTCCTTACCGCGTGAACTGGAAGATGCTACCTATATTGATGGAGGCACCTCTTTCACATTTTTCAGATATATCCTGCTGCCGTTGTCCAAACCGGCGCTTGCCACAAACGCAGCGCTGGCCATGGTTTTCAGCTGGAACCAGCTGTTTTTACCTTTGCTTGTGCTGAATGATGCATCCAACTATACGCTTCCGCTGGGAACCATGCAGTTCTTTGGACAGTACACAGCCAACTGGTCGCGGTTGATGGCATTTATAGTGCTCGCCATGCTGCCTGCCGTAGTGTTTTATTTATTAGCCGAACGATATATTATCTCCGGTCTGACCGGCGGTGCAATTAAAGGATAACCCGGTTTTTGGAAAACAAGGCAATCACACCATTGGTGTAATGGATATCGGGAACGGTCATGTTCAGCTTCTTTAATCTGTATTCCATGTACAGCTGTTGAGTTCTTTTGGGATGTAGATGGCAGGCCGAGAGAGTTGGTAGAAAGACCGGTGAATAAGATAAAGTATCAGATCGTTAAATAACAATAAATGGAGAACTTTGTGGTTACTATTAAAAATAATCAAACATTAATTCAAGAACTTCTTGATGAAATGACACTGGATGAGAAACTTGCCCAGCTGGGTTCGTACTGGATATATGAACTGCAATCGAAGGGTGTGATTGATCAGAAGAAAATCGAATCGAAACTTGAACGTGGTATCGGTCAGATTACACGCATGGCTGGAGCTTCAACACTAGATCCGGTTTCCGCAGCCAGAACAGCCAACAGGATTCAAAAGTTCCTTCTCGAAGGTACCCGTCTGGGAATTCCAGCCATTCTCCATGAAGAGTGCTGCTGCGGCGCGATGGTGCTCGGTGGGACGATGTACCCACAGATGATCGGCATGGCATCAACGTTCCAGCCTGAACTTGCGGAAGCAATGACGACGGCTGTTCGAAAACAATTGCTTGCCATCGGTGCTCGACAGGGTCTTTCCCCCGTCCTCGACCTGGCACGTGATCCGCGTTGGGGCCGCGTGGAAGAGACGTTTGGTGAAGATCCAACACTCGCAAGCCACTTTGGTACTGCCTATGTCAGGGGATTACAGGGAAGGGATCTTCACAAAGGTGTGATGGCTACCGGAAAACATTTTATCGGACACAGCCTTTCTGCAGGAGGGCTTAATTGCGGCCCTGTTACGATGGGGTGGCGAGACCTTCTTGATATTTTCGTGGTGCCCTTTGAGGCTGCTATTCAGGAAGCCGGGATGGCGTCCATTATGAACTCGTACCCAGAATTGGATGGTGAAGTGGTAGGCACATCCCGAAAGATTCTGACAGATCTCCTGAGAGGTAAGCTCGGTTTTGAAGGCCTGGTTGTTTCCGATTATGAAACGATCAGCATGATCCAGAATTTCCATCAGGCAGCTGAAGATAAATCCACAGCTGCAGCAATGGCACTTAATGCTGGTATCGACGTTGAATTACCCACCACGTATAGTTATGGTGAAAGTCTCAAAGCTGCACTTGAGGAAGGTAATATCAGCCTGGAATTGATTAACAGCTCAGTCCGCAACCATTTACAGAAAAAATTCGATCTCGGACTGTTCGACTATCCCTATGTTGATGAAGGGAACGTACTGGAAGCCTTTGAGACTGTTGAGAACCGTTCTCTTGCACATGACATTGCAGTAAAAAGTATGGTTCTTCTTAAAAACGAAAACACACTGCCGCTGCAAAAACAGCTTGCGGCAGTTGCTGTAATTGGGCCAAATGCGGATTCAAGCAGATGCTTGCTTGGAGATTACACCTACACTTCCATGGTAGAGCTGCTCACATTCAGGGCACCTGAAGACTCGTGTTTTATCGAACCCGACACCAAACAAATCGCGACACATGAGATCCGGATCCCCACCATTCTTGAAGGAATCAAATCTGTTGTACCGGCTGATACAGAAATCCTTTATGCAAAAGGATGTGATAATCTTATCAAGGACCGAAGCGGATTTGACCAGGCAGTGGAAGTGGCGCGGAAGGCGGATGCGGTTATCCTGGCGCTGGGTGATGTCTCCGGCCTGGTACCATCCTGTACGACCGGAGAGACACGCGACAGTGCCAACCTGAAACTCCCCGGTGTGCAGGAAGAACTGGCACAGGCAATTTTCAGTGTTGGAAAACCGGTTGTGGTTGTGCTGGTAAACGGACGGCCCTATGCAATTCCCTGGCTGCAGGAGCATGCGGACGCGATTCTTGAAGCCTGGCTGCCCGGTGAGGAGGGGGGGAATGCTATTGCCGGTATTCTGTTCGGCGATTCCAATCCAGGCGGAAAGCTGCCGATCACTGTCCCGCGATCTGCAGGCCAGTTACCGGTTTTTTATAACCGCAAGCCATCTGGAATGCAGTCCCACTGGTATGTCGACTACGTTGACGAGAAAATATCTCCGTTGTATGAATTTGGTTTCGGGTTGAGTTATACAACTTTTGAATATCGCTCTCTTTCAATCAGCAGGAGGCAGGCAACCGCCGGCGAAGTTGTGGATATCTCCATGGAAATTACTAACAGCGGCAGTATGGCTGGAGATGAAGTTGTGCAGCTTTATTTACGGGATGAATATGCCAGCATCCCGCGACCGGTCAAGGAACTGAAGGGGTATAAACGTATAGCGTTGGAGCCGGGTGAATCCAGGAAAGTTTTATTCCACCTGTCCGTCGATCAACTGGCGTTCCACAATCAGGAAATGGAACTCGTTCTGGAACCGGGACGGATTCTTGTGATGCTGGGAAGCTCATCAGAAGATATTCGGCTGCAAAGCGAGTTTGAGATTACCGGCGAGAAGAAAATGGTTGTAAAAAAGCGGGTGTATTTCTGCCCCGTTGAGGTTGTCTGAATGGATAGAGCAAGGATCAGTGTACGACTATTAATGCTGTACCATGATTAATAAGGCAGCCTTTCTGCCATTCAGCAAGATATGTTTTCATATTGTGCCCAAAACCATTCTACCTGCAGCAGGAATAATTTTTGGGAACCAAACACAGGATTATATACAGAAAAGGAGCATACTGATGGCTGATTATGTCCCAAAACCCGAACACAAGTTTACCTTCGGTCTATGGACCGTTGGCTCAGTGGGCCGGGATCCATTCGGGGCACCGACCCGGGAACCTCTTTCACCGGCGGATCTGGTTTACCTTCTGGGTGAAGTTGGCGCTTACGGCGTGAATTTCCACGATAATGACTTGATCCCCATCGACGCAACGCCTGCGGAGCGGAAGCAGATTATTACTGATTTCAGGAAAGCGCTCGAAAATACAGGCCTTGTTGTCCCCATGGCGACCACCAATCTTTTTTACGACCCGGTCTTCAAAGATGGTGCTTTTACTGCCAATGACCCCAGAGTGCGGGCATATGCGTTCCAGAAAACCCTGCATGCTATTGATCTGGGAGTCGAACTTGGTGCGAAGATTTATGTTTTCTGGGGGGGGCGGGAAGGCACAGAAACCGATGCTGCCAAGGATCCCGTTACAGCAATAAAACGCACCCGTGAGGCAATGAACTACTTCTGCGAGTATGCGATTGACCAGGGATATGATATTAAGTTTGCCCTGGAAGCCAAGCCAAACGAGCCTCGTGGTGATATCTATAACGCAACCACAGGGCATATGCTGGCCTTCATCGAGACTCTCGATCACTCCGAAATGGTAGGTGTCAACCCGGAAGTTGCGCATGAGCATATGGCAGGATTGAATTTTACACATGGTGTTGCCCAGGCATTGGATGCGGGGAAGTTGTTCCACATCGACCTGAACGATCAGGCCTTTGGGCGTTATGACCAGGATTTCCGCTTTGCCATGGTCAATATCAAGAGTGCTTTCTTCCTGGTTAAACTTCTGGAGGACTACGGCTACAATGGAAGCCGTCACTTTGATGCCCACGCCTTCCGTACGGAAGATTATGATGGAGTCAGAGATTTCGCCCGCGGCTGCATGCGTTCCTACCTGATCCTGAAGGAAAAAGCCGAACAGTTCAGGCAGGACCGGGAGATCCAGGCTCTGCTGGCCGAGATCAATCAAGATGATGGTGCTATGGATCAGTTCTTTGGAGATTTTACAAAGGAGAAAGCGAGTGCATTAAAAGCTCACCCCTTTGACCGCGTTGCTCTGGCCGGCAGAGGACTCAAATACGAAAAACTTGATCAACTCGTGATTGAACTCCTGCTGGGTGTACGGTAAGGCTGGACCTTATGCAGGTACGGACATTTCTGGGTCTGGAGTGTATAGAGATTACCAATGGTGCGTTGTCTTTACTTGTTACCCGATCTGTCGGTCCAAGGATTCTTGCGCTTTTTACACAAAACGGTGAAAACCTTTTTGCAGAGCTGCCGGAACATACCCTGGATTGCCCGGGGAGAGGTGCTTATTTTCTGTATGGCGGGCACCGCCTCTGGCTTGCACCAGAAGAACCTGGCCGAACCTATCTCCCCGATGATGATCCTGTTCATATCGAGGAGATAGATTCCGGCCTGCAGGTTACACAAAAATTTGACCAGGTCACCGGTATTCAGAAGGTACTGCGTATCCGGCTTGAAAAAAATCAGCCAGTAGTGAAGGTGGAGCATTCTCTTACCAATCTCAGTGCTTCTGAAGTAACGTGTGCTCCCTGGGCGATTACGCAAATGAAAACAGGTGGAGTCGCCATTCTGCCGCAGTACAATGGCCTGATCGAGGGAAATCCCACCCTCCCCAACCGGACAGTGACTCTCTGGCCATATACCGACACGAACAACCCGGCGATTATTTGGGGAAATGATACTATCCTCGTTCGGGCGAACATGCAGGACGGCGCCTTGAAGATCGGTTTTCCAAACCCGCGCGGCTGGATGGCGTACTGGCAGCGTAATACACTTTTTATTAAACGTGCTGTATATAATAATCAGGCTGCCTACTTTGATTCTGGCAGTTCCAGTGAATGCTACTGTAACCCCGATTTTCTCGAACTGGAGACACTGGGGCCGATCAGCACTATCCAGCCGGGGGACTCAATCAGTCATAAAGAAACCTGGCGGGTATACAGCGGGATTTCCTGGCCTGAGAACACGCAGGAAATCACCGATCGGATTGAAAACGAAGCAGCCGGGAGTTAAGGATGAAGTACTTTATTGGCATTGATACTTCCACGACCGCAACCAAAGCGCTCCTGATGGAAAAGAGTGGACACGTACTTTCAGTTGCGGCTTCAGAGTATTCCTTCGAAACTCCATACCCGTTGTGGTCTGAACAGGATCCGGCTCTCTGGTGGTCAGCGACTGTAACGAGCATCAGGCAGATATTGGCTGATACCGGTATCAGCGGGGAGGACATTGCTGCTGTTGGACTTTCCGGTCAGATGCATGGGCTGGTATTGCTGGATGAGGATGACAGGGTTCTGCGTCCTTCGATTCTATGGAACGACCAGCGAACAGGTACTCAGTGCGACCAGATCCGGGAAAGACTGGGTTTTAAGAACCTGGTCCAGATCACAGGGAACAATGCCCTGACGGGTTTTACGGCTCCCAAAATTCTGTGGGTACGGGATGAAGAGCCGGATATTTACGATCGTGTCGCCAGGGTACTGCTTCCAAAAGACTATGTCCGTTTTAAACTTACCGGCAAATATGCGATAGATAAAGCGGGCGGAGCCGGAACACTTCTTTTCGATATTCGCCAGCGTGACTGGTCATCAGAAGTGCTGCAAGCCCTTGGAATCAATCCGAACTGGATGCCGGAAACATTCGAAGGCACAGCCATAACCGGGCTGATTTCTTCCACAGCTGCCCAGGAAACCGGATTACGAGAAGGTACACCGGTAGTAGCCGGAGGCGGGGATCAGGCGGCAGCTGCCGTTGGGACCGGTGCAGTGAAGGAGGGAATTGTATCCTTGAGTCTGGGAACCTCAGGAGTGGTTTTTGCAACAACGGATAAAGCTTCCATTGAACCCGAGGGAAGGCTCCATTCCTTCTGTCATGCTGTACCCGGGAAGTGGCACTTCATGGGTGTGATGCTTTCTGCTGCAGGCAGCCTTCGCTGGTTCCGGGATTCATTTTCACCGGGAACGGATTACGATACCCTGGTTGGTGCCGGCGCTGAAATCCCGGCTGGTTGTGATGGGCTGCTTTTCCTGCCGTATCTCACCGGCGAACGTACGCCATACCCGGACCCTCTGGCTCGCGGGGCTTTTGTGGGATTGACGGTGCGCCATAAACTGCCTTCCCTGACAAGGGCGGTTCTGGAGGGGGTCGCTTTTGGATTGCGGGACAGCTTCGAGTTAATGAGGTCCGCAGGGTTATCGGAAATTAATCAGGTGCGTGTGACCGGCGGCGGAGCCAGAAGCAGTCTATGGCGGCAGATCCTGGCAGACGTGCTGGGCACCGAACTGGTAACAGTTAATTCTGTTGAGGGAGCGGCTTATGGCGCAGCAATACTGGCTGCGACCGGAGTGGGCGTTTTCACTGATGTGGAAAGCGCATGTGAAAGAACGATCCGGGTTACCGGGACAACCAGCCCATCAGCGGAGCAGGTTGTGTATGAGCGGCTGTATCCATATTACAGGGACCTTTATCCTGCCCTGAAAAACACTTTTAAAAACCTTGCTTCCTGAAATTACAAATTCACACGGATCAGGAAGGCAAAGTTCAACTTGATTGTGTAGACCAAGAGAAGAAAGACCACGGGCCGGCTGATATACCGAGCCCGGTCTTTTTTCGTTCCCCATACTTGACAAAGGGTATACACTATCAGAGGGGGATTAATTCCTGTCTGCGGGGGGCGCAGTTTTCCAGTGAGGACTTTCTCTTATCTACCTGTTTCAGGATAATATTTACCTCTCGGGGGGGATTGCCTTGTATGATTGGTAAACAGGGGGCGTCTATTGAAAACATTGTACTTTTTCCTGTCTGATGGCCTTTTGGAACTGCTGCATGGTTCGTGGTATCTCTTCCTGATACTGGCGGTGGGACTTTCTTTTTACCTTTTAATGACTGCTGCAAGGCACATCGGCAACCGTGCAGCAATCGTTCACATAAACAGGTGGCTGCATCTGCCTTCAGCGATCCTTCAGTTTTTCGACGCTACCAGTGTTGATGCAGCTCTGATTGGTTTGATGGATACCCTGTCGGAGATACTTCGGGCGGATGGCAGTATCGTTCTGACAGGAATGGTAAACAAGAATAACTCCCGGGAACACATCGCTTTACGCACTCTGGCAGCAGAGGGATCTCTCCGCAGCAGCTCCGACCGTATGCTGGAAGAAATCCTTCCTGCCCAGCCGGAAATAAGCCAGCTGGTTCCAGGAAGCCCGGATGCCGCAGTGCTTATCCGCATCTCTCCGGATATATTGTCTGAGCTGTTCCTGGATACCTGCCCGGACCTTGGTGGTAAACCGCTGCTGGTCCTGCGCTTCAGGCTTCATTTTGCGGCTTTCCAATCTCAGGAAGCGATCGCCTTGATGCTGTTTGAGATGGACCAGGGTGATATTGACCCGCTGGGAGAGGAAATCTTATCTTCAGCGGTTGCTGCTTTTCCACGGATGCTCGAGACTATGACAGTGCGTTTTGCATATGCAGAGGAGCTTGAGGAACAGCTGAAACAATCCAGATTGAAAGATGAGATTTTTAAACAGATGCTCAACGGCTTCCAGCACGATATCAGCCACGCCTTAAGCAACCTGGAAGAAGGTGTGATGTCCACCTGGGAAGTAGTGGATGAGTTGGCGGTACCGCTGCATATCGAAGATCCTGAGGCCTATTTTGAGGCCTTGCTGGGCGCGGTCCGGTTAACTTCCCAGGTGGCCGCTTCGGGAATGATCCTGGTCGATACTGCCGGGGGGACGTCTGCGCTGGCAGCTATAAAACGAATGAATGCGGAAGAACTGTTTATTGAGGCGATTCAACCGCTGCTTTCACTTCGAAAAAGAGCCCGCAGGGACCTGGCGGTTCACGTGGAGATTGCACCGGATCTCCCACCGATTGAGGTCGACCGGGTCGCTTTTTTTCGTGTGATTTCCAATGTCCTGAATAATGCGTTCAAGTTCACTGAAAAAGGAGGGATCAGGATATTAATCAGCCACGCCGGTGGTTATGTGACATTTTCGATCTCTGATACGGGAGCCGGAATTCCAGCAGATGAAATCTGCAAGCTGGGGGAACGGTGCTACCGTGCATCGAACGCAGCGGACATCGGAGGGTCAGGATTGGGTTTGTGGACTGTGAAGCAGTTAATGGAAAGGATGGGAGGCAGTATGGAAGTCCGATCAAAGCTGAACATGGGAAGCACGATTCTGCTCCATTTTCCTGAAGCGGAACATTCCGATGGAGAGCAGCTCCAGAGTCCATTTGGGGATCACAGCTGCCAGTGTCTTTGAGCGTGAACCGGGTGGATTGAACCAGGAGTGGGTTGATGTCGTCGAAGGACCAAGGATGCAGAAACAGATCAAACAGTGAGTTTAAAGGGGAGGGGACAATGGCAGTATTGAATGACCGGTTCAGGGGGAATGAACCACTGGTATTGATTGTCGAGGATGAGGAAACACAATCGTGCCCATTATCCGAAGCGATACTGCGAGAGGGGATGCGGTGCAGAGTCTGCAGGACGGCAGTAGAAGGTTACACACAGGCGATACGACTGCGCCCGGATATGTATGTGGTGGATGTCAATCTGCAAAAGGAAGGGGAAGGCTTTGAGCTTGTTGAGCAGATCAGGCAAGTAACGCTGGCGCCGATATTGATTCTCACAGGGAGAACCACACAACAGGATGATGCCCTGTTGGCCGTGATCAAAAATGCGACGTCGTATTTGAACAAAACCACCGCACCACCTAAGGTCGTTGCCAGCTTTGTCAAACAGCAGTTGATTTCGCTGGGAAAAATGAAACCTAACAGCCTCAGGCTGGGTGAAATGGTATTGGATATGGATGCGAGAGAGCTTTATTTTGAAGGCCGGAAAAAAACACTGACACCGAGGCTCGCTGAGATCTGTGCCTGCCTGATGGAACCTCCTGGCGGGAGGAAACCATCAGAGCTGCTGGCCAGCCGCATTTACAATGATGATGATGAGAGCGCAGTTATCGCTGTCAGGACCCATGTAAATCGCCTTAAGAAAAGCCTTGCGGAGATTTCGCCGCGGTTGTCCGTGTCCGGTCAACGGAACAAGGGCTATTGTTTCTTGCTGGATGGGGAACCGCTCCAAAACGCCAGGCTGTATGAGGGGTAGGCGTATGGGGATACAGCAGGGGAAGAAACGAATAATGGAGTTGATGCTGAGAACCATAACCAGGTTTGTGCATGCCGCAAGGGAAAAGGGGAGGTTATTGTGAGTATAGCGGAGGGGGTGCTGCTGCTCTGGAGTCTGCCGGTTATCGTGATGGATCTGCATTCGCGCAGGGTTCGCTGGTGGTGGTCGCTGGCGGGTTTGTTTACGGCTGTGGTTTTCCGCGCTTTGAGTTGGTTTACACCGGGATTTGATCTGGCGGAGATGCTGCTGATCGTTTTCGCCGCTGTTGGGAGCTGGCAGCTGTGGCGTGCCGGAATCTGGGGAGGTGCTGATGCAAAGACAGCTATAACCCTGGCTTTCTTTATGCCTGCTCCAGTTTTTTTCCTCTTTTCAGGGGGGCTCATTATTCTGACGTCCGGTGCTGTTCTTTTATGGCGGAGATGGCGCAGGCCTGTGACAACGCAATGGCGGCCGGGGAGGAGGTTGACAAAAGGGGGGTATCCGATGGCTGCCATGCTGTGCCTGAGCATTCTCCTGTTTGCAGTGCTCCGGGGAAATTGTCTGTTTTGAGTACCGTTAGTCGGGAGAATCTCGTTGTTGTGGAAGTAAAAAGGGAGGCCCGCTCGGCGAGTATTTCCACACGAACTGGACCAGAGAGGGCGGGGATGTTGCAGCCGGCAGCTATGATGCCTGATCGGGCCCGCCGGTAATCCGGTCAGTTATCAGGAAGAAGATGACCGGATTTAAAGATTCGTGCAAAGGCCTTCTGTAAAGCTGCTGTTTCGAAAAAAAGCGCCCGGTTCAGGGCGCTTTCTGTTCAGGGGTTTTCCGCTCCCGGCGTGTCTTCATATACCAGGCCGTACTGCCAGGCGAAAGCAGCGGCCTGTGTCCGGTCAGCCAGATAAAGTTTGGCCAGAATACGGCTGACATAATTCTGAACCGTGCCGAGTGCCAGGAACAGTTTTTCAGCGATCACGGCATTGGAATCGCCGCGGGCTACCAGCCGCAGGATCTGGCGTTCACGCTCCGTGAGCGCATCTGCTGCTTCTGTATCTGGCGCCCTGCCGGTGCGGACAAAGGAGAACAGCCTGCCGGTAACGGAAGCATCGATATGCGTGCGGCCGGCGATAGTCCCTTCAATCGCGGCAACAAGCAGATCCCGGTAGCTGTCCTTCAGCAGGTACCCATCTGCGCCGGCACGGATGGCATCGAAGACCCATTCATCATCGTCATAGGTGGTCAAAACCAATACCGGTGTTTTGGGGGAAAGCTCCTTCAACTGCCTGGTGGCAGCGATACCGTTCATTACGGGCATTTTCGGGTCCATCAGAACCAGATCAGGCCTGACCTGTGGAAACAGTTCCAGAGCTTCAGCGCCGTTGGAGGCTGCAGCGACAACTTCAATCGAGGCAGCCTCATTGAGGACAACCCTCAGTCCCTCACATATAACTATCTGATCATCAACAACCAGAATACGAATCATAATCCTGTCCCTGTGTGAACCGTCAGGATTGTACCTTCTCCGGGCCTGCTCTGTACTACGGCTTTGCCGTTGTAAAGTGCTGCACGTTCGTTGATTCCGGTAAGGCCGAAATGAGAATCAGGGATTGCATCCGGGTCGAACCCGATCCCATTATCCTGGATGCAGAGTATGTAATGGTGATCTGCCGGAGTCAGGGAAAGCCGGATGGTGCTGGCACGTGCATGCCGGACAATGTTATTGAGCGCGGGTGGTGCGGCATGGCGCGGGATGCATCGCTGGGCGGCGGTCTTGGGTACGCTTATTCCGTGGCTGCTGCTGGGTGTAATCGCTGAACTCGATAATCCCAACCGGCCGGACAATACCAGCGGAATGGCGTTGCTTGCGCTGGGGGTTTTCCTGCTGTTGATAATACTGAGGGTACGACTGCGAAGTAGAGAAACCCTGGCTGAAGAGGGGGGAATTCTATTAGGAGAGGTTATTCCCAAAAACTGAGTATGGGGATTCGTATGTCTGTATTCCTGATATATCCCTCCAGCCTGTTCCAGAAATAACCTGGAGGGGATTTGGTATTTGCTGGACCGGGTATACAATAAAGCCAGGAAAAAAGGGGGGCATAGGCTGAGTGCACAGGATATCGTTGAGGTTCCCATGAAAAAAATGACCTTACAGACCAGAATCACGCTGATATATGCGGCGGTGTTCTTTCTCCAGATCATGATCTGGTTCTTTTTTTACCGCCTGGCCGGGTACAACGATATGATCGGAACCGTCATCAAGATGATAATTCTGCTGACTGCGGTTGTCCTGGTACTGGGGATTGGCCTTTCAATCCGGCGGCTCGGGTTGCAGATAGAAAAACTGGTTGAAGCGCTGGAAGTGATCGCGCTGGCAGGGGTTGTAGTTTTTATTATTGGTGGTGTTCTGAAGATATTTGGTTCGCACCTCTCGTTTTTTCGCCCGCACTATTCTCTTCATGCTGCGGTAAGCAGCCTGTTCCTGGAAGCATTGGGGGAAGAGCTGCTTTTTGTCGGCGTGTTTTATCTTTCTATCTGCCGTTTCTTTGAGGAAAAGGATCGATGGCAGGCTGTCCTTATTACAGCACTTCTATATGGTCTTTGGTTCTTACCCGGCTCTGCCGCGGTAGGGTTGGATCAGCACAACCTCGGGGCACAATTTCTAATGAATCTGCTTACCCCCTTTTTGATGTGGCTGGTATTGGGTCTGTTCTACTATTTCAGTGAAAACCTCTGGTTGGTTGTTTTACTGCATGCATCGATAATCTATCCACTGACTGGTTTGTTGGTTAATGCGCCAGTAATGATGATTTTATTTTTCATCGCGGTTGGAGGATTTCTGTATTGGTCTCGTACACGACAGGGATAGGCAGCATACATTGGGCCGGGTACGCCATCATACCAGTTTGATGTTAGTGGAAACGTATAGGAAGAAAGTAGTCTTGATTTTCACAATTTCTGTTGTTTAATGGGGTTGGTGGGGATGACCGTCAGGCTATCTCTGCTGCAGTGGGGATAACCAGTTCTTCCGGGGGGAAACGTATGACTTCCAATAATGTGTATGATTATTCAGATGGATTTGGTCTATTTAATTTCAGGCGCGTGATAAAGGCAGGGTTGATCGGTGCTGCTCTGATTCTGTTCTCCGTATTGAGCCCCCGGCTGTTTTTGCAGCAGGGAAGAGGGCATCTGTTTCTGGATGTGCGACCTTCCGGTGCAGATGAGAGTATCCCGGCAGGTATGGCCGGTGGGCTGCTGCTGAAAGCCCCACAAAACCATTACCAGCAGACAGATGAGTACATGATAGACCTGGATGGGTTTTTTGAAGAACGGCCGGTTTATCTGATCACCTTTCCTGAAATTGAAGGGGAGGCGCTGTGCCTGACACAGAATGCGAAACAGTGTGAGCAGCTGCTCAGCTTTCGCACCGGTGAGCAGGGCCTGGCGTCCCTTTATGTGCCTAAGGATTCTGTGCTTTTTGGCATCCTTCAGGAAGGGGCTGTAGGGAATTTCACAGACCGGGATATTCAACGTTCGGCCTTCAACCGGGAGCTGCGGGCGCTGGATTCAACAGGCAGGATGCTGGTGGAACATGCAGGTGTGGCATGGAGTGAATCCTCCTCACTGGGGGAGGCGCAGGCGGCTGCTGTTCTGAACCGAGCCCTGGATTGGCGTGAACTCTCAGCCTTACTCGCAGAAGAAGCCATCGATCAATCGGTCCTGTCCGTGCTGCAAGCCAGTCCGCCGGCAGAATCTTTAAGTGAGCGGGCACTTCGTTCGCTGAACAAGCAGCTGCTGCGGATCGTGTTTGCAAAAGCGCTGCGCGAAGTCTCTGAAGGTCAGGGCTGGTATTATACAGCGGTAAACTGAATAACCTGTACTGCCGGAGCAGGACTGGTATCCGGGTTGTGTATGCTCGCGGATTGTTCAGAAACCATCAGCTCCGGATTAGCCTGTTGACGCAGGAATACTATTGATCCGGGCATGTATTTCCAAAAATTCCCTGTGTTTGAATTAATCGCGGGCTGAAGGGATACCCTTCACCTTTTTCGGATTCGGAATAATGGCGGATGCTCAGGCGAATCCGTTTTGACCGGTTGACCTCAGGTGTTTTCCTTCAGGCAGATTACAGCGCAGCGATCTCACATAAATACGCCATTTCAAAAAGTATTTCTGCTGATACACTGGTGCAGCAGAAGTATCACGACAGAGGAGAAGGATCATGGCAAATACAGGGAACCGGCAGCAGAGGGAGTTTTATGATCTGACGTATTATGGACGTGCCCGCAGGCTCCGGGAGATGGGGAAACTCGTGCTTGAACGTTACCCTGTTCGCGTGAAACAGATCCGGCTGCTGACAATTGAGACCAATGGTATCTTTCGGGTGGATACTGAGGATGGTACCAGGTATATGCTGCGCATCAGCGATCCGAAAAACACTCATGAGGAAGCAGAAATTCGTTCGGAGATTGCCTGGCTAAATGCACTCATCCGGGAGACTGATCTGCGTATCCCGGCGCCGGTCCTGAATACCATGGGGGAGTTTGTAAATGCGGTACAGATGGAAGGCATTCCGAAAAAACGGTTCTGTGTGCTGTTCAGCTGGATCCAGGGCAAAGACCTGGCGCAGCAGATCACTCCTCAAAACCTTTCATTGCTGGGCGAAGTTACAGCCCGGCTGCACGAACACGCCCGGCAGTTCCAGCCGCCCCCGGATTTCCGTGTGCGTACAATGGACTCGGTTTTTCCCTATGCCGATCCTTCCTTTGAAGAGGTAGAGCCGGTCATTCTGTTTGAAAAAGATCTGCAACCGGTAGTATCGCCGGAGCAGAGGCGGATCTTTCAACGGGGAGCCGAACTGGTTCAGCAGGAAATCGACCGGCTATACAACAGCGCTGAGCCCCTGAGTGTGCTCCATGGGGATCTGCATCAGTGGAATGTTAAAATCTATCGCGGTCAGCTCGCGGTGCTTGATTTTGAGGATTTGATGTGGGGATACCCGATTCAAGATATCGGTACCACCTGGATGTATTTTTTTGAGGAGCCAGGTGCACAGGAATTACGGCGGGCATACCGGGAGGGTTACGAGCGCATTCTTCCCTGGCCGGAACGTTATCAGGGTCAGCTGGAGATCATGGTAGCCGCCCGTGTGTTCAATCTTGTGAACTATATTCTCAATTCACCGGTCCCCGAAGACCAGCAGATAGCGCCGGATTATGTGAAACGATCGGTGAAGCGCCTGAAAGAACTTCTCCCTCTCTGAGGAAGAGGGGAGGATAAGCAGTTGAGCTGTATTTACAGTTTCACGGCGCGTTACTTAATCACCCCACTGATACCCTGATCGCACAGAAGAGCTGGAACATAGTGTATGATGGTTGCATGGACAGGCAGGGATGAGTTCGGGATTGCGCAGTCAATATGGAAAAAGGATCGGCAGGATCCGGCATTGCTGACCAGTGCGCAGAAAGGGAAGCTGATGAATCGTTCCATAACAAAATCAGTAGCGAAACCCGGTGCACTGGTTGTGCAGATATTGGCGGGACTCGGCGTCGCAGGATGGATTCTGTATCGGTCGATTCCGACCCTTGATTTTTCAGGCGGGATTGTATGGTCGGCCCTGGTATTCCCCGCTGTGGGTGTATTGATGCTCGTGCTGGCGGGGGTTGGCCTGGCGAGGCTGCCGCTGGCCATGGAGCTGAACCGAGAGGGCAAACTTGTAGAAGGAATGATTGTCGGCATGCGTTCCTATGATGACTCGGATGGTGACCGGACCCATGTTGTAGTTTACAAATACCTGGATGGGATAGAGGTGCAGCAGCGAGTGACCACGAGCCAATACAGATCGCTTGGTCCCGGGGCTGCGGTTCAGGTTCGTTATCTCGGCAGGGATCCGGAAAAATCGCGGCTCGAGCTGTAATAGCTCACGCGGGGTTTTGGTCGAATCTTTTCAAATGCTTTTTCTCAACGTCTGTGTAAAAGCGGCCGGAATCAAGCATATGGAGAAAAAGGGAGCTGTTTCATCAATCGAGAAGCAGCCCTGTTTCAATATGTGGGATCACCTATAAAGGATAAAAACAACAGAGTCGTGGAACACTTCGGGCGCTGGAATGGGAGCACAGACAAATAAAACCGCCACATTCCGGATTGCCCCGGTTTGTTTCAGTGCAATCCCTTTTGCCCCGGCCATGCCGGGGGATGCCGGGCTGGAATAGATATAATTGAAGGAACGGCTGTGGTACAGTTGAATCATTCAGTTTTATCCCGGAATACAGGAAGATCGCTATGATCAGGGTAGTTGCTTTCGATGCAGATGACACGTTGTGGAATAATGAAGTGCTGTACAAGCGAGCGGAGAAGCGTTTTGACGACCTGATGCACGACGCAGGATTTACGGGTTCAGCCATAGAGGTGCTGAATGCCGTTGAGAGTCGCAATGTGCCGCTGTACGGCTACGGGATCAAGAGTTTTACACTGTCGATGATCGAAGCAGCAGTAGATATCGGAGACGGTTTTTGTAAATCCGAATGGATCCGATCGATCCTGACGTTCTCAAAGGAGATACTCGATTCGGATGTAGAGTTGTTCCCCCATACGCTTGCCACACTGGAGACGCTTTCGAAGAAATTTGACCTCATGCTTATTACCAAGGGGGAGCTGTCAGAGCAGGAGCGAAAGATCCAGAGGACAGGGGTAGCGGACTTTTTTGATAATATTGAAATACTGGGCAGCAAACATGTGGGAGCATATCAGGCAGTGCTGCAAAAGCACCGCATCAGCCCGGAAACCTTTTTAATGGTGGGGAACTCCCTGCGGTCCGATATTCTGCCTGTTGTGTCGCTCGGTGGACATGCTGTATATGTGCCGTATGAGAACACCTGGGTTTATGAGTATGTATCGGAAGAGGATATCGACGACTCGGCGTATCAAACGATTGACCATCTGGGCTTACTCCCGCAGGCCCTGCAGGCGTTGAACGATTAATTCAAAATTCGAAAGCAGGTTCCAAAGGATCTCCCAAAAACTGGGCGTTATAAAAATAAACGAATCGTGCAGTAAACGGGACACTGGAACCCGTCCGTACAAACCTCGGGAAGGTATCCCCGGGATGAATGTCCCGGGATTATTATGCTGGAGGAGGCTCAATGAAACTGAAATCAGAAGTGATCAGACTGCTTGATCGAGGTTATGAGTTGGAGAATGCGTTTGCGAGGGAATTACCGGAGGGTGAGCGGGAAAATCCGGGAAGTTTTTCCGCCTGGTCCGGCAGGGATGTTCTCAACCACAGCGCGTTCTGGATATTGCATACCGCCAACAATCTGGAGAGGATCCTTTCGGGGCAGAAAGCCGAATGGATCGAAGATTACAATCACCAGAATGAACTGGTTTACCAGCAGCATAATCAGGATGACTGGGAAACGGTGCTCAGTCATGTATCGACAGCCTCTGACCGGCTGCTTGAAGAGACGGGGAAATTGTCTGAAGAACAACTGCTAAATCCGCAATACCTGCAGCAGGAGCACGAACGGCCGGCGTGGCAGCATATCCTCGGATCGGGTTATCTTCATGTGGTGATGCATCTGGCAGATTACTGGATCAAGCATGGGCGCGAGGAACTGGCAAGAGAGGTGTATCGCGAAATGAGCGAGGCGATTGCTCCCCTGGATGAGAATCCGGTATGGCAGGGCACGGTCCTGTACAATCAAGCCTGCATAGAAGCGCTTACCGGTCAGGAGCAGGATGCGCTTGAACTGCTTACCCACGCGTTTTCACTCCATCCTGGTTTGAAAGAATGGTCACAGCAGGATACTGACATGGTGAGCCTGCATGATCTGCCGGTTTTTAAAAAACTGGTTGAATGAAAGGCAACGATGGTCTTTCGTCCGTGATAAATTCTACGTTGCTGTAATCGGTACAAGCAGCTCCTGGGAACGCTCTGCTGGTGGACTCAACCGGATGGGAATCCCTGAGTGCATTTCCAGTTCAAGTGGCAGACGAAGTTGAAAGCGCATACCAGGAAGCCAGATCTGATACAGGTAAGACCTTAGTAATTTTGCTGAGGTTGTGCTGGCAGGAGGTTGAATCGAAACCCATGTACCGGACGGCAGAGTTTTTTCCACCAGCGATGGGTGAAGGGCGGGGGTTTCGTTGAGTAACACAGCAGCCATGATCTGGAGGCCATGAATTTTCCAGCCCGGGGGATAAAGGCGGAGGGTGCAGCACTGTACTGGCGCAGGCTCGCTTCCTGCAGAATCCAGCAGGCAGGCAAGATGTTCCCAAAGTGCACCGGGTTGATCGCCGGGTTCTCCGGTGTGTGTCATTAACCCCGTCAGCCGGAGTTGAGGAAGCGTACGGGATTCAATAACCAGTGGACCCGAGTGCATGAAGTGAAGCATCTCTCCCCCCACAGGGTCGAGAACCAGATGTGGATCCGGACCACATTCCCGGCACCCGCTGGGGGGCATGCCGAACATCCGCTTAAAGGCCCGGCTGAAACTTTCATGACTGCCGAACTGGTATTTGAGGGCGATATCCAGAATTCTAACGTTCGGATTCTGGAGATCACGGGCGGCTTCACTCAAGCGCCGCCGGATAAGATAATCATAGGGGCTGAAGTGTAATGTGCGATTGAAGAGCCTGGTGAAATGGAACAGTGAATAACCAGCTGCATCAGCAAGGTCGGCAACCCGGATCGGCTTATGGAGTCCTTGTTCGACAGCTTTCAGAGAGAGCAGGATGGCATCTATCGTGCCCTGTGAGGGGGGATTGACAGGCTTTTGAGCCGCATCAGACCCCGTGAGCCCGGGGACTGCCGGAGGCGGTTTTTCTGTCATTGAAGCGTTTTGACCGGAATGTATACGTCAAGAACCGAACTCTCGATCTGGTCGAGGCCTTTGAAACGTTCGTCATAACGTTGAAATGTGTATGGGTAGGCTTCGACGTATCCTGATGCAGGCATCCAATCCCTGAGAATAAGCTGGCTCCAGTCACTGGTAATCTCAGCTCCTTTGAGGTGGAAAACTGCATAAGTGGAAGCAGGAAGGATTTTGATGCATATTTCAAATGGTAACCCCAACAATTCTCCACCCCCTTCCTGTATCTCTCCTGGAAGTTCTAAGCCGACAAAAATCTCAAATTCGCCGGTTTGCTGGCTTTCCGGATGGAGGAGATGTACCTCATAAGAACAGTCCATCTTGAGCGATGATACTAAGCTCTCGTTGGCCTGCAAAAAAGACATAAGGCGCGACCAGGTGCGGCCGATCTCATTTTCTTCGGACCAACCGGCACTGCTGCGGAATGGGTCTCCATAAAAGTTAAAACCTGCCAATACGAGGTGGTCCAGTTTGAGAATGGATGGGTCATTCATCAAGCGCTCCCGGGATCTGATCTGTTTCGAATCTAGGTGAAAAGGTGGAGAAAGGCAACTGCGGGAATGCTCCCTCCGATTTGATATCCGCAAGGGAGCATTCTGGTGGTTATGGCTCCAGTCCGATACCTTCTTCAGGCTGCCATTCAGGCCATCCTGAAAGCCAGGCTGGAATATGGGCTTCCCTTATCCGATCGAGAACCGGGAAGTATGCTTTCAGATCCAGCAGGGGGGAACCATCTACGGCATCGATATTGACAACACGAACGATCCCTTTTTCCTCATCAACAGAGAGTATTTTGCAGGGCGTAAGTGCGATCGGGTTGGGCCGGTACTCAGCCCTGCAGGCGAACACTCCGGTCAGATGGTCTCCTGCATAGGGCGGTTTGCATTGCAGCTTGTTTCGGAACTCCTCGTTATCAAAACCGTGCACCCACCAGAGCACGATCACATGGCTGAACTCACCCAGTGATGCAAGCCCGGGCCGGCAGGCAGGTTCCAACAGTAAATTCACACCGTTTTCCGTGCGTTGAACCGTTCCGATAGGGTTCAGTATATAGGTAGAAGCATTTGAACTTTTTTCGCTCATAACCGTTCTCCTTGAGATGATTTCTACGGATTGTAACGCCGGTTGATTCTGCCCACCTGATCTAACCTGCGGTACTCGACACAGGCAGCTGCAGATTTCCGGCTGACTTTAATCCTGCTTGCTCTTTCAGGCAGACTTCAGGACAGAATCATGGGAGCAGACTTGTCTTAATACGGCGGTGTGCGCGAGTATGGACTTTACCATCGATATCTTCCCATGTTCCTGTCGGGAAAAAACGATGGGAATACGGCAGTATACGATTGTTAGAGAATATGAAACCGTGATACAGTCAGCCCAGGGAGGAATTATGACAGAGCTTTTTTCACCGGACCTTTCTTTGATTTCGCTGGACGAATTTTTCGAATCAATGAAGCAGAAAACGATGCTTCCCGGCAGGATTGCGCTGCAGGAAAATGCCGGTCAACTGTTTTTGATTCTGAACCGGGAAGGGCTGCGCACGATGGCTGATCTTTATGATAAATTGAAGACCCAAAAACGCGTGGAGTCTTTGGCGGCACTGACGGGATTGGATCGGGAGCTTCTTATATTGCTCCGGCGTGAGGCGCTCAGCTGGCTGCCCAAACCGATTCCGTTAAATTCGCTGCCGGATCTGGAAAAGGGACCGGCAGCTGCATTGGAAGTACAGGCCATCAAGAACACGAAGGATCTTTTCGAACACCTGCAGGAGGCGGGAAGCCTTGAAAATCTGGCCCAAGGAACTGGTGTGGATCCATCCACGCTGCGCAAGCTGCTTGGTTTGGCGGATCTGAGTCGTGTGAATGGGATCGGCCCGGCGTTTTTACGGATGCTGGCGGAAACCGGGATTGGAAGCGTCAGACAATTCCTGGCACTTGAGCCGGAGGAACTGATTCAGGCTCTCGAGAAGGAAGCAAAAGTGCGGGGGGAAAAAAGGCCGCCGCTTTCTGCTGAGGATATGGAATACTGCCTGTGGTATGCCCGGCGGCTTCCGGAGATCGACTCATTTCTATAAACGCCCGAAATGCTTCTTTATGCCGGGCAACAAACAGTTTGGAGAGATTTCCAGATGGAACTTGTGTATGAGGAATACCGGCCGAGGAGGATCGTCAATGTGCACAAGCATGTTGACGGTCCGTGGTTTTGGGGACGTTACACTGCACATCCCTATGTGGGCTGCCGAAGCGGCTGTGAATTCTGCTATGAGCGCGGTGGGGTCTATCTGGGTCGCCGCGATCCGAACCAGTTCGACACCCGTATCCGTGTCAAGGTAAACGCGGCTGAACTGCTGGCCAGGGAACTTCCCCGCCTGGAGAGAGATATTATCGCCTGTGGGGACTGGCAGCAGCCGGCGGAAAGCAAGTACCGGCTTTCCCGGGCAATGCTGGAGGTCGTACTGGACCATTCTTTCCCGCTCTTCATTATTGAGCGTTCCCCCCTGGTTACGCGGGATCTGGACTTGCTGGTGGAAATCAACCGTAGAAGCTGGGTGGGGGTTCTGTTCAGCATGAGTGGTGTAGATCCAGCATTGAAAAGGGCATTTGAGCCCCGCAGTCCGGGCGTAAAACGCAGGCTGGAGGCGATGGCGCAGCTGGCCTCAGCAGGGATCACCACCGGGGCGGCTCTGATGCCGGTCCTGCCCTTTGTAGGCGACCGGGAAGAACAGCTAAAAGAAACGATCCATGCTATCAGCGATTCCGGCGGGGTTTGTGTGCTGGCCGGTGGGCTCACCATGGCCGGGGCACAGGCACAACGAACCCTGGAAACATACCGGCAGCTGGATCCCGCACTTGAGGAGAAACTGCGGGTTATGTACCGCTGGGCACCGGGAGGCAAGCCGGGTTTCGGTCCACCGATCCGGTATAACGCAAGGCTGGGACTCAAGGTGCGTGAATTGTGTGACTGTTTCGGGCTGATTGACCGCATGCCGCGCTATGTGGCTCCCGGCCCATTTGCCGTGAACAAACGCATCGCAGAGAAGTTGTTCCTGGAAACGTACGAGCTGGAGCTGCAGCAGGCTTCCAGCCACCGAATTTGGGCATATCGAAAAGCGGCCTGGAGGGTCGATGAACTCGAAGAGGATATAGCGGAACTGTACGCCGAACAGGATGTGGAGGGACTTGAGAAAATACCGGGTATTGGAAAGAAAATTGCTGCCCGGATAAAAACCTGGCTGGAGACGGTATAGAAAAGGACAGATGCTTGGATTTAAGGAACCCCGATTAATTCGTGTATTCCTTCTGAATAAGAAAATAATAGGCGAATAGAATAAAGGATGGTACACAAGTGAGTGAGAAGGCGCTGGAGCACAACCAGGAGAGTTTTATCCAGATAGAGAATAGACAGCTGCGGGTACATCAGTATGGCAACAAGGGCCAGGCCGTAGTTCTGCTCCACGGGGGAGGCACAGATTCGGGGTTGTTATCCTGGAAGGAAACGATCCCGGCACTGGCAGAAACGCATCGGGTGATTGTGCCGGACTGGCCGGGTTACGGTGAAAGTGAGTTGATGGAGGATGTATTCAGCCTGGATCGGATGGGCGAATTGATCCTTGCGCTGTTGGATGCAATGGATCTGTCTTCGGCGGCGCTGGTCGGCGTTTCCATGGGGGGCGGAGCTGCTCTCAATTTTGCGCTGCGCTGGCCAGACCGGGTCAATTCGCTGGTCCTTGTCGACAGCTACGGCCTGCAGGAACGTGTACCGTTGCAGATGCTTTCCTGGCTGATGGTCAGGGTCCCCTTCCTGATCCGGTGGACCTGGGTGTGGATGCGACGCAGCCGCTGGATAACACGCTGGGCACTGGCTGGAATCTTCCATCAGAAGGATGCAGTAAGCCCGGAGCTTGTGGAAGAGGTATACCGGGCTGTCCAGAACAGAAATGCAGCCCGCGCATTTTATGCCTTTCAGCGTTTTGAAGTACTCCCGGACAGGCTTCGCTCCTGCTACCAGGAGCAGCTGTATGGCATCGATGTGCGGACTTTACTGATCCATGGTGAGAAAGACACTCTGGTTCCATTAGAATGGGCGCGTGAGGCAGCAGGGCGAATCCCTCATGCAGAGCTGGCGGTTATGCCGCAGTGCGGGCACTGGCCGCAGCGTGAGAACCCGGAGCTTTTCAATAATATTCTCGCCGCATTTCTTGAAATCAGACCTTCAGAATAGCGTGATCCGGGATTTATTTTGAGCCGGTTACCGGCTTTGCTTTTTCAGCCCGCAGCCCTAAAACTGGAACCTGCCATGATGATAAAAAATACTGGAGGAAAAACTGTGGAGGTTCGTGCTGCTTCAGAAGTACCTCTGGAGGCTGTCCATGCTGTGATGGAGGAAGGCTTCCGGGATTACTTTGTAAATGTGCATATGGAATTGGCCGGACTACTGGCGATGGTAGAGCGGGAAAGTATCTGCCTGGAAAACAGTGTACTTGTTTATGACAGGGAAAAGCCGGTGGGTGTGGGTCTTCTGGCGCACCGCAATCGGGCAAGCCGGGTAGCAGCCATGGCGGTAACCAGACAGGCTCGTGGCAAAGGGGTGGGCCGTCGTATCCTGGAAGAATTGGTGCGGGCTGCACTGGATAGACAGGATGAGCATATCGAGCTGGAAGTGATTGAGCAGAATATACCTGCGCTGCGGTTGTATCAGTCAGCAGGGTTTGAGATAATCCGCGGATTGGTGGGCTTTTCTCTGAATAAGCTGGGCGGTGTTGAAAACGCCAGTCTGGAGGAGATCAGCCTGGAACAGGCAGCGGAGATGGTCTTGCGGCATGGTTTACCGGATCTCCCATGGCAGGTTTCGGCTGCCAGCCTGGCCTCTGGAGCCGACTGCAGGGCATATGCACTGGACGGTGCCGCGCTGGTACTTGCGCATCCCGGTCAGGATACCGTGACGATCCGTGCGCTGGTTACCAGCCGGGATCTTCGGCTGCAGGGAAGAGCGACTCGTTTGCTGCGAGCCGCTGCAGAGCGGTTTCCGGGAAAGACCTGGCAGGTCCCGGTGTTGTTTCCTCAGGAGATGGAACAATTTTTTATGGAACTCGGTTTTGAGCGGACTGCATTGTCGCAGCTGCAATTGAGGAAGATGCTGTAATTTCCATCGGCAGGGCAATATTGGGAATCATGTACAATGAGAAAGAAATCGAAGTCTCCACGGTAATTCATGCAGGGGTTCTGGGGCTATGCCAGCTAATTTACCTCCCAATTACTACGAGATAGAGCGCCGGTTCCGGGTAGCGGCTTCCGATGCCGAAAGGATCGAGTGCCTGGAAGAAATGCTGAGTGTTATTCCCAAGCACAAGGGCACTGATCATGTACGGGGGGATTTACGGAAGAAGTTATCCAGGCTGAAAGCCTCCTCTCAGAGCAGGAAGGGCACAAGCAGGTTTTCTTCTGCGTATAACATACCTCGCGAGGGGGCGGGGCAGGCTGTGCTGGTCGGATGGGCAAATTCAGGCAAATCATCGCTTGTGCGGGCGTTCACGAATGCAGAACCGGAGGTTTCCCCTGCGCCTTTTACTACGTGGGGCCCCACGCCGGGCATGATGGAGTTCGAGAATGTTCAGATCCAGCTGGTGGATACGCCTCCGTTTAATCAGGAGTATGTTGATCCCGGCTGCCTGGATCTGATCCGGCGCTGTGATGTGGTGCTGCTGGTTGTGGATGTTACTGACTCGCCGGTAAAAGAACTTGAAGAAACGGCGGCGTTTCTCGCCCAAAACAACATTCTTCCGCTGGGGAAAGCGGGGGATTTTGAAGATCAGAAGTATTACTGCAAGCCGTTCCTGGTGCTGGTGAATAAGGTCGATACGCCAACAATGATGGAGCTGTATGAGCTCTTTCTGGCGCTGCTTGAACAGGAGTGGCATACGATTCCCGTTTCTGCACGGACAGGCTGGAACCTGGAAACGTTCCAGCAAACATTGTTTGACATGCTGGAGGTCATCCGGGTATATTCAAAAGCGCCGTGGAAGGAGCCGGATAAGAGTCAGCCGTTTTTGCTTCCATGCGGCAGCACGGTGGAGGAATTTGCCGGCAAGGTACACAATGATTTTGTTCAGAAGCTTAAGAGCGCTCGGGTGTGGGGCAGCTCGGATTTTGACGGCCAGCTGGTTGGCCGGGATTATGTGCTCAGTGATGGGGACGTGGTGGAACTGAGGATCTAGAGGATCCGGCCTGGTTTGGCCCGGTATAATCTATCGCAGAAAGAAGGAAAATGAACACAAAACAAGCGCGTGAAATCGGTTCGGAATGCGCCAGAAAGCTTGAGTCTGGCGAGATAGATCAAGTCCTGGCTATACTGGCACCGGTGCTGGCGCAGCCTGCGCCGTTCCGCCTGCTCGATTTGATCGGTGGGGAAATTGGGAGTTTCGGCCTCGCCGGGATAAACCTGCTGCTGAGCAAAATCGCAGCTCTGCGTGAGGAGGGCTGCTGGGTGGTTATCGCAAGTGCACTGCGGGCTAATCTGGACAGAGATCTGAGCGGCGCTCTGATATTATGCCAGCGGTATATTATCGAAGCGGATGTGTGGTATGGTGCGGACAGTATGGCAGAGCGGGTGTCAGGTGAAGCGCTGGTCAGGGATTTTAACCAGACCCTGGCTGTGTTGAAGGCCTGGAGGAGATCCAGGAATGACTGGGTCCGGCGGGCAGTGGGTGTATCTGTCCATTTCTGGGCGAAACGCAGTCAGGGAGATGCCGGCCTTGTGGTTGAGGCCGTGCAGCTGCTTGATTTACTGGAACCCCTTTATTCCGAAAAGGAGATGAAGGCGGTCAAGGGGATTGGCTGGGGGTTAAAAACGATGGGGCGAAATTATCCGAACCTGGTGGAGGCTTTTCTTGTGAGGCAGATTAATACAAACCGTTCCTGCAGAACCGTTATGCTTCGCAAGGCAAAAACCTATCTACCCGAGGCGGCGAAGGAGCGGCTGCAGGAACGGGCAGGCTGAAGTTCCGGTTCTCCAGAAATTATTGAGGTATTCTTACCAGGACTCAGGTGCAAAGAGAAGGGATGGTTCCCGGTTATTTTCACGTGCCTTGTGTTTGAACTCCCCCCCCTGGCCCGGCTGTGTGCTGGACAGGCACAATAAATGTGACTGAGTGCTGCAAGATGGGACGATTAATGCAACGGAAAAAACATGATTAAGAGGTATGTCGTCTTACAATCTTTTCCGCTATAATAAAGAAGGAAAACGGGTAAACATTATCGGGATTATAAGCGAAAGGGAAGGTTTATGAGTATAAAAGAAGAGTACACCGGGAAGGAGCTGCTCCTCTCAGCTCTCAGGCATGAAGAAGTCCCCGCAGTTCCATGGGTGCCCTATGCCGGCGTCCACGCTGGACTGCTGAGGAACTACACAGCTGTTGAAATGCTGCAGGACGCGGACAAACTTTTCGACAGCCTCATAGCTGTCAATGAGATCTATGATCCCGACGGCCAGCCGATCGTGTTTGATCTGCAGATCGAAGCCGAAATCCTGGGGTGTGACCTTCGCTGGGCGGATAATCTTCCCCCTACTGTGATGACCCACCCGCTTCAGGGCACAGCCAACGTCCCGGATCACGTCTTTTCTGAAACCGACGGGCGCTTCCCGCTTGTCCTGGATGTGACCAGGCGGATGAAGCAGGCTGTTGGTGACCACACCGCGCTGTATGGTTTGATCACAGGCCCGCTCACCCTTGCTTCCCATCTGCAGGGCACTGAGGTCTACACCTTTATGGTCCGTAAACCGGAGCGCGTGCACCCCCTGGTGAGCTACTGCACTGAGGTGGCCCTGAAGATTGCAGGTTTCTATCTTGACGCAGGCGTCGACGTGTTAGGCGTTGTAGACCCGGTCATATCCCAGATTTCCCCGAAACACTTTAATGCATTCTTCGGTGAACCCTATCGCCGGATATTTGATTTTATCCGAGAGAGAGGTGCTTTCTCGTCCTTCTTTGTATGCGGCGATGCCACAAAAAACATAAAGGTGATGTGTGAGACCGGCCCGGATTCGATTGCAGTTGACGAGAACGTCAGCATGCACTCAGCCAAGGAAGTCACCGACCGCTACAATATCACCCTGGGTGGAAATATTCCCCTGTCGACGGAAATGCTGATGGGAACCCAGCAGTCGAACATGAAGTGGGTGGTTGATTTCCTCGACAGTATCGATCACCACAATCTGATTCTGGCACCCGGCTGCGATATGCCGTATGATACCCCGATTGAGAACACCGTGGCGGTGCTGCAGGCGGTGCGCGATATAGATTCTTCCCGAAAGATGATCGCGAATTACGAGGCTCCTGAAATCGACACAAGCAGTGTCGAGGTACCGGATTATGCCAATCTCGGCAAGCCGCTCATAGAGGTTTTTACACTGGATTCCGATACCTGTGCGGCCTGCACATATATGCTCAGTTCTGCAAAGACAGCAGCGGCAGATCTTCCCGGCAAGGTGGACCTGGTTGAGTACAAATTCACCACACCGGAAAACGTCGCCCGTGTGCACCGGATGGGTGTCAAGAATCTGCCGAGCATCTATCTCAACGGCGAACTTAAATACTCATCGATTATTCCCGACCATGAAGAATTTGTTGCCGAAATCAAAAAACTGATTTGAGGTCGTTCTTCATAAAAGAGCAGGTGCTGAATGAATTTCCATGTTGTCGGCGGGTTCCTGGGCAGCGGCAAAACGACAGCAATTATTGCTGCTGCCAAATATTTTATGGCTGCAGGAAAAAAAGTCGGTATTGTAACCAACGATAAAGGCAAATACCTGGTTGATACTGCCTTTTACCGCAGCGAGGATCTCCCTACAGTGGAAGTGGCAGGAGGCTGCTTCCGCTGTAATTATGATGAGCTGGAAGCGCAGCTGACCCAGCTGGAGCAGGATGAACACCCGGATATGGTGTTTGCCGAGTCAGTCGGATCCTGTGCGGATCTGATGGCGACGGTCGTCCAGCCGCTGCTGGAACTCCATCCATCTGATACAGGCGAGAATACCTTCACCGTATTTGCCGACAGCGAGCTCCTGCTGATCCGGCTGCAGGGTGAAGAGCTTCCCTTCAGTGACAAGATCAACTATCTTTTCGACAAACAGATCGAAGAAGCCAGACTGTTGATTATCAACAAAATCGACCTGCTGACCGACGAGGAGCGTGCGGAGATCGAACAGCTGGCCCGCAGCCGCTATCCCGATAAAACCATCCTGCTGCAGAATTCACTCGAACCTGGTGGTGCCGCTGACTGGGCGCAGCAGCTTCAGGGCGGCGCATTGATGCCGCAAGAAATTATCGATCTGGATTATGACCGTTACAGCGAAGGTGAAAAAGAACTTGCCTGGCTGGAAAAAGAAGTGCGCATGACGGTACCGCCGGGTCAGGGCCGTGACGTATTTGTCTCGCTGGTGGAAAAGATCATCGGAAGCCTGCAGGAACGCAGCGCCCCGATTGGGCATCTGAAATTCTATATCCGCAGCGGTGATGTGGAGGCCAAACTCAGTTTCCCGCTGTTTGCCGATGGCATGTGGAAAGCTGCTATCCCGGAACTGCCGGACAGAGAAGTCTATTTCATCCTCAACGCCCGGGTTGTACTGCCTGCAAAGGAGCTCTACCAGCTGGTGCGCCAGGCCCTGGCCGATACGGAAGCACGTGACGGGGTGCATCTGGAAGCCTCCGGCGTGCGCTTCTTTCACCCGGATATCCCTGTGCGACGCCCGGGGATGTGATTTTCGCCCTATAAGAGGAGACCCGGTCTGGGCACTGTATCATTCTTGTATATGACGGAATCTTCAGTGCCCAGACCGGGTCTCTTCTTTACATTATCTGCTTCGACGAAGGCCGTATAGCGCTGGGGGAGAACGCGCCTTCAAAGCCCGAGGAGAGATTGAAATCCCGAGTATGCGAGGGAACTCAAATATGTGTAGTTTGGCAGCGTAAGCCGCGTGGAACAGTGTACATTCAGCTCGAAAATCCTTGTTCTCAATGGCTTGTTCTCTCCATCAGATGATCACAGAATATCCCTCGCCGGGTTTGTATGGCCCCGATTATGGCGTGTTTGGTAACCCGCCCCGGGAAAATATGGGGGGGGTGAAATCCCATTCAGGCGGGTTTCAGAGACCAATTCACTGTAATCAGCGTTTTCCCTGCGGCGTATGCAGAGCCACGTTCCGGTAATTCTGATTGGAGTGCCAGGCGAACATCGCGGCCATCGGGTCGCGTGTCGTGAGGAACGTCCTGAGTGCTTTCCGGGCAAGAACAGGGGCGGCGTACATCTTCCGGTTGTTGCGGATGGTGGATTCGGAGAGTTCCGCAGGACTCATCTGTGCAGGCTGATAGGTCACTTCGGTCATATCAAAGTGGTCCCAATCTTCCGGATGGTTTGTGTAAAGCAGGCGTGCCTCCTCCTCCAACCGTGCGAAAAGGTCCGTGCCGGGCAGGGGGGTGAGGGTGGTGGTCTGCATCACGTCCACATCACTGCGGATCATGTAGCGGGTACGCAAATCCAGCAGCCCGGGTGTATCTGAATCCATGCCGAAGATGAACGCACCCAGCACGGCGATCCCGGCTTTGTGGATGCGCCGGAACGCTTCCCGGTAGCTGTCTACGCCGCGGGAAAGGTTCAGTTTCTTTTTTACCTCGCGCAGCGGCTGGTCGTGTTCCGCCTCAAGGCCGAGAAAGACCATCTTGCATCCGGCTTTTCCCGCCCAGTACAGGAGCTCTTCGTCGTCGGCGAAATTTATCGATGCCTGACAGAACCATAATTTGTCGAGATGGTGGTCGGCCATCTCACGGAACAGTGTCTTCGCTGTCTCCCGATCCTCCCGGCTGTAACCGATGATGTTATCGTCGACAAAGAAGAGCATCTTCTGGGGAATCGTCTCCAGTTCAGCCAGGACGTCTTCGGGCGGACGGCGGCGGTAGCGCCGGCCGTTAAAGGCTGTCACCGAACAGAAGTCGCAGTTCATCGGGCATCCGCGGGAGGTCTGGATGGAGGCGAAGTTGTACCCCGGGTGGAACAGGCTGCGGCGCGGGACGACCGTCTGGGTGAGGTCCTGCCATTCGCCCCTGTAGATCTGTTTCATACGGCCTGCGCGGAAATCCTCGAGAACCTGGGGCCATACCGCTTCCGCTTCACCAATAACCACAGCATCCACATACCGGAGGGCTTCCTGCGGACACATGGAGGCGTGGATTCCTCCCAGAACGACCGGTATACCGGCCCGGCGGTATTCTGAGGCGATAGCGTACGCACGGCAGGCTGAGGCGGTAAAAGCTGTGATCCCGACCAGGTCGGCCGGCTGGAATTTGTGTGTTTCCCAGTTTTCATCGATCAATGTTACGCCCCAATTATCAGGAGTAAGCGCAGCGATGATACCCAATCCAAGCGGCGGGAAACGGGAACTCTCGTTTATGGTCAGGCCGGTTCGGGCTGGATTGACCGGGTTGATAAGAAGCAGGCGGGGTTGATTGTTAGAAGACATGTGAAACCCTCACTGCCACTGGAAGCCCAGCGCGTGCGAGGCTTTCAGGAGGAGCCGGTGCAGTTCCTGCTGCTCATCGTCTTCCAGGGATTCCAGGAAGGACTGCGTGTATTGGACGGCATTATCCAGTACTTTCCGGGATGCCATTTTGCCGGCGGGAGTAAGGGTGAGCCACCATGTCCGGCGGTCGTTGGTATCACGTTTCCTGACAAGAAGCCCTTTTTTAACCAACCTGTTGACATAGACGGATATGGTTCCCGGATTGATATCCATGGCTTCGGAAAGCTGGCGAGCGTTGATGTGGCCGAACTGCTGCAGGACCATCAGAGTAGAGCAGTCTGCCATGGAGAGGTTGAGGATATTTTTCGGCCGGTCCTGTTCCATCTTTCTTTCATACGCGTGGCTCAGGCTGAAGAGGGCCTGGTTTACTTGAAGATATTGTTTGTTTTCCAGGGGCATAAAGGGTCCTTTGCAAAAATAGTTGTATTACCCAATAGTTGGATTATACAAGTAAAATACCAGGAAAGCAACCAGGAACATCCATCTGCGCTGTAATGAATATATTGACCTTTGGAATGAAGAGCTTTTCAAAATCCCTATGGAAACTTATTGGGCCGCGGTATTCAGTGCTGATAATGCAGGTTAACCGGCGGTTAAATTTAATGGTTCCTCGCTAATTAGTGTGGGTAAATACTCCAAAGCAAGTAGAATGGAAGTCAGGAAATCTGCATAACAAAGAGGAACCATG
>JAFGNH010000084.1 GCA_016927115.1 Anaerolineales bacterium | reverse complement strand
GGCAGGTGTTTTATGGATGCCGGTCTGTGTAAAGGCAACACAAAACTGCGAAGAAATTCTACTGAACCATATCACATCAAGACATGTGTAAAAGCAATATGTAAGTGGCTTTCGGCAGGCCGGTCCAATCCGGGTTTACCGTTCGAAAAAATCGGATCGATGATAAGATAGCGCAAACAGGAGAAACCACATGGTTCTGTACACTACCATGCTTGCATCGGGCATTCTTGCCGCCCTGCTGCTGCTCCATCCCGCGCTGCAGAGAACCCGGGCAGGAAAGGAACCGTTTCATTCCACTGCCACACTTGACAGCGGAATAGCCTGCACGCTGGCAGGCCTGGCCGGCGGGCGTGTGTTTTTTATCCTGTTTCACACAGCGTATTACTCCCGGGTGCCCGGGGAAATCCTGCAGTTCTGGCTTGGAGGGATGGATTGGTTTGGAACGATTCTCGGGGTTCTGATGGCTGCCGCAGTACGGGCCCGGTTCAGTCCAACAGGCTTCCTCCGCCTTTGCGATCGACTGAGCATCCCGGCATTTATTGTAACTTTCTCACACTACATAGGATGCCTGCTGGGCAACTGTATGGCCGGCGCAGAAGCCGGTTTTCTTTCATTTCTGCCGGTTACAACTGATTTACTCGGCATGAGTGCACACCGCTGGCCGAGTGCAATACTGGCTGCGCTCGCAGTTATACCAGCTACCTGGGCCATCCAGCGGCTGCACACAGACATTGCTGGTCTTAAAGCCGCACTCACCCTCAGCCTGCTCTCTGCAATCCATCTTGCCACCAGTCTTACCCTCGGCCCTCCGTCACTGTTTTGGAAAGGTATACGTCTGGACACCATCGAAACCAGCGTTGTACTTTTCCTCTCGCTGCTGGCCGCGCTGCTAATTTCCAACACAACCCGAAAATAACTCCCGCTGCCTGAACTTGCAGGCCTTCAGGATGATCTGCAGCCTGTAGACCTTCCGGGCTAAAACGAAAAGACCACCCCCTGCTTACAGACGATGGTCTTTGAGTTCTGAAAAGTATACACAGGTTCTTTTATGGTGCTATGTAGAAATCCGAACCAAGAATGATGCTCATATCAAATTGACTGTCTTCAATCGGCTGGCTGAGAATCTGCCCTTCCGTCAGGCTCATCGCCTCCATAAGGTACCTGCGGGTATAGGGATTACCGGTGTAATCAATGACTACAGTCTTCACATAATCCATTCTTTCTGCATTACCGACAGAAGTCACGGTAAGTCCCAATTCCTGCAGGTAATCGGCTGCTGTGCCAGCCACACCGGGCTGACCGGAGCCGTTTAACACCTCAAGAGCTGCGGCTTCAAGCCTGGCTGCCTCTGCTGTATCCGCCGCGACATTCGAAGGACGGATTGCCCCAGTGGTGGTAAAAAGTTCATCCCGCAGCGCCCGGATCTTTTCCGGAACAGGCTTGAGCACCTCAGCGCCATCAGGGAGTGTTTCCAGCAATACCATCTCCGGCGGAGCAATCACGCCCCGCTTGATAGTCTTTTTATCTATCTCCAGCACCAGCAAACCGAGACTGATCATCTGATCCATTCCCAGATTGGTGATAATGCCGGAGGATATTTCTTCATAAAGTGCCGGAGCACGCGTCAGCAGCACCGGAACCATATCGAACCCGAGCACCCTGTCGATAACAGCCAGCGCCACTTGCTGCTGGCGTTCGGCCCGGTCAAAATCCCCACCCTCGGTGTGCCGTGCCCTTGCGTAAGCCAGCGCCTCTGCTCCGTTCAGGTGATGCCCTTTCGGTTCAAGCCAATAACTCAATTCGCCAATTGGCGAGATCTTGATCCGCTCACGAACCAGAACATCGATTCCGCCAATTTCATCGATCGCTTCCTCAAACGCCAGGAAGTCAATGACAGCGTAGTAATCAACAGGAACACCAAGCAGGTTTTCCACTGTTGCCATCGCCAATCCCGGCCCGCCTCCCGGAAGATTATCCCGCTCACCAAGGAAGTAGGCCCCATTAATTCGGGAATGCTCAGAGTAGCCAGGAATCTCAACCCACAAATCGCGGGGAATAGACAACATGGCTGCTTCTTTTGTAATCGGGTCCACTGTAACCAGCATCATGGAATCTGTGCGCGGCGGACCATCCCCGGAGAGCCAGTCGCGGTAATCCAGCCCCATCAGCAGCATGGTGACTCTGTCGGTACCGTTCCACGGCTCAGGTGTGGATTCGAGCCGCATCACAGTTGGAGTTGTTTCCGGATCTGCGGCTGCTTCTTCCGAATTACCGGCATTGATATTGAACGGATTGAGGCCAACACCGGTCCAGGATCCGACCAGATTACGCACACTTGAAAAAATTAAAACAGCAGAGGCTATAGCCAGTGCACCAAAAACGGCAGCCAGAGCCCATACTACCCAATCCGGTAAATTGGAAGGTCTCTTTATTCTGCGTTTTCTATCAAGTTTCATGTTCTTTCTATCTCCAGCATTTTATTCACAATGTGCGGATTATATCACGGCTCAGAAACTTCATTTGCCAGTGTTTCCCATGCCTTCATCTTCAACTCCAGCTGGTGCTGGATTTCAGCATAACGTTCTCCATGCTTACGGACCAATGTATGATCCTGACTGAATTCCTCCAGCTTGCTGCTCAGCAGAGCTAATTTCCGCTCCAGGGCTTCGATATCCTCTTCGAGGACCTTCAGTTCCTGCTTGTTTCTTCCCTTACTTTTTTCCCTAGATGCAGACTTTGTTTTTACTTTCTTGCCCTGTCTCTCCTCTTCCTTCCTGCTGCGTGCTTCCAGGTATTCCTGATATCCATCCAGATATACTTCCATCTGGCCGTTTGATTCTCCAACAACCCAGACCTGGGTGGCGAGTGCATCAACAAGGTATCGATCATGAGAGACAAGCAGGATCGTTCCCGGGAACACAGACAGTGCTTCCTGCAGCACTTCCTGGGATGGCAGGTCAAGATGGTTGGTCGGCTCATCCAGAAGCAGGAAATTTGCCCCTTCCTGTATCAGTTTTGCCAGAGCCAGCCGCCCACGCTCTCCACCAGAAAGATCCCCAACCAGTTTGTAAATATCATCGCCCTTGAAAAGAAACTGGGCCAGGTAATCACGTCCTTCTCCAGGCTGCATCCCTGGCGCGCCCTTCAGCAGCTCATCCAGAACACTCAAATCCTGTCTGAGCCCTTCGTGTGCCTGGGCAAAGTATCCGATCTGCAGGCTGGCTCCAAGCTGGACTGTCCCCTGAAAGGGGGGATGCTCACCCAGAATCGTACGAATAAAGGTCGTTTTACCGGCTCCATTCGGGCCGATTAACGCCACCCGTTCCGTCCGATGGAGGACAAGGTCCGGCACATGGAACAGCAAATCATTGTCGTCAGGGAATCCGACGTCAAGGTCCATGGTTTCGATTACCTTCTCACCGGACCGCTGGGCCGCATGGAACTCAATAGAGACGGTTGAGTCAGTTTTCGGTCGGTCGATTTTTTCATCGCGCAGCATCCGTTCCAGCCGTGTCCTTCTTCCCTGAGCCTGTCGTGTATTCTGCCCGGCAATATTGCGGCGGATATAATCACTTTCCTTTTCAATGTACGCCTGCTGGGCCTGATATGCTTTGCGATGAAGCTCTTCGCGCTCACGCCTCTGGATAAGATAGGCAGAGTAATTTCCCCGGTAGGTGTTGATCCCTGATGGTGTCAGTTCCCAAATTGCTTCTGCGATTCGATCGAGAAAGAAGCGGTCATGAGAAACCACCAGCGCTGCGCCTGCCCATCCCCTTATCCAGGATTCAAGCCATTCGATGGCTGCAATATCAAGATGATTGGTCGGCTCGTCCAGTACCAGCAAATCAGGCGAATCGAGAAGCAGTCTGCCCAGGAAAGCCCGTGTACGCTCTCCTCCCGAAAGATTCTTCAGAGGACGTTCATATTCGCGCTCTTCAAACCCCAGCCCTCGCAATACCTGCCGGATACGGACCGGATACAGATATCCCCCCTCCAGTTCGAAGCGCTCCTCCAGATTGCCATACTGTGTAATAACATCCTCTGAACAGCTCTTCGCAGCCATATCAGCAGTCAGTTCGGCAAGACGCTGCTCCATTTGTCGCAGCGATAAAAATGCATCCAGGTAGTAATCATAAACGCAGCGGTCCAGGTCGAGGCCAGACTCCCACTGAAAACTGGTTTCCTGGGGGAGATACCCTATCCTCAGATTTCGTTTTCGATGGACAACTCCGGCATCCGATTGATCCTCCCCTATCAGGATACGCAAAAGTGTAGTCTTGCCCGCTCCATTTGGACCAACCATAGCAATCCGGGCACCATCAGGAACGGCAAGATCTACGCCTTGAAAGATATCTTCCGCACCGAAAGAGCGGGCCAATGACTGAGCAGATAGCAGCGACATAGATTCCTCAGGCGCATTATACCTCAGCCATACGGAGTGGGGGCATGTTCAAGAGAACCCTTCGCGGCGTTTACGAGCAGGATCCAGGGTATTCTTTTTATATGGTAAAACACCCGTACGGGCAGGTTCCAAATCCCCCCCCGGGGAATAGTGCCCATTTTCGGCAAACGATCCCTTTATCAGAAACAGCCTCTGGAACCTGCCCCTTGCTTTCTGCGCCCCTCCCCGT
>JAFGNH010000010.1 GCA_016927115.1 Anaerolineales bacterium | reverse complement strand
TTCAGCGTAATCAGCCTGGATCCAATTGGTAAGTTGAGAAACGGCACGCAGAGGTGCTTTCAGATCGTGGGAGACGATATAGGCGAAGTCTTCAAGCTCACGATTGAGATCTTCCAGTTCAATCGTGCGTTCATGTACTCGTTCTTCCAGCTCTTCATTCAGTGTACGAATTTCCTGCTCGATTCTGCCACGTTCCTTGAGTTCGACTTGTAATTCAGCATACAAACGGGCGTTTTGTGCTGCCACGGTCGCTACATTGGCAACAGCCGTGAGTAGTTTGATATCGCTTTCACTGTACGCATCCAGAAAAGGGCTCTGGAGCTGCATTACACCCAGCGTTTCCCCGCCAACTTTCATGGGGACGTACAAGGCCGATTGTGTAGTTTTTTCATCCGTTTCTGTCTCAGGGAAACCTTCCGAGATCGAACCATGATTATCGATGGTGTAAGTTGTTCGGCTTTTGCCAGTAAAGGCTGAGTAATCCGGAATATAGAGTGGTTCCCCACTGCGGATGACACGACTCTGGCTGCCAAACCCTTCGTCATCCAGAGGAATGGGGGGGAGATCAACGTGGTTTTGTTCCTGATCTTCAAAGATTATGTATTCTGCGCGGATCATGTTATCTACACTGTCAAACGATGAAACCAGAAAGATCCAGCAGTCTGCCAGATTTTTCAGATAGGAGTGCAGTCTACGGTAGACCTGTGTAGGGTCAAGTGATTCGCCCAGATCCAGAGCCAGACGGTTCAGGGCAATCTGTTGTTTGAGGAGACGATTGATTTCCCGGCTAGACAACACCTGATCTGTAATATCCCTGCCCATGCTGATAACACCGGCTGGCTTGCCGGTATTGTCCTGTTGGATCAGATGGTTCCAGCTGCAAATATGTTCCAAACCATCACGTGATGTTATTGTGAATTCTTCGGCGGTGAGTTGATGCTGTTCGATCTTTTGCAGCCAGAGAGCGAGCTCCTCGCAGGATAGTTGTGGGCGGATATATTCCCAGCCTGACTGGCCCAATATGTCATTCTTGCGGTAGCCAAGAATTTGTTCTCCTGTTGGATTAAGCAGGAGAGTATTACCCTCCAGATCGACTGCATGGATGATAACTGGTGATCTGTTGATAATTTCACTGGAAAAGGATTGTTCCTGGCGCAGAGATTCCTCGAAAAGATAACGGCTGCGCAGGTAGCGTACCACAATACCGCCGCCGATCAGGCTTGCAAGAAGAAACACCAGGCGAACAAATAGAGTATGGTTGGAAATATTGACAAAGAGAGAGTCCAGGATATTTTCCGGTGGTTCAAACAACATCAAGCGCAGGTGGTCAGCGTACATGAGGTAGTGAATGACGCTGTCTACCAGCCAGAATAGAACGCCGAACAACAGCGCGATAATCCAGATCCCGTAATAATGCTTTTCAGTTTGCTGTAGATTCCTGAATTTCATACTCTCCTTCGATTGTTTCATAGACATGATCAGCGATTTCCAGGATCCCGGGCGGGAATTCAAAGCCGATCCTTCGAGCTGTCTCCAGGTTCAGCACAATATGCTGAGGCAGCTCAAGAGTCTGGTTGAGATCACCGGGAAGGGCGCCATTCAGAATCTGGCCTATTATTTCCGCATACCAACCGCCTGCATAAGCAAAATCTGCCTGCCAGATGCTCATTAATACGCCGCGTTTTACGGCTTCACTGCCCTGATTCGACCAGGTAGGAATGTCGTAGGCCATAATCGGCTTTATACTCTGTGGCAAGTATGCATAATTTTCCCCGCGATGCGCTCCTATCCAGAGCGCATCTATCTGCGGGGCAAGCTCATGGTAGCATCGCTGTACATTCTGGTAGGCTTCATCTTCACTGAGGTTTGTGTCTTCCGCATGGCATTCAATGATCTCAAAACCAAACCCGGCAGAAGCCTGCAGGAGTTCTTCATAATTGGCATAGATACGGCCATCGGGGCTGTCTTCATAGACGACCCCAAGTTTCTGGAATCCCACGACTTCATGATAGAGCCTGATGTTTCGAAGATAACGGTTGGGGTCCACCTCAACCAGCACATGCTCATAGCCGGAAGATTCAGGGCTGCTGATGATCCCGGCTTGAACGGGATTACTGGAAGTCAGGTTCAATGTTGCTGTGTGGTGCAGGTTGTTAACAAGGTCCTGCCCGGCCCAGGTTCCCATAGCCAGAACCAGGTCGATATCTTGTTGTTCAGCAAGACGTTGGAGCGCATCCTGACGGATGATTTCACGTTTCCCGTCTTCCCAGTCGGCGCTCCAGAAAGCATTTTCGACAAATTCCAGATAGTCACTACGGCTGTTTTCGGCGACAAAGTGCCAGATACTGGCCATATCTTCCGGATTTTCAAAAGCTGGTATTTCAAGTGGTTCCATCCAGCCAAGCGCTGCCAGGCCGTTTATCGTTGCCCGGAAACTTTCTGCATAATCGAAATAAGGCCCGCCTTCATAATAACCGATGCGCAAAGGGGTATCGTAGTTTCCCGGGGGATTTGCTGGTGCTTCTGTGGTTTCCTGCGAACAGCCTGCAGCGAGAAGAGCCATCAACAGAAGTACTGTCAGGATGCCAGCCTTCTGGTGTTGAAGGGACTGAAGCTTATTGCTCGGTGATAACAGGCTCATCCGTGTCTCACTTTCAAGGTATTTCAAGCAGGAAGCTTTTGATCCAGTTTAACAGTGGTTGGATACAGGCTGTAAGGTTGTTGGTGGCAGCGCAGCTTACCGCGGAGAAAAACGGCCAGCCTGGTTTGGCCAATCACACAAACCGCTGTGTCCTGGCTCTTACCGGGAGATTTATGAAAAGTTTAGCACAGGCTCAGGTCAGTTACCATAAAATTTATGCGAAAGACGGAGGTTGTCTAAACAGGCAGCACCCATTATCAGGTGCTGCCTGCTCGGATTCGAAGGGATCTAAAAATCAAAATTTGCCGGATCAGGGCCAAGACGTTTGCCACGATCCAGACTGTCCAGAACAGCAATTTCCTGTTCGGAGAGGGTGAAGTCAAAAATGGAGGCATTCTCGATGATCCATTTTTTATGCGTGGACTTCGGGATAACAATAACATCCTTCTGAAACATCCAGCGCAGCGATACCTGTGCCGGGGTTTTCCCATGGCGCTTCCCGATCTCGCGTAGTTCGGGCACATCGACCACGCCGCCTTCCATAAGCGGCGCCCATGCTTCAATGAGAATCCCCAGTTCAGCGCAGGCAGCTACAAGCTCTGGTGATTGCAGGTAGGGATGGAACTCTATCTGGTTTACCACGGGCAGGATTCGAGCAGAGCTGGTGAGCTCTTCCAGGTGTTCGGGTAGAAAGTTGCTGACACCGATCGCCCGAATTCTGCCGGCTTGATACAGATCTTCCATGGCTCGCCAGGTTTCTGTGAACAAGCCGCTAACAGGCCAGTGGATCAGGTACAGGTCTATCTGTTCCAGCTGGAGGTTGCCGGCGCTGATTTCGAAAGCTTTCAGAGTCTTTTCATATCCCTGGTCGCTGTTCCACACTTTTGTAGTGATGAAAATATCTTCCCGGGGGACGCTGCTGGTTTTCAACGCCTTTCCAATACTGGTTTCATTTCCATAGATAAATGCCGTGTCTATCAGGCGATAACCGTTTTCGAGGGCGAGTTGAACCGAATTTCTGACCTCGCTATCTTCGCTTGATCGCCATGTGCCCAGCCCAAGCCGCGGCATGGATATCCCGTTAGACAGCTTGATTGTGCTGGTGCTTACCGGATTACTACTCATAGTGTCTCCTCTGATTCTTAACTTGATTAACATATATTAAAACACAGATGGCATCTGCTTGAGGGCCAGAACCCGTTTATGATAATGAATGGCAGCCTGCGTCGGGATTTTTCTTCAGGTTCAAACCGGTGTTCTGAAAATATCCTTGATAAAAAATTCACCCTTTCTTTATAAGTTTTGCTTAAAATTCTCCAGTATCACAAAATAAAAAAGAATCGATCCGCAGAATCTGTTTCTGTTGAGGCAGAGGACTGGTGGGTCAACAGGAGTGAGTTGTAATGAATAAGAGAATGTGGATTTCAACAGTGTTGGTAATGATGACAGCAGTATTGTTCCTGACCGGCTGCAATGCTGCAACAGATGAGGCAGTCGGTGCAGGTTATGGAAACAACGGGGCATCCACTCAGACTGACCGTTCAGATCGCGGTGCCGGTAACAGCAGCCGGGGGACAGAAAACAGGGCTGCACAGGGCGGCTATTCATCTGATGCGGCTTTGATCGATGCAGCAGGTACTGCGAGTATCGATGCGCTGACTCAGGATGAGATAAATGGCATTCTGTTTATGCGGGAAGAGGAAAAACTTGCACATGATGTTTACCAGGTGCTGTATGATCGTTGGGGTTTGAATATTTTTACCAATATTGCATCCAGCGAGGCTGCACATATGGATGCAGTAGGTGAACTGCTTGTTCGTTTCGGGATGGATGATCCGATCACGGATCAGACCGTGGGTGTTTTTACGAATGAGACTCTGCAGGAGCTGTATGATACTCTGACAGTAAGGGGTTCGGAATCCCTGGAGGAAGCGCTGCGAGTCGGTGCAGCTGTGGAGGAGATCGATATTCAGGATTTACAGGACCTCCGTTCAATAAGTACAGACACTGAGATACTGCGTGTCTATGACAACCTCCTGAATGGATCCGAAAACCACCTGCGCTCATTTATGCGTACCCTGGAAAAACAGACCGGTGAGGTTTACAGCCCCGCCTATCTCACAGAAGAAGATTACCAGGAGATCCTTTCGACCAGCTTCCAGGGAGGTTCCGGAAGGAGCGGCCGTGGTGCGGATAACAGGGGGAAGGGACAGGGACGCGGATAGGTTTCAATATTCATGTTTTACCAGAGAAGGGTTGTCTGAATGGCGGCCCTTTTTTTATATTGTGCCCATATATGCGTCAGGGAAAACCACAGCAACCCTTTCGTTTGCAGCTCACTGTGTCTGATCCGGCGGCAGGCATGAACCCGCATTGGAAGGATCAGAGAACAAAACAGGGCTCTATGCAGGAGGGTTGGGGGTGAAGAGCCGCGCATGCTGCGGTCGGGTCAGGAGGCTGCGTTTCGGAATCAAACGCTTCCAGTCGGTTGCCTTTCCCTGGTTCGTTTGAAAGATACAGTGGTGTGATATAGTCAGACTGTGGAAAAGCTATAGTGAAGTAAATTGGCGCATTGGCAGGTAATTCCATGGAGGCCGATATGAATGCTGCTGCATTGAAGGAAACAGCCCGACAGCTTCGGCTGGATGTACTCGAGATGACCACCAGAGCAGGCTCCGGGCACCCATCCAGCTGCTGGTCTGCGGTGGAGATTCTTACAGCACTGTATTTTGGCGGGATACTTCGTTTCCGGCCCGAGGAGCCCTGGTGGCCGGAACGCGATCGATTTATTCTCAGCAAAGGGCATGCTGCACCGCTTCTTTATGCTGTGCTGGCACGTGCGGGGTATTTCCCCGGAAAAGAACTGGAACGCCTGCGTGACGTAGGGAGCCCAGTACAGGGGCATCCAATCCAGCACGGTATGCCTGGTGTGGAAGCTACCACCGGCTCTCTCGGGCAGGGGCTTTCCGTGGGCATCGGCCATGTTCTGGCAGGGCGGCTGAACGGCCACCGTTATCAAGTGTATGCCCTGCTGGGGGATGGCGAATGCGAGGCAGGACAGATCTGGGAGGCTGCAATGGCGGCTTCTCACTTCCGGGCCGGCAACCTGATCGCTGTTCTCGATTATAACAAGTATCAGGAAACCGGGCCGATAGCCCGTGAAATGGCACTTGAACCGCTGGTAGAGAAATGGCGCAGCTTTGGTTGGCGAGTATCGGAGGTCAACGGCCATGAAATAAGCCAGGTGCTGGACGCGCTGGTGCTGGCAGGGCAGCTGACAGCAGCAGCTCAGCCGCAAATTATCATTGCTCATACAGTCAAAGGGAAGGGTGTTTCGTTTGTGGAGCAGGATTTTACCTTCCACGGGCACGCACTTACGCCGGAGCAGGCGCAGCTGGCGCGGGAGGAACTTAATGAAGCTCGGTGAGAAAGCAGGTCTGCGGCGCTGTGAAAAGCCGCTTCGGAATGTGTTCGGTGAAGCACTGCTCGACCTTGCGCGCAACAATCCTGAGGTTGTGGTGCTGGATGGAGATCTTGGTAATTCGACGAAGGCTGATACGGTTCGGAAGGAATTTCCGGAGCGTTTTTTCAATATCGGTATTGCCGAGAGCAACTTGGTGGGGATCGGCGCAGGTATGGCGGCGTGTGGATTGTATCCGTTTATTGTGAGTTTTTCATCTTTCCTGTTGTGCAACGCCTATGACCAGATTCGACTTTCTGTAGCCATGTCGGATATCAATGCAACGATTGTTGGCAGCCATGGGGGGATTACACTGGGCAAGGATGGGCCCACTCAAATGGGAATAGAGGATCTGGCACTGGTGGGCGGTTTGCCAACCTTCACTATCCTGGTTCCTTCGGATCCAGCTATGATGCACAAGATGGTGAAAGGCTCACCCGGGATCAAGGGGCCGGTGTTTCTGCGTTCAAGCAGAGTGACAATGCCTTTTATATATCCGGAAGATAATTGTCCGTTTACACCCGGCAAGGCGAATGTGGTACGTGAAGGGAAGGATCTTACGATTATTGCCTGCGGCATGATGGTGGCGGCCGGGCTCGATGCTGCAGCGGAGTTGGCTTCGGAGGGAATAGAGGCCCGTGTTATGGATCTGCACACCCTTCGGCCGCTGGATACAGCTGCGATCGCTGCTGCCGCGCGTGAAACCGGAGCACTGGTTTGTGCGGAGGAGCATCTGCTTCAGGGTGGTATGGGCAGCAATGTTGCCAGGATTGTTGTAAACCATCACCCGGTTCCGATGCGTTTTGTGGGACTGGACGATGTGTATGTTGAATCCGGTGATCCCTGGGATTTGCTGGAGAAATACCACCTTACCGCAGCGGATATCGCAGCTGCAGGGCGCGCTGCCGTAGCTGCAAAACGGGAGGACAAATGAGACTTTTTCGTGCACTGCAGCTTCGCCAGTCTGAGGGGGATCCGATTCGCATAGGTGCGAGCGCGATGGGCTGGATGGGGGAGGGTTTCGCTGCGGCGATGGATCTTGTGCCTGGTATGGAGCTTTCCATGATGGCGAACGCCGAGCCGGGGGAGGCTTACAACGCGCTGACAGCAGCCGGTGTCCCGGCGGAACAGATTGTGGAAGCCGGCACTCCTGGAGCAGCTGAAGATGCCCTTCGGGCCGGCAAACGTGTGGTTACGGCTGATGTCACCCTGCCTGCACAGATCCCAACACTGGATCTGGTCACTGATGTCACATGGTCTCCTGCAACAGGTGCCAAGACAGCGATGTCGTGTATCGAGCACGGTATGGATGTGGTGCTGATCAATATTGAAGCTGACGTAACGGTGGGGCGCATCCTGAAGGAGAAAGCACACCAGGCAGGTGTGTTGTACTCGGTGTCATCGGGAGATGAGCCTGGCTGTCTGATGGAACTGGTCGATTTTGTTCGCAGCCTGGGCTACGAGATAATTACGATTGGGAAGGGGAAAAATAATCCACTCGATATCTCAGCTACACCGGAATCAGTGGCAGAATCAGCCAGAAAAGTGGATAAGGATCCATATCAGGTTGCATCCTATGTGGATGGAACGAAAACCATGTTTGAGATGGCCTGTGCGGCCAATGCAACCGGCTGCAGACCGATGCGGCGGGGCATGATAGGGCCTGAGGCGGATCTGGAGACGGCTCCACAGATTTTTGCACTGGAGGAGGACGGAGGGCTGAGCCGATTTCCGGGCAATGTTGATTTTGTGCAGGGATCCGCGCTGGCCGGCGGTGTGTTTGTGGTTGTGCGTGTAGAAGATGCCCGGATCCGGTCTGATCTGCAGTATCTGAAGGTAGGGAAAGGAAAGTACTATGTGTTCTTCCGGCCATATCATTTATGGTTCCTTGAAGCGCCTGTCTCTCTCGCCAGAGCGGTGCTGTATCGGGAGGTCTGGATGGAGCCGCTGGATAGGCCAGTGGCAGAAGTGCTCACTGTAGCCAAGCGCGATCTGGTGCCCGGCGAAACGCTTGAGGGTGCAGGTGGGTATACCTGTTACGGACTGATCGATCTGGCTGAGGAAGCTCAAAGGCTTCATGCACTGCCGGCAGGGCTCAGCACGGGCGCTAAAGTTGTCCGGCCTGTCAGGCAGGGAGAGATACTTACGTGGGATGATGTGACGGTCGAAGAGAGCAGCACGGTTGTACGGTTGAGGCGGGAACAGGACAGGTTAATATCAGGTATCGGCGCTTAGTATGAATCCGGTAAATACAGCCGGCTGACGATCGACTGTGCAAGGACCCTCTGATTGGTATGGCACCGTGTGGTGCAAGCTGTGCTGAACCGGGAACAGCCTTCCGGGATGGGGTAGTACAGCCGGATTGGAAAGTTTTGGCTTAAGTCAGAAGAGTTCCAATGATCTGCTTCATGTTTTCGCGGTACGAATCTACAGC
>JAFGNH010000083.1 GCA_016927115.1 Anaerolineales bacterium | reverse complement strand
GGGGAGCACTGAAAGTCAGCATGCCGCCATCCACCGGTTCATTAAAGGGGCTGACAACCCTGACAGCCAGAGGTTCATCGTATGCAGTATTGATCAGCGCGCTCAGATCACTGAATGTCTCGCGCTCCAGCAGAAAGCCATATGATTCGAAAGCGCCCATTTCACAGGCGTGACCAAGCGGACGCAGAGCGCCGCGCTGATCCTCATCAGCACAAGCTGTATTGACACCACCGGCATCAATGGCCGGGGAACCGGGAAGCAGCGGGAGCATCAGTGTGTCACCCTGATAACTTCCAGCAGGGCCAAAGAGGGGGTTATCTGAACTGATATTGGTACAGGTCGCTCCGGCAGGGCAGCCGCCGCTGACAATGCTGTCAATGATCGTCAGGCTGCCCCCTGTATTCTGGATACCTCCCCACAGAATACTGTTGCTGATGTGTGGAGCGCTGGAGGCAACACTGTAGATGGTATTACCGCTGCTGGTGCTGATATGATTCATCAGGGGACTGCTGTTGACGTTGGCGATGGCTGTACCAGCACCTCCATCCACCGTGTTGCCGATGAACGTGACATTGGTCAGAACCGGGCTGCTTCCAGGGGCATTGAACATGCCGCCGCCATTATCAGCAGAATTGTTAATGAAAGTAACTCGATTGAGGATCGGGCTGCTGGCATCATTGTACATTCCCCCGCCGTTGCCCGGATTAGCCTCAAGCCCCAATCCAACATCGTTCCCGTCAAAGGTTACATTAACCATGGTTGGGTTACTGCCGGAGCCGTTGTACATACCAGCGCCATCCCCAAAGGTGGACTGGTTATCACGGATGACCACATTACGAATGGTCGGGGATCCACCAATATTCAGGATCCCTGCCCCCTTATCCTCCTCATCTTCACCTCCGCTTGAATATCCATTGATAATCGTGAACCCATCCAGGATTGCGCTGGAATCTGTACCGCTTCCCGTTACTACATGCAGCGCCGTACTCATGTAGTCTCCCTGATCCCGGTTTCTCCCGTTGAGAACGGTTACATAAACCCTCCAGTTACGCTGATTGAGGGCGGTTTCGTCTCCCCTGAATCCGCCATAAATGCCGACGCCAGTCAGCAGGGAATAGGTATAATCCTCTGCTGAACCAGCTGGATGCAAACCCGCTGGAAAATGATTTCCCTGCATGACCCAGATCTGGTCTCCGGGATCGGCCCAGCCGATGGCCTTGTGCAGCGTACAGGAATTTTCCCAGGATGTACACCCGGTCAACGTACCCCAGGTGGTACCCTCAGGAGTGACATACAGAATATCCCCGGCAGCCTGTACAGGCACAGGTGGAATTCCTGCTAGAAGTATTGATACAACAACCACAATGGAAAGAAACCTGCGAACGGGATTCATACGTAGCTTGCTCCTGGAAGGAAAAAAGGGGATTCAGCTGCAGCCCCACTCAACAGCGCCAGTCAATCCTGCAACTGGCGTTCCAATGAATTATTCTAGAGATTATTAATGCTGATCAGGGAGATGATGTGACCCCGGAAAGAGGTAACGGTCGATTATACGCTTGAATTGGAATTCCTGCAGTTTGCCGGAATTAATTCTGTCATAACCTTGTAATAGAAATAGCTGAATTTCTTCCTGTATATTGAGGATCGTATGAACCACTCAGCATGCTTCGAAGGATCTTTCCCGATCGGATGGGAACATATCCGGGACAGGTTTTCTCCTGGAGCCTGGAATACAGAGAAAACGACAGTAGTTCCAGCAGCTCTGTCACACTGTCCGAAGATCCTTCTTCCGAAAACACCGTTCCGGCAAGCAAAACACCCCCTTGCGGGGGCGTATTGATCAGCCATATCCAAAGAAGCCAATAACGTGCCATTGTTTTGGAGACAGAACATGCCGGGCGAACAACCGATCTTACGCGTTCAGGGCTTCCTTGGCGTGTTTATCCTTGCGGCCGCGCTCATGGGTATCGAGGATCCGCTTGCGGATGCGCAGACTTTCCGGAGTCACTTCCAGCAGCTCATCATCGTTCAGGTATTCAATCGCTTCATCAAGGCTCAGTATCCGCGGCGGGATCAGTCGCTCGTCGATCTCCTTGAATGAAGAACGCACATTGGTTACATGCCTCTTCTTGCACACATTAATCGGCAGGTCTTCCGGGCGTTTATTCTCACCGACCACCATGCCCTGATACACCTCGACACCGGGCCCGATAAAAAGACTGCCGCGTTCTTCCGCATTTTTTAAACCGTAGGTTGTGGTCATCCCTGGTTCCCAGGCCACCAGTGAGCCCTGAGAGTTTCTTCCAATCTGACCACCGCTGAACGGCAGGTAGCCGTGGAAAAGGCTGTGCATGAACCCGGCGCCGCGGGTGGATGTGAGAAAGTGGTAGCGGAAACCCAGCAGGCCGCGTGTCGGCACCAGGTAATTCAGCCTTACCACATCATCCGGCAGTTCCTGCATATCCAGCATCTGGCCGCGCCGTTTAGCCAGCATCTCAACCAGCGTTCCGATGGTTTCAGAGGGCACTTCGATATACACTTCTTCGAATGGCTCCAGCACCTCACCATCCCCCTGCTTAAATATCACTTCCGGACGTGAAACCTGGAATTCAAAACCTTCACGCCGCATGGTTTCGATCAGCACTGCCAGATGGAGTTCACCGCGGCCGGACACAATAAACTGGTCCGCAGAATCGGTATCTTCCACGCGCAACGAAACATTGGTGCGCAGTTCGTTGGACAACCGCTCGCGCAGCTTGCGCGACGTACCCCAGCGGCCTTCGCGCCCTGCAAACGGCGAGGTGTTCACCGCAAAAGTCATCCGTACGGTGGGTTCCTCCACATGGATCACCGGCAGCGCTTCGGGATACTCCGGGTCTGCCAGAGTCTCGCCGATTTTCGCTTCTTCCAGTCCGCCGATCACTACAATATCACCAGCTTCCGCCTCCGGTACATCCAGCAGTTCAAGGCCCTGGTGTTTATAGAGATAGCGCGCTTCAACAGGAATATGTTCACCCTGATGGGAAATGCGGATCAACGGCGAGCCGGTTTTCAATACACCTGCGTTGATCCGTCCTGTAGCGGTCACCCCGCGGTAAGGATCGTAACCCAATGATGTCACCAGCATCTGAAACGGCTTATCCCTTTCCACCAAAGGCGCAGGGATATGCTCAATGATAGCGGCAAACAGCGGCTGCAGGTCCGGCCCCAATTCATCTGTAATCCCGGATTGGCCTGTTACAGCATTCGCGTATACCACCGGGAAATCCGCCTGCTCATCGCTGGCTCCGAGCTGGATGAACAGGTCAAAGGTCGCATCGAGAGCCCGGGCGGGGTTGGCGCCCTTGCGGTCAACCTTGTTGATCACCACCACCGCGCGGTGATTCATTTCCAGAGCTTTTTTGAGCACGAAACGGGTCTGCGGCATCGGCCCTTCAGCGGCATCCACCAGCAGCAGGACGCCGTCGACCATGTTCATGATACGTTCGACCTCGCCGCCGAAGTCGGCGTGTCCGGGCGTGTCAACAATGTTGATACGGACCATTTCCTGGGTGTGCGGATCCAGTACCGAGATAGCGGTATTTTTTGCCAGAATGGTGATGCCCCGCTCGCGTTCGAGCTCATTGGAATCCATCACCCGTTCGACCACCTGCTGGTTCTCGCGGAAAATCTTGGCCTGCCGGAGCATGCCGTCCACCAGCGTAGTTTTTCCATGATCAACGTGAGCGATGATCGCCACGTTGCGCAGTTCATTTCTTAGTTCAGCCATACAGTTCTTTTCTCACCTTCTATTAACTTAGCAAGCTTGCTAAGTAGAACACATATAAAAACCCCGGCATGCTGCGCCGAGGTATGGGGCTCTGCTGTGCAAATGAATCTTAACCGACTTTGTCCGTTTTGTGAAGCGCGGGCTGGGCTTGTTGCAGGCTCAAAATCCTCAGGGCTGGGGCGGCCGGGATTCCATCCTGTGCCGGCATGGGTATCAGATGCTTCGGGGAATCATCTGAATTTTGCATGGGCGGGTTCCACTGACTCACTCGCAAGGCTGCAGCGAACCGGATCCGGATCAGCCTGTGCCTGGATGAATCTCTGGAACCCGCCCGTACGGGGGCCGTGCAGCAGCCGGAATTCTATCCTGTGCCGGCAGGGGCGGG
>JAFGNH010000082.1 GCA_016927115.1 Anaerolineales bacterium | reverse complement strand
CTGTTCACGGTTACTTACAGGATACCAAATCATGTCCTGCACCCCCTTTTTCTGGTTTCATGTTAACAGAAGAAATGTTACACCGGCGTCCCATGTCTGGATTTCTATCTCAATATAAATATAAATATAAGATCGTATAAGCGCAGGGCTGCAGATTTATTACTCCCGGAGGTCGTTATGTTTCTGGTGGTGTAAGGTGACCGCACCCTGGTGAATCACCCCGTTTTACCTTTGGATATGTGGTCATAGGGACAGAGAGCTGTACTTTTTAAAAAAACCCCCGGATGCTGGGGTGCTGCCCGACCGTATTCTGCTGCCAACCGTTCCTCGGTTTCTTTCCACAAGGTATAATTCAGGAAGAGTGTTTCTCGGTTTTTCAGCTCAGCAGACAACAGTTGACCGGATCGGCAAAATCCCGAAAGGGAATTTCGTGAGTGCTGCCCCGGCTGTGGATCTGTTCGTCAGCTTTCTCGGGGGAGGGGATGTGTATCGGGACGATACAGAAATACTGTTTCCCATGAGGGTGGCTTCTGACCTGCGGGATCTGCGTGGCGAGCTCTGGCGGGATCTTGTGGATTCTTCGGTGGAATCACCCTGTGCTTCCGAACAGCAGCTGGCATTCAGCCTGGTCATTATTAGTCTTGCCGGGTGTTTAAGCTGCAATACCGATTCATATCGCGCTATGCGCGGCTGCACAGTCTGTGCGAAGCAGACAATCCAGCGATTCCGGGGTGATGATCAGGAATTGATCAATCTCTATCTCCAGGCATTAAAGGAAGTGCAGGTATACCTGAAAAGGTTATAATGGTATCTGGAAAAAAATCAATATGCTGATCTAGACTCTCTGGAGGAAATTAAATGCAGGAATCAGCCAGGAATGAGCAGTTTAAATTTGCGGTAGCTGTCGCATCTGGAAAGGGGGGGGTTGGAAAGTCAACAGTTGCGGTTAATATGGCTGTTGCATTGGCTGCTGCTGGAAAAAAAGTTGGTCTTCTGGATGCAGATATTTATGGGCCGAATATCCCGACCATGATGGGTGTGCACGATCCTGTCTTACAAAAAGACGGCAAAATGGTTCCGATTGAAGCATATGGTGTAAAGCTGATGTCGATTGGTTTTCTTGTTCCGGAAGGCCAGCCGCTGATCTGGCGCGGGCCGATGCTCCACTCTGCAATCAAGCAGTTTGTAAATGATGTGGCTTGGGGTGAGCTGGATTATCTTATTGTGGATCTTCCCCCCGGAACGGGAGATGCGCAGATAAGCCTTTCGCAGTCACTGCCTCTTGATGGCGGAATCATCGTTACGCTTCCTCAAAAAGTATCTATCGAAGATGCCCAGCGCGGCCTGGAAATGTTCAGGGCTGTAAATGTTCCTGTACTTGGCGTTTTAGAGAATATGAGTTATCTGGAGCTTGAAGACGGAACCCGAATTGATGTGTTCGGGCAGGGTGGAGGCAGGGAGCTGGCGAAATCAGCCCGGGTGGAATTCCTCGGCGAAATTCCCATGAATCCTGCTGTACGGATGGCGGGTGATAATGGTGTTCCGGTTGTCCTTGCGAATCCGGAGACGCCGTCTGCAAAAGCTATTGTAAAGTTGGCGGAGCGTATTATTGAAGTGCTGACAGAAAACCAAAAGGCAGCTCCTCCGGAAATTAGGATAAGCAGCGAGGAATAGCCGGCACGGTTGGCAAAGAATACCGGTTGAAAAGGTGCAAGCCTGTTACTGAAGAAGGGGGTTCAGACAGCCGGAAAGAAAAAGATGAAGGTGTGGATAGGTATATGAAGGATTCGAAGAAAAATATATTTGCAGGGCTGCGCTTCCATCCGTTTGGAAAAGTGTATCACTATGATGCAAGCCACCTGGATGAAGTTCGCGTGGGAGATTTTGTGTTCGTCTCTACGGGTAAAGGGCAGGAAATAGCGGAAGTGGTTCAGCTTTCTGAGGAACCTCCGGAAGACGTAGACGCAAATGATTGCAAGCAGGTCGATCGAAAGGCGACTGCCAGAGAGCTTGTTGTGCGGCTGAGCTGGCAGCGAAAGGAACAGGAGGCTGAAGATCAATGCCGTATACTGGTTAAGGAGCAGGGGTTAGAGGGGGTGAAAATTTCAAGAGCCCAGTTTTCTTTCAACGGGACCAGGCTAACTTTTTTCTATAACAGCGAGGGTGACGAGCGGATTGACCTGAAAAAAATATTGCCTCCGCTGCGAAAACGATACCGCAGTTCCAAGGTCGAATTCCGACAGATCGGTCCGCGAGATGTTGCGCAAAGTCTTACCGGTATGGGGGCCTGTGGTATGGAAGAACGCTGTTGTTCGCGGTATATGACCAGTTTTAACCCGATTTCAATCAAGATGGCCAAAGTACAGGGCATTTCTCTCAACCCCCAGGAAATTACCGGTATGTGTGGGCGTCTGCGATGCTGTCTCCTGTATGAGTATGAACTCTACAGGGAAGCATCAAGAGGGATGCCGAAAAAGAACAAGAAGGTAAATACACCACTCGGAGAAGGAAAAGTCATTGAACTGCTTCCTCTGAAGGGGACAGTTATCGTTGCTCTGGCAGAAGGTCAACGTGCAGAATTTTCCAGGGAAGAGGTTGAATCTGCCGGTGGACAGAAACCGGGTGTAAAAGCATCGGATCGATCTCAGAAACAAGACGAATAGGTTCAGCAGGATTCTGCAAATGATCCCGAATTGAATAGCTATCCGCAGTGGGAAACGTTTTAAGAGACTGAAATCTCCTTGAGGATTGTTTGTTTTACCTGATCGATAATACGTTGTCTTGCTGTCCAAATGGTATAAGGGGTTTGTACAAGGAATACACCTATTTTGCAGCAGGAGCGGCGGCTGCAGAAATTTCTCCCGGAATTGGAGCAATCGTGGACAACAAATGGTTCTTTGAGGAAAGTCAGTTAATGAAGGATCAACTGATTTCCTGGCGCAGAGATTTCCATCAGCATCCTGAGATCGGGATGAATTTACCCAGAACTTCGGGTATTGTGGCAGATGTACTGCAGGAGCTTGGTTATAAGGTTCAAACCGGGATTGGTCAAAGCGGTGTGGTAGGGATGCTTCAAGGTGCACACGAAGGTCCCTGTGTGCTGGCTCGTTTTGATATGGATGCGCTTCCCATTGTTGAACAAACCGGAGCACCTTATGCTTCAGTTGTAGAAGGTGCGATGCATGCCTGTGGACATGACGGGCACACAGCTATTGGGTTGGGCACAGCATCTATCCTCTGTAAGTTGCAGGACAGGCTGAAAGGCACTGTAAAGCTTGTGTTTCAACCTGGTGAAGAGGGCTTTGATGGCGCGCTGGCCATGATCCGGGATGGTGTCCTGGAAGCGCCTGAGCCCGTCAAGTGCCTTGCCATGCATCTCTGGAATTCAGAACCAGTAGGGTGGATAGGGCTGACGGAAGGCGCTGTGATGGCTGGCGCGGAAAAGATCCGCATCGAAGTCCAGGGTAGGGGGGGACATGGCTCCGCTCCGGAATTAGCGCTCGACCCCGTGCTTGCCGGCTCGCAGATCGTGGTGGCGATTCAAACCGTTGTATCTCGATCCGTTGATCCTCTGGAAGCAGCAGTTGTCAGCATTACAAGCATGCATGCAGGCACAACTTTTAATGTAATTCCTCCCAACATGGTAATGGAAGGCACAATACGGACATTCAATCCCGATATCCGGAAGGTGGTGCTGCAACGGTTAAAAACAGTGGTGAACAGCACAGCTGAGGCAATGGGATGCCAGGCTGAGCTGGAAATTGAGAAAATTTCCACACCAGTCATCAATCAACCTGATTTAACCATTGAAATGCAGCAGCTCGTCAAGGAACTCCTTCCTGCATCCATCATGGATACCGGATGCCGTGTTATGGGTTCGGAAGATATGGCAGAATTCCAGGACCGGATTCCAGGTGTATATATTTTTGTTGGCTCCAATAGTACAGAAAAAGGTCTGGTTGGGGCGCATCACAATCCCCAGTTTGATTTCGATGAGGATGTGCTTCCACTGGGCGCTGGATTGATGACTGCTGCCATTGCTAGAATGCTGGGAAGTGCGTAGACGACCGTATTAAGATGCTCAGGTACGGGTAACGAGGAGGGGTCGGTGGGAAAGCAGGAGAGGGCTCTAAAAGTTGTCAGCCTGATCCCTTCTGTTACGGACAGTATCTTCACGTTAGGGTTCGGTGACAGGCTTGTCGGGGTCACCGATTTTTGTCCAATCCGGAAAGAACACGCTGAACACATAATACGGGTCGGCGGCCCGAAATCTGTTTCTGTGGAAAACATTCTATATCTTTCACCGGATCTCGTGATCACGAATAAAGAAGAAAATAGCCGAGAGCAGGTGGAAGCTCTCTCGGACAATGCCCTGGAAGTCTGGGTATCCACTCCTGCATCTATCCGAGAAGGAATCGACTTTCTATGGGAGTTGGTGCGGCGATTGGGGGGCGAAAGCCGCGTTGTCCTCGGTCAAATTCGCAGTCTTGAGCAGTTATGGGAAACAACCGGCCGATCCGCTTCGCATGCAACACGGATGCCGGTATTCTGCCCTATCTGGTTTGAGCACGATCAATCATTGGGTTCATGGTGGATGACGTTTAATAATGAAACATACTGTCATGATGTTCTCACAATCTGTGGAGGGCGGAATGTTTTTTCCCAGCGCAAAAGGATGTATCCACTTGAGGCAGATCTGGGATTTTCACAACCAGAGGAATATAGAGGAAGAGATACTCGATACCCGCGTGTTACAGCTCAGGAAATTGTCCAAAAAAATCCACAGGTGATTATTTTGCCGGATGATCCGTACAATTTTTCAAAACAGGATCAACAGGTGCTGCTTGATGCCGTCAGCATGACTGATGCTGTGATTAACAACCGGGTATTTCAAATCGATGGGACGTGGATCAGCTGGTATGGGACGAGAACAGCCCGTGCGCTGGTTGAGCTTCCGGCTTTTTTGAATCACATGCCTTGAATTATTACGTTCAAGGTTTATCCATTATTTTCTACAAACCTGATAAATTAACAGAGGAATCAGATATTTTTTACAACCTCATGAAGAGGGATCGATGAACAAGAAACATTTATATCAGCGAATAGAGCGGTCAATCCGGGCAGATATTCTGAGTGGAAAAATCGAATCAGGAACCCGTTTGCCATCCATGCGTGCTCTTGCAGAGGAGTGGGATTGCACGCCCTCGACGGTTCTAAAAGCATACCAGGAGCTGGCAAGTCAGGGGTTGGTCGTCAGCCGGGCAGGGCAGGGTACGCGTGTAATAGGGGGGAAAATGCCCGCCGTGAGACAGCCGCTGCGGAAGGCAGAGCTTGTTCACAAAGCAGAGGCGTTCCTCCTGCAGGTGCTGACAGAGGGATTCTCCTCTTCTGAGGTAGAGCAGGCAGTACGGATGGCGCTGGATCGCTGGCGAGTCATCGAGCAATCCCGCCCGGAGGAAATGGAACAGGAAATCCGATTTGTGGGATCTCATGATCTTGCGCTAATTACGCTGGCAAATATCCTTCCTGAACTGTCCCCCGGTTTCAAGATGAATATTGCGTTTGCGGGCAGCCTGGGAGGATTAATTGCACTGGCTGATAAGGAGGCAGATCTTGCTGGAAGCCACCTCTGGGATGAGGAGACAGACAGTTATAATGTGGCTTATGTTAGAAAAATCCTGCCTGGAAGACGAACTGCGCTTGTGACCATTGCGCATCGCCGATTAGGGTTGATTCTCCCTGACTCCAACCCACTGCAATTGAAGGGGTTGGAGGACTTGGCGAGGGAAAATATCCGCTTTATCAATCGCCAATCGGGTGCAGGCACACGAGTCTGGCTGGATGTACAGCTGCAGCACCTGTCGATTCCCGCTGACAAGATCAAAGGTTATCGCACTGAAGCTGCCACACATTCGGAAGTGGCCAGAGCTATTGCAGAAGGAACGGCGGATGTTGGAGTAGGGATTGAGACTGCAGCGATGGGATACGATCTGGAGTTCCTGTTTCTTACAAGGGAACGTTATGAACTGATTCTGCCGGAGCTTACCTGGCAGCGAACTCCGGTCCAGCGTTTAATCGAATGGCTGGCGACGGATAAGGCAAAATCAACAATCGAAGCGCTTGGGGGGTATGATACCACCGAAACCGGAACCGTCCGCTGGGTGAATTAGCAGTAGGAGCACACCTGATATAAGAAAAGACAGGCTGCTGTCGACACTACCGTCGACAGCAGCCTGTCTAATTTTAGGCGGGTCAATCAGGATTCGGGAGTTGCTGCGGGGACAGCCCCAGACCAGGAGAACACCCGATAGGTACTTTGTGAACCTGCTATCTCAAAAATAGCCTTCCCTTCAGGGTCTGATCCCGTTTGGCGCACCGTGATGACAGACCAGCGGAAAACGTGGGGAGCGGTTTCTGCCGGGCGAAGTGAGACAGGGACAATATATTTGGTGTCTTTAACTTCGTCTGTGATTCTCACGTCTCCACTGCCTTCTGTGACATCAACCACAGTCACCCGGTAGAACTCATTGTCCCTCAACGTACCTACAGAAGCCCACTGAAGCGTAACGGTATCATTGGCCAGAGTGAAAGCCTGACCGTCCTGGGGAAGGAGGAGATTGGGTGCCGGGTAGGGAGGGATCGGTGTTGGAGTCGAGGTCGGTGCGTTAGGAAGAACCTGCTCACACAGTGGAATGATCAGAGGCTGTCCTTCATAAACAACATCCGTATTCATGTTGTTGTATAATTTCAGCGCTTCCATGGAGACGGCATAGTTTAATGAGATGCTGAAAAGAGTGTTGTCGGCTTCTACTATGTATTCGAGTTTTTCACAGGCTTCTTCCGTCGCTGCGATCGGCTCCAGGGTCACTGTGGGAGTCGGTGAAGAAGTGAGCGTTGGCTGCGGGATGAGGACTGTTTGGCCCGGGACAAGGAAACACTCGGTTCCAAGATTGTTCAAATCAGTAATTGAACGGACAGATACTTCATAGTATACAGCCAGCCCGATGCAGGTGTCATTTTCCACAACAGAATACTCAATTGGTGGAAGCGGCGTCCAGGTTGGTTCTGGGGTGTCTGTGGCAGTGGGTTCAAGTGTATTGGTCACAGTGGGGGTGAGGGTGATGGTTGGGGTTTCGGTGGGGGCATCCTCACTGATCCCTGTGAGCCTGAGTGCGGCGTATGTAGCGCCCGCAGCCAGCAGGGTGAACACTGCGATCATTACCAGCGCCAACGGAAGCGAGAGTGTGATCTGTGATGACGCGCGCCTTTTTGTCTTATTGGTTCCGGGAAAAAAAGTGGTTCCGCAGACAAGGCATCGTTCGGCACTTTCTGTGAGTTTGGTTCCGCAGACCGGACATGTGCGTGTAGTTTTTTGTTTTTCAGTTTTTTCTGTCATAGATTTCTACTTTTCCGGAGTATTCCAGATCGTTGCATTATACCAGCACAGGCTCATGATCCCAAGGTGTGCTTTAATGCTGTCAGCAGGGTCCGTGCTCTCTATACTTGATCTGCTGGATCCCCGTTTAGCCCCAGATCTGAGGCAATTCGCTGCATGGAACGGATGACATTAGCGATATGATCGTTGAGTTCAATACCCAGATCAGCAGCGCCCTGTTCAATCTGCTCCCGGTCCACACTGGCGGCGAAACGGGTGTCTTTCCATTTCTTTCTGACGGATTTTATCTTAAGGTCATGAATGGATCGGGAAGGACGAACCAGGGTTGCTGCACTGATGAGCCCGGTCAGTTCATCCACAGCGTAAAGGCACTTTTCCATCAGGGATTCTCGGGAAACCCCGATATAACTACCATGACTGAGAATGCAACGTACGATCTTCTCAGGAACGCCAAGTTCTCTGAGGATTGGTGCGCCCAGGGCTGGGTGTTCTTCCATATTCGGGTGAATTTCCCAGTCGAAATCATGCAGCAGTCCGGCTAGTCCCCATTCTTCCGGATCCTGACCATAGACACGGGCATAATCTTGCATGGCGGCTTCGACAGCCAGCATATGGCGGATGAGCCCTTGATTCTGGACATAGGTATTTACGATATCCATTGCTTGAGAGCGCTGCATAAACTATCTCCGGTATTGGATGCAGGAAAATACCTGAATTTTTCGTTCCGGGAACGGCATAAGAACCCAGCCAGTATTATAGTAGCAAACCGGCTGAAAGTGGGGAAATAGGCTTCAGTTTTCCCTTGTGAAGTAAGGAGGAGGTTCAGGGGTGTTGAAAATCATTCCCCGGGCATGAGGGAAATCATCAGCGGTGAGAAGTAATTGACTCTTTTCTACGGCATTGTATAATTTGTATAAACTATCTAATTCATTATATAAATAGGATAATATGAACAGATCAGGCTCGAGAACATCTGATGGATTACCTTCGAGATTGCTGCGCTACCTTGCAAATAATTACAAGGCAGGGGATCGGCTGCCAGCAATCCAGGAACTCGCTGATGAACTTGGAATCAGCACAGGGAAGCTCCGCGAACAGCTGGAAGTAGCCCGTACCATGGGGCTGATTGAAGTTCGGCCTAAAACCGGTATGCGTGTACTGCCATACTCTCCCGATAAGATCCTGCAGTTGAGTCTGCTGTATTCACTAGCGGTAGACCCATCGTATTTTGAGGATTTTGGCGTTTTGCGGAATCATGTTGAAGCAGCCTTCTGGTATGAAGCAGTCGCCCTTCTCAATGGGGAGGATAAAGCGAACCTTGTCGAAATTATGGAGCAGGCATGGAATAAGCTCAATGCAGGTCATTTTCCGCATGAGGAACACAGGGCTCTGCATCTTACCTTATTTTCCAGGCTTGAAAACCAATTCGTCCTCGGGCTGCTGACAACGTATTGGGTCGGCTATGAAGCCGTAGGTCTGGATGTATATGCCGATTACCAGTATCTGAAGGAGGTCTGGAATTATCATCAGGAAATGGTCGATGCAGTGATTTCCGGCAACTATACAAGGGGGTATGAGGCGTTGATTGAACACACTGGACTGCTCCAGAATCGATCGGAAGTGAGCCGCACACGGCTGCGTAATTCACCAACCAGAGTCCAGTTTGAACCCGATCCAGCTTCTTTTCGGGATAAACCTTCTAAGGATAAGGAATGAGCAAACAAACTGCCGATACTGAGAAAACACCGAAAGTAGCATTGCCCCCATCCAGCGTGATCAACGATTTCAGTATTAATGTGGCTACTGTAAATGGTTCGGGCAGCCAGACAGCAAATCTGGCTATTATGCGGTCACTTTTCCGCATGGGAATCCCTGTCAGCGGGAAGAATTTATTCCCCTCGAATATTCAAGGGCTGCCAACATGGTTCTGGATCCGAGTCAGTTCGCAGGGATACACAGCGCGAACTGAGCACAAGCAGATCCTGATCGCAATGAATAGAAATACGATACAAACGGATATTGAGGAACTTCCAAAGGGGGGCGTTTGTTTCTATCCCGATGATTCTAAACTTCCTGATAGCCGGCACGATATAACGGCGTATCCCATGCCAGTGCGTGATATCATCAAAAAATTAGACCCGCCGCGCGAACTCCGTGATTATGTTTCAAACATGGTCTATGTAGGTTCATTGGCGTATATTCTCGGGATTGAACTTTCCGAGATTGAATCCAGCTTGATATCACATTTTTCGGGCAACCAGAAGCCGGTTGTGCTGAACATGAAAGCCATTCAGCTGGCTTACGAGTGGTCCGGTGAAAATCTGAAAAAACAGGATCCCTATTACGTGGAAAGGGACACACAAACTGAAAACATGATCCTGATCGATGGCAACACAGCCGCAGCCCTGGGATCTGTCTACGGTGGTGTGGGATTTGTTGCGTGGTATCCGATCACGCCTGCCTCCAGTATGCCGGAACAGCTGCAGGAGTTTCTGCAGCAGCTGCGCACGGATCCGGAGACAGGAAAAGCCAACTACGCCATCATTCAGGCGGAGGATGAGCTTTCAGCTGCCGGCATGACAATTGGGGCAGGATGGGCGGGCGCACGGTCCTTGACATCCACTTCCGGCCCCGGCCTTTCCCTGATGGCTGAATATGTTGGGTTGGCGTTTTTTGCGGAGATCCCTATCGTAATCTGGAATGTACAACGGATGGGCCCCAGCACTGGGCTGCCAACCAGAACATCGCAGGGAGACCTGATGTTCACACGTTATCTTGGCCATGGTGATACCAAGCACATCATGCTGTTTCCCAATTCTATGGAGGAAAGTTTTGAATTCGGCTGGCGTTCGCTGGATATCGCCGAACAGCTGCAAACCCCGGTTTTTGTCCTTTCGGACCTTGATCTCGGGATGAACGTATGGATGTCAAAACCGTTCAAGTATCCAGATCAGCCGATGAATCGCGGCAAGATCCTCTCAACTGAAGACCTTGATAGAATCGAGTCTTTTGCTCGCTATCGTGATGTGGATGGTGATGGCATTCCTTACCGGACACTTCCTGGCAATGCGCATCCGAATGCAGCCTGGTTTGCACGCGGCACTGGCCATGATGAAAATGCACGATATAGTGAGGACCCTGAAGTCTGGGAAAGGAATTTAGAACGGCTGTGGCGCAAGATAGAGTCTGCTCCCCGTTATCTTCCGGAACCAGTTCAAAGAGAAATTCCGGGGGCTCGGATCGGGTTGATCGCCTATGGCAGTACAGATCCGGCGCTTCTCGAGGCGCAGGACCGGCTAGCTGATCAGTTGCCCTCTGATTACCTGCGCATCCGTTCGGTACCCTTCAACGAGCAGGTTTCTCAATTTCTCCAACATCATGATCGGATTTATGTGGTTGAGATGAACATTGAGGGGCAGATGCGTCAACTGCTGACGCTGGAGTATCCGGAGTTTGCCCATAAACTGCAATCATTATGCAAAAATAACGGGCTGCCGCTTACAGCAGCATGGGTAGAGCAGGCTGTTCTGGCCAAGGAGCAGATCTAACATGGAATCAGCGACTGTAATAACCGCCAGAAGTGGTACGAATACCATTGGATTGTCGAAGAATGACTACAAGGGCCGCCCCTCTACGCTCTGCCAGGGCTGTGGGCATAACTCAATATCAGCCCAGATAATTTCCGCCTGTTATGAACTGGCTGTTCCTCCGGAAAAAATCATCAAGCTTTCCGGAATTGGTTGTTCCAGCAAGAGCCCGACGTATTTTCTCAGCCGGTCCCATGGGTTTAATGGACTTCACGGCCGGATGCCGTCTCTGGCTACCGGTGCTTTGGTTGCCAATCGAACACTGAAAGGGATCGGTATCAGCGGTGATGGCGACACAGCCAGTATTGGAATTGGCCAATTCATTCACCTTCTGAGGCGAAACCTGCCCATGGTATACATCGTTGAAAACAATGGTGTCTATGGCCTGACCAAGGGTCAATTTTCCGCTACTGCAGATAAAGGCCAGGTGCTGAAGAAACAGGGAGTCAATCCTTTTATGCCGGTGGATGTCTGTCTGGAGGCGCTGGCTGCGAACTGCGGATTTGTAGCCCGTTCTTTCGCGGGCGATCCCAAACAGGTCCGGGAACTGATCAAGGCGGCATTGTGTTTCGAAGGAACAGCAGTGCTTGATATTATCAGCCCGTGTGTCACGTTCAATAATCGTGATGAGTCCACTAAAAGCTATTCATGGGCAAAAGTGCATGAGGATCCGTTGCATGATGTGACCATGGTTCCAAAAAAGGATGAAATCCATATTGACCTCAAGCCCGGTGAAGTAAAAGAAGTAGAAATGCATGATGGCTCAATGCTGATGCTGAAAAAGCTTGAGCGGGATTTTGACCCGGCAGATCGTCTTTCAGCCCTGCACATGCTTGAAGAAACAAAAGCAAAAAACATCCTTATTACGGGATTGTTCTATTTCAATGAGAGGCAGCCTTCACTGCAGGATATCGGAAATATGAGTGGAACACCACTTACTGAGCTGCCGGTGGAAAAGCTGCGCCCATCCCAGCAAAGCCTGATAGATTTGATGGACCAGTTCCGCTGATCCCACAATATCAGCACACGTTGCTGGACATAGCAGCAGGGCGGTACAAGTATTCAGCCTCAAACCAGATCCATTCGCCGTGGATCTGGTTTTTTCTTTTCTCACGCCGGTTATCCCGCTATAATTTCCTCAATTGGGACTTCGGGGTGGTAATTTCGATATCGGGTAATTAATATGAGGTGTTAAGCATGCCAAAAGCAGCAGGCTTTCTATCCAACCTGGTTACTTTCCTTGCGATAATCGCTGCAGTACTTGTGGTTCTGCTTTTCCCGCTTACCTTCCTGTTTGCAGGAGTTGCGGATGTAACTGCGGACCAGGAGCTGGTTATCAACCTCACAGCACGCCATTTTGTTGAGTCAGATCTGTTATATGGCTGGCTTGTAAACAGTATTCTCGATTCGGAATCGTCCCCGGGAGAGGGTGGCGATGGTGGGTCCATGCAGGCTGTTTTACTTGATCTGGCACTTGAAGATCAAATCCTTATCAGCAAATTACTACTGCCCAAAGAGTGGGCAGCTGCAGAAATCAAGACCAATACCAACGAACTCTATACCTGGCTGAATGGACAGGTTGATTATCCGAAGTTGGTTCTGCATACCGGTTCGCTGTCTGAAAGTATGACGATGGTGAGGGCCGACATGGTTGCGCGTGTGTTGATCGGATCGTGGCCTGGGTGTTCCCCTGAAGTGGTCAGTGGATATCAGACCGGGGAGCTTTCCAAGGAAGAATTCCTCTCATCTGCATGCAAACCGGCTGAAGAACGTGCCCAGGAGTATATGATCAATCAATTGAAAGAATCCCTGATGGATATGTACAAGGATCTCCCTGATGAAACGGCACTACTTCAGCGGCCTGATCAGAGAAGGCTGGTTGAACTAGATCAGACGAGGGAAAACATTCTCCGAGTGTTCAAAATAATGATGTGGAGTTGGTTGATCCCTGTTTTTTTACTCGGGGTGGTGATGGTTTTGCGAGTACGCTCATGGAGGAACCTGGGTTTGTGGTGGGGCGTACCTCTTCTCGTGGCCGGGTTACTGTCAATACCTGCAGCGCTTTTCGTACCCAGGCTGGGTGAAGTTCTTATCAGGGTGATTGATCGGAATGCTGATCAACCGCTGCCTCGTATTCAGTTACTGGGGCCAATGCTGCAGGAGCTGTTCACACATGCGCGCAGAATGATCCTTATCCCTGCATCCATTTTGATTATCGGGGGGCTGATCCTGGTACTCTTCCTGTATGGATTGCTGCGGCAAGGATCGAAAAAAGCAGCGATTTCCGGTGAGATTGCAGTCGACAATATTGAAAGTTTGGTACAGATCGAACCCGATTCATCCAGTCTACCGCAAGAACCTTCTGTTGCCGGGGAAAATCAAACTCCTTCTGGTATGTTCGGCTGACGGCATAATTCCCCTGGTACCCCCCCGGTTTTTTCCCGTTAAAGTACGGGTCAGTCCTGCACGGTCCTTAGGACCAGGGCGCGGTACCTTTTCCTTCCCTGATTGTGTGGAGCAGTGTGAGATTGGCAGGACCCATGGCACCTATGGGAAGACTGGCGATCAGCACAACCTGGTCTCCAGGCTTGAATGTGCGGGAGTTCAACAGCGCTTCTTCCAGAATGACACTCATCTTTTCCACTGAGTCAGCCATTGGGATAAGGACAGGCTGGACTCCCCAGTATAAAGTCATCCGCCTGTAAGTTTCTGGCTCCGGTGTAAAAGCAAAGATTGGCACACGCGGCCGGGCTTTCGACATCAGCAGGGCTGTCCTGCCGGAGCGGGTGAACACAGCGATTGCACATACGCCTCGATCCTCAGCGAGGTGGCGTGCCGCATGGGTTGTAGCAGTGGCATCATCACTGGTGGAAACCTGGTCCGAACGATAATCCCAGCCCCATTCCTCTGCGTGCTGCTCGGCATCCGTTATGATGCGGTTCATGGTTTTTACCGCTTCGATCGGGTATTCACCGATTGCAGTCTCTCCTGACAGCATGAGTGTATCGCTGCCGTCAAAGATAGCGTTGGCAACATCAGAGGATTCGGCGCGGGTGGGTGTTGGACTGGTGATCATCGATTCCAGCATCTGCGTGGCAGTAATGACAACCTTGTTGCGGATATTGGCTGTATGGATAATACGTTTCTGAATCGACGGAACACGCTCAGGTGATACCTCAACTCCCAGATCTCCTCTGGCGACCATTACGCCATCAGCTGCCTCCAGGATTTCCTCAAGATTTTCCACGGATTCAGGCCGTTCGAGTTTGGCAATGATCGGAATCTCCAGTTTTGATGTGCTTAATTCCTGGATAGCGGACCTGAGGATGTGGATATTTTTTGCCTGGCTGACAAAAGAAAGCGCGATAACATCAACGCCCAATTCAATACCGAACGCCAGATCGTCCTTATCCTTCTCTGTAAGCGGGGGGATGGATAGCTTCGTCCCCGGAAGATTGACACCTTTATGGGCCTTCACTTCTCCACCTGTCAGTACAAGTGCGGTCACTTCTTTGCTGCTGATATCTACAGCCTCCAGCTTGATTTTTCCATCATCGACCAGGATCAGATCACCGGGTGCAAGATCGCTTGTGAGCTCGGAATAACGCACAGTAAAGTTTTCTGCGGTACCGGTCACTTCTGAAGTACTCAGAATGACTTGCTTTCCCTCTTCGAGTATAACCTTTTGACCATCTGCCATTTCTCCTGTGCGAATTTTTGGTCCCTGCAGGTCCATCATAATAGCAGTGGGCTGTCCGGTTTCTGAGGCTGCCTTCCGTATCTTTTGAACAGCCTGGGCATGATCCTCATGGGTACCGTGTGAAAAATTCAGGCGAAATACATTCACTCCAGCGTTTATAAGTTGGCGGATCTTGGCTGCAGAGGAGCTGTTCGGACCGACTGTGGCGATTATTCTGGCGTTTCTGTTCATAAATACCTCAATTCACCTGCCTGGCGTTCCAGGTCTTCACGGAATTCTGGTGCAGCAATCTGAATCAGAGCGAAGGCTCGTTCACGAACACTGCGGGCATACAGTTCAGCGATCCCGTATTCTGTTACGACGTAATGGACATGGTTACGAGTTGTGACGACTCCTGCACCTGGCTGGAGCTGCGCGGTAATACGGCTGATTGTCTGGTTCTTGCTCGTTGTGACAGTTGAGGGCAGGGTAATAATAGGTTTACCGCCCTTACTGCGTGAAGCACCGTAAATAAAATCAAGCTGTCCTCCAACACCGGAATATAACCTTGGCCCGATGCTGTCTGCGCAGACCTGTCCGGTGAGGTCGACTTCGATAGCGGAATTAATCGAAACCATCCGGTCATTGCGGGCGATGATGAATGGATCATTGACATACTCGGTTGGATGGAGATCGATGATTGGATTATCGTCCACGAACTCATATAGTTCCCGTGTTCCAATGATAAACCCGGCTGTGATTTTCCCCGGATGGAGGGTTCGTTTCTCGTTGGTGATAATCCCTTTCTGAACGAGTTTCATCACACCGTTTGAAAATAACTCAGTATGAACACCGAGGTCTTTTTTATCCTCCAGGTAGTAGAGAACACCATCGGGGATTGCCCCTATTCCCATCTGCAGTGTGGAACCATCTTCGATCAGGGAGGCAACGTGGCGTCCGATTTTTCGGCTGAGTTCACTGGGCTCACTCATTTGCAGTTCCTGCAGCGGGTAATCAACAGGAACGGCATAGTCAATCTTTGAGATGTGGATGAAGGAATCGCCGAGTGTGCGCGGCATTTGCTGATTGACTTCAGCAATAACAATTTTGGCCATTTCAGCTGGTGTTTTTGAAAGCCCGGCTTCAACACCAAGGCTGCAGAAACCGTGTTCATCGGGAGGGCTTACATGGATCAGAGCTGCATCAAGTGGAAGATGATGGTTTCTGAAGAGCAGAGGCACTTCAGAGAGGAAGCAGGGTGTAAAGTCAGCCCGGCCTTCATGAACTGCCTGGCGGACATTCCCTCCGATAAAAAGATTGTTGATCCTCAAATGCCCCACCAGGGATGGATCTGCATGCGGCGCCGGCCCAATGGTAAGCACCTGGACTACTTCCACATCCTGCAGCGACCTGCTATGTTCTACCAGGGCAGCAATCAGCTGCTGCGGCACTGAGCAGTTTCCGGTGAGAAAGACTCGATGGCCGGATTGTATAACCTGGACAGCTTTCTCTGCTGTGGTGAACCTGGATTGATATGCACTAAGCCAACTCATTTGATCTGCCTTTATATACCTCCGAGTCTTTTCAGATGCCGGATTTCTCCATGGTACAGATTCAAGCCTTTTTCCAATGCTTTATTGTTCTTGATGGTATCCTCAATGCCCTCGCATGCCAGTTGAAGCAGGAAAGGGTAGAAGCCATTATACAATGCATAACTTGCAGTGCGGCCTATTACGCCGGATACGTTTGGAACACAGTAGTGGATAACATTCTTATATATATAGGTGGGGTTCTCATGTGTTGTAGGGCGGGAGGTTTCGCTGCTGCCGCCCTGATCGATGCTCAGGTCAATCAGGATGGACTGCGGCTTCATTTGTCCGACCATTTCTTCTGTAAGCACGATAGGGGCTCGCTCACCTGGAACCAGGACTGCACCAACGATCACATCTGCATAGGATGCAACGAGTTCCAGGTTGTTTTTTGTTGCGAGCATGGTAGTGCAGGCATTGGGCAGGGTAGTCTCCAGAGCGAACAGCTGCTGTATGTTGATATCCAGCACAGTGACATGCGCACCTAAACCGGCGAAGGATCGGGCTGCAGTGCTGCCGACCACACCTGCGCCGATAATGACAACCTCGGCAGGTGGGATTCCTGGCAAACCGCCAAGCAGAATCCCGCGTCCTCCGTGATCATTTTGCATGAGCCTGGCTGCAGTTTGAGCGGCCATACGGCCCCCAATCTGACTCAGTGGTTTTAAAACGGGGCGGGTTCCCTGTTCGTCTTCGATCTGTTCATAAGCAATAGCGGTGGTTTTTCTGGCTGCCAGCTGGTCGAACAAGCTCTGTCTGGCAGCTGCAAGGTGAAGGAATCCAGCAATGGTTTGGTTCTCCTGCATCCAGGCGGTTTCTTCCTGTACCGGCTGAGCAAATTTCACGATGAGATCAGAACGATGGTAGAGTTCTTCGCCACTGTATGCGATGGATGCTCCTGCATATATATAGTCGTCATTTGAGAATCCGGCACCCTGTCCGGCCATGTCCTCCACATAGACTGTATGTTGTTCTGCCGTAAGTATCTGAACACCAGCAGGGGGAAGCCCCACACGATACTCAAATGGTTTCCGTTCTCGTGGAATGCCTACTATCATCGCTGCTCCTCTTTCCAGCCGATTCAGATCCTCTCCGGAATTTTTGGTACGTTTATTATGGCAGATGGCACTGTTGATGGATCGGCCTGCAACTTGCTCCTGCATCAGCGCAGGGATCCTGAGTTTATAAGCTGCTGTAATGGACGGTGAGAAATTTCCGGTCTTGGACCAGATACCTTTCCGGTCGAAATCCTGATGAGAACTTCAAACAGGCAGTTTGTTCGAGTGCAAAACATGAACAGTTTTCATAGGTTGCTATATTTTGTGATGCTCTGCTGGATAAGTCCCTGAATAGCCTGAAGGGTGAGTTTATTATTTGATGCCAGATGCTGGATATATCGCATAAACTGACGACCTTCATGACCTGCAGGGGTATCAGGAAGCATCAGAACGCATTCGCTGTTTGGCAGAAGCTGTTCTGCCCGAATCGTTTCCAGAATACGGAATCCCTCTGCCTGCGGCATGAACAGATTAAAGAGAACCACTGCTGGCTCCCTGGTCCTGATTTCTGTAAGGGCTTCACGTGCATCATTGAACGTTTCAACCTCGATCTGTCCGGTATCCGAGAGCAGGGAAGCCTGTGCAGCTGAAAAATCCTTATCCGTATTTACCAGAAACCATATAGGTTTCTCATTTTTTGCCGGGTTCTTGATCAGTGTCTGAATCAGATGCATTGCAGTCTTTTCTGTAACCGGTAGGGGCATAAAGCGGAGAGGAGGGAGGATGATGCCCTGATTATTATCGAATGCCAGGAACTGCACCGGGAATCCCTGGTACAGCGGTGATGTAGAAAAGATCTGTAGATAGAGCCACAATTCCTGGTCTGCAGTTGGAAGTTCAACCAGCAGAGGAGGGGATTCTGGTTTGAATCCCGATGGTTCATTTTGCAGCTCCTCCAGGCTGGAAGGATGGAACGTGTACTTTGGTAGAAGCTCCTGCAGCACAGCAGCTTTTTCGGGTTTACCTGTAATAAAACGAATTTCGGCTATCCTGAATTCCGTTGGTTCGCTTGATTGCCTGGTGGGAAGAGTAAAGGTAAATGTACTTCCTTCACCGGGGCTGCTCTCAACCCAGATTCTACCTTGATGAAGGTCAACAAGATGGCGGCAGATAGAAAGCCCAAGTCCGGTGCCCATGCCGGGTCTGGAAGACATCCCCTGAATCTGGGAGAAAGGCTCGAACAACTTAATCTGGTCTTCCGGTGCAATGCCGATCCCTGTATCAGCTACTGCGATCAGAATTTCTTCTCCCTTTGAACCGGCATACGTTCTCACAAAAATCGCAATATGCCCTTCATCGGTGAATTTCACTGCGTTGGAAAGGAGATTCAACAGGATCTGGCGGACACGGGTACTGTCGGCTTCAATGACGGGGATATTTTCAGGGATATCTACAATGAGTTCGACAGGTTTCTGTTTGATCAGTGCGGTCGTGATTTCAACAACTTCGTGGATGATCGCCTGCAGATTTACCCTGCTCAGGGCGAGTTCCATTTTATCTGCTTCGATTTTTGAGAGATCAAGGACATTATTAATCAGACCCAATAGATGCTGTCCTGCATTATAAATCTGCTGAATGTCCTGTTCCTGGGTTTCATTGACAGGGCCATCGATTCCTTTAAGGATGACGCTTGAGAATCCGATGATCGAATTCAATGGTGTGCGCAGCTCATGCGACATATTGGCGAGCAGCTGGGATTTAAGCTGGTCAGCCTGCTGCATTTCTTCAAGTGCCTGCAGCATGAGATCATCTGCCCTGGCATCCTGAATAGCAGAACCCAGCTGGTTGGCAAGATTTTCAACAACCCGGATATCACTCTCGGCCCATGCAGGGTGTTCTTCCCCTCGCTCGAGTTCGAGAATTCCCAGGGTGGTTCCCCCGATCTGGATTGGAACAAGAAGCTTTGTTTCCCGGATTTCTGAAGATTGGATTCTGTCAGCGGGTGAAGAGAGAGTCGAATTGAAGCCTTCCTTGCTGACAGAAAAACCACCAGATGCCCGGTATGTGGAGAGAAGGGATGCATCCGCTGAGGTCGTTTTCTCATACGAAGGTGTGGTTTTGCCGGAAGGGGAATCCTTCGGGAGTTCCATCTGAAGTACGTTGGTCAGACCTCTGTATCCGGTATTTCTGGAAGGATCCATCTGTCCTGGTTCAGCGTGGAACGCCAGATGAATCTCTCTTCCATCCCTGGAGAAGCCTTCCAGAACCAGATTCCGGATCGTTTGTTTGCTTTCAAAAGCCTTTTGCAGCATGGAAGCGCTTATTTCAGTAAGAATCAGGGTGAATGCTGGTATACCGGTCAGTTCTGAAGGTTTGTACCCGGTCAGATGTGTGACTTCAGGGCTGCACCAGTTCAGGTTGCCATGGGAATCTGTCTCCCAGGCCCAAACCGGATGGGCTCCTGATTTCCCTGAATCATCCGGCAGGAACGAGCTCTGGAGCTCTGACAAGCGAGCATAGTTCGTTACTATTTTCTCCAGCCGTGCTTGAAACGCGTCACCCGTTTTTTTCATGGTTTATCTCTACCGGTTGTGGGTTGTTCTGCTTGCTGCTCCTTCTCTGATGGGGCAGTATTCTCCATACCTCCATCATGTGTATCTGGCTGGAGCAGGTGGATTGTGGCTCTCTCGGTTCCAATGGTCTTCTGAATAAAACTCAGCGCCTCCTGGATCAGGCCATCCAGGTCTGCTGATGCCCGTATTGTGCGGGAGAATTGAACGGCAGTTTCTTCCCGTTCTGCACGCTGTACAGCTTCTTCATAGGTCCGGGCATTCTGTATGGCCACAGAAATTTGATCGGCCAGAATTTCAAGTACTGTGATATCAGCTTCCTGGAAGGTATGAGCTCTGTTGCTGTGAACATCGAGAGCACCGAATATCTGCGAACCAATGTGCAGCGGAATAACAACCTGGCTGGCTGTATCCGGAAGGCCCGGGATAGGTTGGAACAGGGATTCCTGGTGAATATCATGAGCCAGGTAAGATTCTCCTCTGGCGATAACCTGCCCCAGAATGGTATCTTCGTCCGCTGAGGTATTCACTGATCGGGGATCGATCTGATCGAACGTATCACTTGCAGAAGCCTGCAGGCTGATCAGATCCGTTTCTGATTGGCGCAGATAGATGCCAACATGGTAAAAACCGAACCGCTGTCGGATCAATTGAACGGCACGCTGCATCAGTGTATTGAGGTCCAGCAGACCAGTTGCATCACGGGCAATTTCTGCAGCGATTTGAAGCTCTGCAGCCCTTCGGTGGATCTCAACAAGCAGCCGCTGCTGTTCCACCGCCCCGGCGATCTCATCTGCAATAGATTCTATAAGGTCAATATCATCACTATCCCAGCTGTCACCCTTTTTATTGCCGAGCAGAAGGGATCCAATCGTCTCCCCGCGCAGCTGAAGAGGGGAGGAGAACATTTTCGCGTTTTCATCGAGAGACTGCCCCGGATCGGGCTGATAAGAAGCCATGTTAGGCGTTTGTGCTCTGGATCCCAGAAGATCTGCCCAGGCCTCCCGTGTTTGCTGGCGGTACAGGACCTGAACCTGGTTCAGGCTTTCCTGTGTTTCCTCCAGCAGCAGTGCATTCTGCAGGATAGCGGAAATCTGGCCGGCGAGAAGTTCAAAGATGTCGGCTTCTTCCGGGTTTGGCGCTGTACTCTCCTCGCGCTCAATTGCCAGCACACCGAGTACTTTTCCACCGGACTGCAGCGGGAAGCTGAGCAGGGATGGTAACTGTTGTGCGGAGCGCTGTTCGGAAAGTGCATCGGACAAGAACCCATCGCTGGGTGCTGAAGATGATTTCTGCTGTTTGGTGCTGGGTTTGATTAGGTATCCAGCCATATCATCCGACGAGAGAAAGATCGGTGCACGTGTCCGCAGACATTGATCGAGAAAGCCGATCATGGCCGGAGAACTCCCAAAGATGTACGTGTTATCATCTGTGGGTTCGGGGTAGGAGCTATTAAGAACAAGCTGATCGAACTGGTTCAAGGCCAGGGTGACACGCTGATAGCCCAACGTCTCCTGGACAATTCGGGGAATGGCTCTGGTTAGATTCTCGAAGTTCTGCTCATTTGATAATTTCTGATAGACCTCGAGAACCTGGCGGCGGTGTTCCGCGAGCTGTGTCTGGTCCTGGATAAGCTTTGTATTTTCGATAGCCCCCGAAAGCTGATCTGCCATAGTCTCCAGGACGAGGATATCCTCCTCGCTGAAAGCATTGAGCTCTTTGCTCTGCACATCAAGTGCGCCGAGGATATTCTTGCCACGGCGCAGTGGGATCACAATCTCGGACCGGGTTTCAGACAGATCCGGATTGGCGAAGTGAGAGCTGTCTTTGGAAACATCTGGTGCAATTCGAGGCTCTCCGGTGGAGGTTACATAGCCAACCAGCCCTATTTTCCCAACTGGCAGCTTGTACCCGTTCTGAAGCATTCGCTGGCCTCCTGCAGACGATGCGGTTCTCAACACTGCGAAATCACCACTTTCATCCAGCAAGAATATGGCAGCATGATAATACTGGAACCTGTCCGTGATCAGCCACACAGTTTCGTCCATTAACTCTTCGATGGGACGGTCAGCAGTCGCATCCCGGGCAATGGCAGCTGCTGTATGGATCTGGCGGGTGCGTTCACGGACCCGGGCTTCAAGAGATTGGTAGAAAGTATACAGATCTGCCGCCATCTGATTGAATGCATCTGCAAGGCGCCCGAGATCATCTGAGCGTTTGAACAGAACTCGCTGCTGGAGATCCCCTTTAGCCATCTTGTCAACAGAGCGTGTCAATTCCCGGAGCGGGCGAAGTGACAGATTGGTAAAAAGCGGAATGAGAATACTTACAAACAGGCTGGTAATAACCAGCAGTGCGATCATAAAGGGAGTGAGTGTATTTAACCCACCGAAAGCGGTTTCGATTGGAAGTTCGATGACAAGGGCAGCATCCCATATAGGAAGCCATTGAAAGCTTCCCAGGACCTCTTCGCCTTCAAGGGAGACGTACTCCTGGGTTTGGATTTCTTCAGGATTGTATATTTCCAATGGAGGCAGAGAAACGCCGGTTTGAATCTGTATTTCATAAGCATAACGCGGCAGAACATAGGCAATATCGGGTTGTTTTACCAGGAAAGCGCGCCCACTCTCGATCTGATAGATCCCTTTCCTCTGCCAGAATACCTGGATCTGTTCCATCATGGAGACAAGCGAAGCACCGGAGTTGACACCAATAACGAGTGTATCTACCGTATCTGTTGATAATGCCCGCATTGGTGCACTGCTGAGGACAGCCATGCTTGTCGGCGCAAAATCAGGATCATTATGGATACTGATCATGCTGACCTCATCAAGCGGCAAACCGGCTAGGATTTGAGGGTTGGTGTTCGTTCTGGTTGGTTTGGATGAGGCCAGGATATTGGTGACTACACCATCTTCTACTCTCGCTATCATCAGCTCCGAGAACAGGACAGTTCCCCGGCCTTCCAGTGTATCAGCGATTTGATCCAGCAGCAGCTGGTAAAGCTCAGCATTGTCCGGGTCCGACAGGACTGCAGATGTTGCGTTGCGCAGAGATCCAGGGCCTGTACGCAATATCAGCCAGTCCTGCCTGGTCTTTGCCCATGAATCAAGATAGGCAATCTGTTCTACTGTAGCTACGGTCATCTGGCTGATAGCTTGTTCTCTAAGCAGATTCCTGGCGCGTGCAAAACTCACGACACCCATGATCAGCGTTGGGATCAGGACCAATGGCAGCAGCTGGATGGTGAGCTGAGCTCCGAAGTTCAACCTTCTGAACCAGTTACCTTTTGTTGGTTTTTTATTGGATGCCATTTTCGCTTCTCAGCCTTCTTCTGATTCATCTGCAGGGATTGCTGCAGCATTTTCGCCCTGCTGCTCCTGACGCGGAGTGCTTAACTGGACACGGGTCAGCGGAGCATTAAGGGCTCGACCAAGTTCTTTAACCGAAGTATCCAGAATTGATTGGATATCCGGCGCACGGCGGATGTGAGTGGTAATCTCCCGGATTAACTGATCACGGTGGGCGCTGTTTCGAATTTGTTTCAACAGATGTGTGTTCTGGATTGCTGTCGCAATCTGGCTTGAAATCGTTGAAAGCAGTGCTGTATCATCCTCCGTAAAGCGCTGTTCCTGATATGGGTCATGCAGGGCAATGAATCCAACTACTTCATTGCCAAATAACATCGGCACACCCATCCATGATTGTGCTTTGGGGAGTGTTTTTGTTGACTCGCCGAAAGAGATGTTGATCTCCCCGCTGGTAAGAAGCAGGACGGGCTGACGGTTGCGCAGTACCGCACCGAATGCGTTTTCTCCGATGTCCATTGCTGGTATCTCGAATCCCTGCTGATTCTGAGTTACATAGGGAAAGGAAATCCGTTCCTGATCAGAATCATACAGGGCTATTGTAAGGTCTGTGTTGCCCAGTACCTGCTTCAACTGTGCATGAACCACCCGGTAGAGGGAATCGAGTCGCAGCAGCTGGGAGACAGCCTGGCTGATGCGGTTGATAACCTCAAGCTCGGCTACACGCCGTTGTTCCTCGCTGTACTGCCGTGCTGTTTCCAGTGCGAGTGAAGTCTGACTGGAAAGAGTCTCAATTAGCGCAATATCGTCATCAGTCCACGGTTCCTGATTATCCTGCTTCCGTACAGCAATAGTGGCAATCGTTTGACCGCGTACGTGAATAGGAACAGCGAGAGCTCTTCGCTCTTTGTCGATATATGTCTGACGGATGGAAGCGGCCTTGTCGATGAGGTTTTCTAATTCCTGTGGGTCGGAATTTGGGGACATGCCCTTCCTGTATTCCATCTTGGGTTTCCCGCGCATGATGCGCTGCCAGGATTCCATGGATTGTTCCGTATACTCTCGCTCAATCCGTTCGAGTCGGAATCTTGTTTCAGATAGCAATCTGACGTTCTCGATTGCGATAGCCAGCTCATTACCGGCGGCTTCCAAGATTCTCAGGTTTTCTCCGGTAAACGTCCGTGGTTCAGTGGATTGTACATCCAGCACACCGATGAGCCGGTTACCAATCAAAAGGGGGAATACCATTTCGGATCTGGTATCTGGGAGAAGAGGGTGTTTGAAGTAGAAAGGATCACGCACCACATCCTGCGCGATTCGGGAAAGGCGGTTGGCGGTGACCCACCCGATCAAGCTTGCGCTTCCGACAGCAAGCCGATGCTGTCGCGCTAGTAAACTCTGCCCAATGGTACCGGTACCAGCTGCTATTTCCGCCCAGGTTTCGCTTTCGTCAATCAGATAGATTGAAACCTGATAATAATCACCAATTTCCCTGATCAAATCACATGCAGTTGACATCAGTTCTTCAGGTGCTGAGATCTGTGTGGCAAGCCGTGCGATTTCGCCCGGTGTATGATGTTTGGCCGGGGTGATAGCTTCTTCCGTCAGGCGGGTTTCAGCATCAGGTTCAATTGGGGGATATACCTCGACCGGTTCTTTCAATACAGGTTCCAGAATGCGGGCTGGATTCTCCAGGAAGAGATTGATCAGAATTGAACTGAGGAGCAGCGAAACGGTTTGTAACACCACCTGATCCAACGTGGGCTGCATGGCGAGTGGCGGGAAGTTGAGCCCGCTCGCAAACCAATTGGAGGTGAGATTCAATGCCTCAGTCAGAAGTGTGATGAGTATGGCTGGCAGGAGACCAAACATATAGGTACTTGTTGCAGTGATGATGAATAAGACCAGAATTGTGATGTAGACGGGTGCAGAGGTATACACCATGGTAAGGAAAAGAGTAATCAAGGTTGTTGTAAATATTATTGAGGCGATTGTGCTCAACTCGATCCGGTACAACCAGACAGCCAAAAGGAAAGCAGGGATCGCGGCCAAAAAGATTATGCCACTCACCGGGATGCTCCCCTCCAGCAGCCCGAGAATTATGTTGATAACGCCGAAGAGAAAGCTGAACAGAAGCAGGCCAGGCACCACTGTGGAAACGCGGGACTGCAATCGGGCGATGGTTGGGTCCGTTGAAGTAACTTTTATCCATTGTTTTCGAGATAGTTTCATCAACTGTTCCTTCTATGGCAGAAGCTGCATTAACTGTTTTCTTCCCGTTCAATATCGGATATCGGTGTTTGCAGTGTCTCTGCCGCTGGATGAAAGGCATCTAAGCTTTCCAGGTCCGATACTTCCATAACCATCGGGTTCAATTTCACCAGTACTTCCGATTTGCCCAGTGTAGAATGCAGGGCATCGGCGGTAATTTCGAGAACCTGATCCATTTCAAGTACACCACTCAGCCGGCTGGTGATTTCAGTAATCAATCGGGCACGGGAGGCAATTGTTGCAGAGGTTTGAGCCAGGCTTGCGTTGTGTATGGCGGCACTGAGTTGATCTGCAAGCGTGGTCAGGATTTCCAGATCCTCATGCTGTAAAGTACCGGTTTCACTGCTTTGAATATCCAGAACTCCCAATGCACGTTCTCCGAACAGCAGTGGTAGTGCTGCTTCAGACTGAGTATTGGGAAGCAGATTTTCAATCAGATGGAGTGGGTCGTTCCGGATATCTTCGGCCAGATACAATTGCGCAGTTGAGGCAGTCCATCCAATAATGGAATCAGCATTAACTTCAATGCTGAACTCCTGTCGGATCAATGCTTTACCGATATCGGCGCTGGATTCTTTCAGAATCGCTCTGCTGCCATCAGGATTCAGCAGGTAGATGGAGACATTGTTATAACCAAAACGTTCAGCGATGAGATTGACAGCCCGTTCAAGGAGGTGCTCGAGGGATGGACTGGAAGTGGCTGTACGGGCGATTTCGGATGCAATTCGGATCTGCCGTGTACGGTCCTCCACCTTGGCTTCCAGGGATTGATAGAGTGCTGAGAGACGTTCAACCATTTTATTGAAGGTTCTGGCCAGAACGCCGAACTCATCGGTTGTGGAAACAACCATGTGTTCGTCCCAATCACCTTGAGAAATCCTGTTAGCATAGTTTACAAGGCCACCAAGTGGGCGCAGCAGCCGGTTAGTTGTCAGGATAACCACAAATGTGGATAGCAGAGCGCCGATAAATATCAAAACGATCAGGAACGGCCTGAAGGAGATCAGAGTGGCCAGTGCATCGGAGCGTGGTGAATCCAGGATAATACCCGAGTTCAGATCCGTAAACCATATTGATGAATTCAGGATAGTTCCTGTATTGTCAGTATACTCTGTCTGGAATGTGGGGGAATCTTGTGGACTGGAAAGCGCCGGGTGCAGTGAGTCTTTCAGCGTTGTTGGTGAGCCTGCAGGAGTACTGATGGGGATCAGCACAGAAGGTTTAAACGCCAGATACAGACTGCTAGAGCGAAGCGGTTCTGGAAGGATGTTTTGAAAAGATTGCTGAAGTTCTGAAAGCAAACTGAGAGCTGCCTCGTTGGTGCATACACCTACAATAAGAATGTCAGCCTGATCATTGTCATTGATCGAAAGCGGTAATGAACTGATATAGACCAGGCTTCCCGGGGCAATAACAGGCACATCGAACAGCAGTTGTCCAGTGGCTGTGTCCTGTGGAAGCATGGTAAAGATAGGAGGCGGCGCTGTTTCCCATTCTGGAGCAGTAGTAATGATGATCGAAGGAGCCTCCCCGTCTAATCGTAATATTGAAATTTCAGAAAAGTAATTCTCTGTTTCGGAAGACCGGATTCCATCCAATTGCTCCACGAGGATCAAACGGTCCAGTGCATTTGGCGAATTGAGATAGTCGTTGACATTTCCTTTCAGAAAGTCATTATCAACCTGGCGCAGCCAGAAATCACGATTATCAGCCCAGGATATTGTTCTATCCGCCATGCTGTTGGCGATGACACCCATTTCGGAATAGGTTGAGTTCTCGATCAGTGTTGATGATCTGATATATGTGGCTGTTCCCATCAGGATTAGAAAAAAGACCAGAAGAGGGATCATAAAGAGTGCCATCTTCTGGCCGAGGCTTCTTCCAAGGAAAGGTTTATTCTGATCAGGCAGGTGAGGCTGCATCGCGTTTAGATCTCCCAGATTTCTTCTCCGGCCAGCAGTTGTGAAATCTGCTGACTGAAACGGTCAGGGTTAATAGGTTTTCCGATAAAACCATTAAACCCTGCATTTTTTGCCCGATTCAGCAGTTCTTCACTGGCATAAGCGGTCACAGCAGCAATGGGGATTTGCTGAAGATCAGGTGATTTACGGATATTCTCGAATGCCTGAAATCCGTCCTCATAAGGCAGGCGAATATCCATGAGGATAAGGTCTATCCTGGGAAGCGAGCGTGCGAATTCAGTTATTTCAAACCCGGAAGTTTTCCATTCGCAGCTATAACCCATATGGCCAAGGATGCGGGCCATCAGGATGTAATTTGGGACATTGTCTTCGACGATAAGGATTGTTGTTGAACCGCTTTCGTTAATCACTTGTTGGCTCCATATTACTTCGATAAAGATACTTTCATTGCCAGAAGGTCAGCAGTGCAAAGGCTGAATAGTATCTTCTGGAAGCTGATGCCTTTCTCTAAAAGTTGAGATACAAGCAGGCTGTAGTACCCCAGGAAAGAAACGCAGAGCAGCCCGCAGAAAGAGATCCCAAATTTTGATTTCATCGTCGTTATTATATATCATTGCGCCAGGAATGCCTGCTCCAATTCCCCTACAGATAGGAAAGGTGGTTGAACAGGGACAAGCACGTCCTGTATGTGATGATAGAACGCTTGAGTTGCGGTCTTTTTGAGCGGTGTGAGTGGGTTCTGCTAATAATAACCGGGCTCAGGAGTTGTTTCCTCTCCGTGCTTCACGGTCCGGCTGGTATGCAATAGCCGGTGAACGATTCCCCAGACTGCGTACAGTAGCAAGCAGTTCTTCCTTGGTCGGTGTCGTGTTCAGGAAAATGCGAGCGCCGGATTCGACAGTCTGGCGCGGTGTCGTTTGCATTTCTTCATCGACTCCTATGATCAGGACATTCGCGTTCCGGTGGCGTTTTTGCACCAGATCGGCGGCTGTGATGCCGTCGATTTCATGCAGGTTGATGTCTGCAAGCATGAGGTCGGGCAGGTGGTTCGAGAACAGATCGACTGCATCGCGCCCGTTTCCTGTTTCATCGATGACAAGAATATCGCCCTCGGATTCAAGCACCCGCTTGAAGGTGTCGCGTACTGGTTTGCGGCGATCTACCAGCAGCACCCGGATGCGTGCCGGGCGCTTGAAGTAGAATACGGTTGTATCGGTGTTGCTGATACCATCAACCAGTCCAACCATTTCCCAGCTTTCCTGGCCGAGATCATCGAGCACGATAGCAAGGTTATTACATTCGACTTTTTTCTTACCCATGACATCTTCAATTACTGCAATTCCCCCCACACGCACATGGTTCAGCTCACAATACTCCCACTTCATAAAAAACCTCGCTCTGCATCCGAAAGTAATCGGATGGACAAGATGATCGGAACCCCTTTTCCGATAGTGCACTATCAGGCTGCAAGTTCAGAGAGGTTCACTCCAATACAGCTCAAGGTCCTTTCAGAATAACTCGGGGCTGGTATGTGGTCAATCATCCCCCGGCATAGCTGCCATTGGCGCCGCTGTATTACCATGAATTGAAAGCTGTTGGAGAATGGTTCAGTCAGTGCCAGTGTTTGGAACAAACTCCCACGTGAAAGTTTCGCCTGATAAGAAGATGTCTCTCCAATTTTGTGGTAAATTTTTACCTGCGAATGCACACATCTGGGTGAGCAGATGGGTGTACATGGTTGAACGATCAGCCTCCGGATGCTTGTTCAGAACAACCTGCTTGAGAGCCTGCCTATCGGAAACGGAAAACCGGAAGCGGGGCTCTGCTCCGAACATTTCTCTACTAATGATGATACGCTCAATTGCCGCCATTATGGCACCTGAAAACCGTAAATTTAATGTAAATATACAGGAGTTTGATAAAGAGGACAAGCCGGAAGGGGAGAGCGTAAAATCATTTGGGGTATTCCGGCCTGACAGCAGAACGTAAAAAGCCGCCTGTGCACAGGGGCTTTTAATAGAGGATTGAACGTTTTGAGCGGGTGAACCGATTCGAACCGTCGAATGGTAGCTTGGGAAGCTGCTGCCAACTCCCCTTGGCGACACCCGCAACTTTGCGCCTGCAAAGCTGCTGATTCTGTTGTCAAACGCGAGAAAGCTACTGCCTCATCAAAAAAAAAACAAATATATTTCTTCCGTTACAACGTTATTACCCGGTAAATAGGTAAATTAATCCAGGCGCAGTATGAACAGGGATCAGCTTATCCCTTATAAACAGCATTTTGCTGTCCTAACAAACTAAGCTACTACACACGTGCGCTGCTGGTGACTGTTTTGTAGTCGATGCTTGATCGGGAGATGTTCAGCAATCGGCACCGCTGATTTACAGGCAAGGTAT
>JAFGNH010000081.1 GCA_016927115.1 Anaerolineales bacterium | reverse complement strand
GGAGACGGGGAGATTATTGACATAGATACCTCGGGTGGAGACGGGGAGATTATTGACATAGATACCTCGGGCGGAGACGGGGAGATTATTGACATTGATACTTCGGGTGGTGATGGGGAGATTATTGATATAGATAGCTCGGGCGGAGAGGATGGTGGTTATGGCGGAGGTGAAGAAAATCAGGAAGATGAAGATGAAGGTGCAGATGCAGGGGTTATAGGGGATACCACTTCTGATGAAGGTGGAACCTCAACCGATGGCAGCCAGGATGGCTCTGATGATTCGGACTCTGACAGCGATGAGGATGACAACAGCAGTGATGACTCAGGTGATGATGGCGATCATGAAAACAGCGGTTCAGGAGATGAAGACAGCTGTGAAGGGCCTGAGGGGGAGGGAAGCGGTCGTGGATCCAAGGCGGGGGCTGCTGCCGGCGGTATCAATCCCACTAAACTTGGAGGAACCGTAACCGATCCAGCCGGACCAGGTATGGGTCAGGGTATGGATTTAAGTGGTGGAATGAGTACGAAGACGAGCGGGGACCAGGTTTCGATGCCGGCCGGGGATGGAGGCGGAGGTGGTGGGGGTGGTGGTATGAAAGCTGGTCCTGAACAGATTACCGATCCGGCTGAGAACAAAAATGCACAGAAAGATACCGGACTTCAGAAAGATGGGTAAAGCTGTGAAGGGGAATTCATAAAATTGCCTTAGAATTGTGTCAACCTGACTTTCAATCCATTGTTTTCTCTGGATCGAAGGTCAGGATCATCAATGAACAACGAATTTGTGAGGAGAAAAAAATGTCTATTTTTCCCCAGGATGCATACTCTGGTTCAGATGAGTTATACAACCAGGATATGGAAAATCAAAGACTGGATGACAGCACATTTGAACCTGGTCTACAGTTGGAAAAAATCGGCGATTTCGATCAGGCTGAGAAGATTGAAGCTGTTCTCAAAGAACTCATCGATCAAGTTGCTGTAGAAAAAGGGCTTGCTGGAGAGTTTTCGTCAGATGAAATCCTCAGACGGGCGGAGGAGGCTATTGCCCATGATAGTTTTAAAGAAGAAAATGCAGCAAAGGACTCACTAGTAATACTTTCCCCAGATTCCCTTGAAATGAAATAAGGAACGAGGTGGGGCGAGTCAGGCAGCTATACTAATTAAATTCAGTGTTAAGATTGATGGAAATATTAGCAGCGAACTGCCGTTTCTGCTACAGTAGAAATTATCATCCGAAGGAGTAAAGGCCATGGCAGATCTGACCGGGATAACGCTTGGGAAGTACCGGCTGATGGAACGTTTGGGGCGCGGGGGAATGGCGGTGGTGTATAAAGCATATCATCCACGCCTGGACCGGTATGTGGCGATCAAGGTGCTCCATAGTTTTCTTGCCGGCGGCGAGGGATTCCTTGAGCGATTCGAGCGGGAGGCTCGAGCTGTCGCTTCGCTGCGGCATCCAAATATTGTCCTGGTTCATGATTTCGATGTTGAAAATGAAACTTTTTACATGGTCATGGAATATGTGGAAGGCCAGACGTTGAAAGACCGGATCCAGCAGGTTTCAGCTCTGGGAGAGTATATGCCATTTGAAGAGATTCTTTCTCTTTTTCAGCAGGTTTCTTCGGCACTGGATTATGCTCATTCCCAGGGGTTGATCCACCGTGATATCAAGCCTTCGAACATTCTATTGGACAAGACTCATCAGGCTTTTCTGACAGATTTTGGTATTGCACATATTGTGAGTGATTCACAATTCACTGTTACGGGTACCCTTGTTGGTACACCAGCATATATGTCTCCGGAACAGGGGAAGGGAGAAAAGGTTACATCCATTAGCGATATTTATTCGCTGGGAATTATTCTCTACCAGCTTCTAACTGGAAGGGTTCCATATGATGCGGATACCCCGCTCGCAGTGATCCACAAACATGTAAACGAGCCGCTGCCGATGCCGCGCACGTTGAACCCATCTCTGAGTGCAGCATTTGAGTCGGTTATCCTGAAAGCTCTGGCTAAAGACCCTGCTGACCGTTTTGAACACGCAGCAGATCTAACCCGTGCTCTGGAGAGGGCGGCTGCCGGTCAGGGGGAAGTCGTACTCGGGAGTGCGGCGGTTGAGGTTATGCCGACAGTGGTGATCTCGCATGAAGATCAAGGCTCGTCTGGTACGGTTCAGATGGAGGCGGAAGAATCCACCAGGAGCGAATTTGGTACCGCACCACTCGAACCGGATTTCCAACCAACGGAAATTGCCGCGCCGGAGGAGCAGATGGCGGTTACAGAAATATTGGACCAGCCCGGATCGGGAGCAGGGGTTGAGTCGCACCCAGAATCCACCCCGGAGATTCCACAGCGTGAACCAGCGGAAAAACCTTCAATGCTGCAGAATCAGGAGAGACCGGCAGGGAAATCAAAACTCGTGCCGATCCTGGTCGCAGCAGGGATTGTCGTTGTTGTCATCGTTTTTGCTCTCAGCGGTGTCTTTGGCGGGGGCAGGGGTGGAGCGGATGATTGTGCGACGGTGGAGATTTGTATGGAAATGGCACATGAAGTTGCTGTCACGGATCCAGGAGCGGCGATAGGGTTAATGGATCAGGCGTTATCGAAAATTAATCACGATCCCGGCTTTGCTTTTATCTGGTGTGAGCGGGCTGAAATGATTGCCGCAACCGGGGATATCGATCTGGCTATCGCTTCTGCACACACCTGTCTGGAATGGGTCGGCGACGATTCGGATCTGGAAGGTGTCCGGAATTGGGCGGTGGAGCTGATCAACCATTTCGAAGGACGATAGGTGCCTTTACCATATTTAATAATCTGCCTGCATAAGGGCTGCATATCAGCAGCCCTGTGCTAATCCCACCGAGAAGATGATTATTCTCCCTGTTCTGCAGCCAGGACTTTTTTGACAATCGAAGGTTATACGGCTGACCAGGTTGGGGCCGCAAGGTGTCTGCCTGACAGCGATGTATCTCAAAGAATCCTCCGGGGAGTACGAATAAACCCCGTAGATGGATCTGCCGGGTGTTTCCATCAGCATCAAGCACAACCACATATAGCTCCCCACTGCCTCATGTGCTCCGACAGCAGTCAGCCAGTGCAACGGATGCCAACCGGACTGTTGGCGTTCCCAGGAAAATCCCCTCACCAGGCCATCCACCGCACCGCAGACACTCACCCTGGTATGACTTCAGACTAAGGGTTAGCATCATATGCAGAAGGGATATGGAAATTCGCTCAGAGTCACCGTGCAGCATATCTGATGTGTTTACATTGTTTCTGCCCTGGCGTTCATGATACGCCCGGCCTATACCGGGGTGCAGGGGGCGGCCAGGTTCCATAGTTGAGAGAACTTTTCCTTGCGCTATTCCCGTGGCGATTGTATATGAACTACTATCCTTCAAGTTCCGACGTGCAGTATGGGCAGCGGGTGGCTTTAATGGCGATTTCTGACTGGCAGTACTGGCAGGTCTTGGTGGTTGGTTCTGCCGGGGCTGGTTTCTCCTCTTTCTGCAGGCGGTTGATGCCACGCACCAGCAGGAAAACGCTGAAGGTGATGATGAGGAAATTGATGATGGTATTGATGAACATGCCGTAGTTCAGGGTGGGAGCTCCGGCGGCCTGTGCATCAGCAAGCGTTGTGTATACAGCACCCGGCTGCAGGGACAGGAACAGATTGGAAAAGCCTACTTTGCCCAGCAGCAGGCCGATCGGCGGCATGAGGATGTCATTGACAAATGAACTCACAATCGAACCAAAAGCAGACCCCAGAATCAGCCCGATCGCAAGATCGACTACATTTCCCCGGGCGGCAAATTCCTTAAATTCCTTAAACATAACTCCCTCCGTTTTTTCCGTTGTGAATTTTAATAAATGAGTGACAGCTTATTTAAAT
>JAFGNH010000080.1 GCA_016927115.1 Anaerolineales bacterium | reverse complement strand
GTGATGCGGCAAAAGTAGACGGAGCCGGTCCCTGGCATGTTTTCCGCTACATAACATTTCCATTATTAACACCGACTACCTTCATGGTGACAGTACTTACACTGATTGGCTCGTTAAAGGTGTTCGATACGATTGTGATGTTGACAAATGGCGGGCCATCGAACGCAACCTCAATTCTTGTTTATTACATTTACTATCAAGGATTCAGGATATTCGAAACCGGGTATGCTAGTGCTCTGGCTGTCGTTCTGTTCATGATTACTTTAGGATTAACGATAATTCAATGGGTACTGCGGAGAAAATGGGTTTATGAAGAACAATAATAATCATTTGCTCTCAAAAGATCAGGGTAGAAAAAAAACTGGCAGCAGTAGTATTTCCGTTTTTCTTCGAAAGAATGGAGAACAAACTCTTGTAATTGCATTCCTTATCGTGATGAGTATACCCTTTATCTTCCCCTTCTGGTGGATGTTTACGAGCTCATTTAAGAATATGAATGAAATTCTTGGGACTCTATCATTATTCCCTGATACTTTCCGGCTTGAAAACTTTATCGATATTTTTACATTTCAACCCTTCGCCAGGCAGTACTTCAACAGCACGTATATTGCCCTGCTGGTCACACTTGGAATAATGGTCTTATCATCATTCGCCGGTTATGGTTTTGCCCGAATTCAATTTCCAGGAAACTCGGCCTTGTTTATATTATTGTTAAGTGCCATGATGATGCCAATAGAGGTGACGATCATTCCAAATTTCTTCATTTTTAAAGCCTTCGGGTTAACCAACTCACACCTCCCTTTGATTATCTTGCCGATATTAGGCAGTAGTGGGGTATTCGGCGTTTTTATGATGCGCCAGTTCTTTTTAAGTATCCCGAAAGAATTGGAAGAAGCGGGTATGCTTGATGGATTAAACCGACTTGGAATATTCTGGCATATTGTGCTACCCATGTCTAAATCTGCTTTAGCAGCAGTAGCAATATTAACCTTCCTATTTAATTGGAACGTTTTTCTGGAACCACTGGTATTCATCAATGATATTGATCTGTTTACACTTCCCGTAGCTTTACAAAACTACACCAGCCCATACGATGGAACGCCTGTATGGAACCTGCAATTTGCAGCATCAACACTTTCAGTAATCCCGGTCCTCTTGATTTATCTAATGGCGCAGCGTCAAGTACAGAATAATATGGCTCTCTCTGGTATGAAGTAAAACCTATATATAAAAAGTGAAATCTGGTTATGAAAACTCAAGAATACAAAACAGATATTTTAATTGTCGGTGGTGGTTTGGGTGGAGTAGCTGCTGCTTTATCAGCCTTAAGACTGGGGTGTTCTGTCATTGTAGTGGAAGATTCAGATTGGATTGGCGGGCAGCTGACCACACAGGGAGTACCCCCGGATGAAAATCCCTGGATCGATAGCCACCAGACAGGCTGCACAAGTACCTACAGGAAACTGCGTGAGAATATTCGGGAATATTATCGACAAAATTATCCCCTCCTGGACAGGGTGAAAAACAATCCCCATTTCAATCCCGGACAGGGTAACGTCAGTCCATTATGCCACGAGCCGAAAGTAAGTCTTGCTGTTCTGAATAATATGTTATCTCCTTATCTGGCAAGCGGCCAGCTGACCTTATGGCTGAACCACAACCTTACCAGGGCAGAAGTCGAAGCAGATTATATAAAAATGGTCGGGTTTTCTGATTGCACACATGACATTCAACGACTAGTACATTTTGAGTATGTCATTGATGCAACGGATTTGGGTGACTTAATTCCTCTGGCAGGCGTGGAACATGTTACAGGAGCAGAGAGTCAAAAACAGACGCAGGAAATGCACGCCCTACCGGACGAAGAGAACCCTCTGGATCAGCAATCATTCTCGTGGTGTTTTGCCGTCGATTATTTATTGGATGAGGACAACACAATCGAAAAGCCCCGTGATTATGATTTCTGGAAAACGTATCAAGCAGAATTCTGGCCTGGCCCCCAACTCAGCTGGATTTATCCAAATCCTGTTGATCTCACTGAAGTGAATCTTCCCCTTTTTACCGGCCCTCGCGAAGCTGAGAAATTGGAAGATATGTGGCACTTTCGTCGCATCTTGTATCGAAAACATTATCCAGAGGGCGCTTTTCCCAGCGACATTACCCTTGTCAACTGGCCGCAAAGCGACTATTGGCGGGGACCACTTGTAGACGTTTCGGAAGAAGAAAAACAAAACCATTTAACCAATGCTCAACAATTGAGCCTTTCTTTATTGTATTGGATGCAAACGGAAGCTCCAAGAACTGATCGCGGATATGGCTATCCGGAGCTGCGACTGCGGGGAGACATCCTGGGAACTGACAGCCTGGCGAAAAAACCCTATATCCGCGAATCGCGGCGAATTCAAGCAGAGTTCACTGTTCTGGAGGAACACATCGGTGTCGAACAACGCGGCGCATTGGTTGGCGCAGAAATCTTCCCGGACAGTGTGGGGATAGGCAGCTACCGAATTGACCTGCATCCCAGTTCCTCAGGGAGAAATTACATTGATATCAACAGCTGGCCTTTTCAAATTCCTCTTGGTGCATTGCTGCCGAGCAGAGTGGAAAACTATTTGCCCGCCGGGAAAAATATCGGTTCAACCCATATTACTAACGGATGCTATCGTTTACACCCTGTTGAATGGAATATCGGCGAGGCCGCAGGTGCCTTAGCGGCAATTTCAATAAAACAAGGCTTGAAACCACGACAAATACGAAATTCACCTGATTTACTGAAGGAATTCCAATCCGTATTGGAAAATCGCCTTGGGTTTGAATTAGCCTGGCCGGAAGAACTCCGTGTACAAACCAGGGAAAAGATGGACCCATTGGGTATCTAACTTACCGTGTTTCTCATAGTCTGATTAAGTTACCCATTTAAATAATCCCCCAACGCGCGGCCGAGTGCTTCTCCATATGCGCTCAAGCCTCTAATTGTAATTGGATTCCCATACCCATCTGTCCAATGTGGAATCTCCATGACAAAACACAGATGTCCTTCCGCCTCAGGGAAAAGTCTGCTGCTTGCATACGAGGTAGAGGTCTGCAGGGTGGGATCGAGCGTAGGCTCAATGCCCTGCCCTTTTCCCTTCCAGACGATGATTTCAAATTTCCATCTTGCGTTCGTCACTGATTGTTCCAGAATTTTTATGAAAGTTTGAGAAAATTCCCGGATCTGGGTTTCAAACTTCGCGGGAGGATCCCAGTGGCCATCTCCTGAGAACCATGGGTCATGCAGGTCGATAAACGCGGCAATATCATGGGTTTTCTGGAGTTCCTCCAGCAGCTGTTTCGCCGCCCGGACAGCAGCCCAATGGGATGTGTCTCCCCATTGGCGGTTAAAATCTACCCGCTGCCGATCCCAGGTTAACTGTTCTTTTCCGGAGCCTCCAAGCACAACGTTATCAACATCCATAATAGGAGTGATATAAACAATAAACCGCTTTAGAATGGCTCTTGCTTCATCATTATCTGTGGTCAGCCATCTCGCTAATCCTTCCGCTAAGATGCTGGAGTGGCTTTCAAAAGCGTGCAATCGTGCCATGACCCAGATGATTCGCTTCTGATCATCTGCTACCTGAGGGTCAGTGATCCGCATGGTTTTAACCTGGCGACCGCCTTCGCTGATTGCCAGGATTTGTGGCTGTACATAGGGGCTCACCAACTCATCCACCAGCGCGAGACTGTGACTGAATGTGTAAGGGATGTTACGGGCTATCTCTACAGAGGCAGCTTCAAAACGCTGGATATAAGGAGATTTCACACCTGTCATGCGCTGCCAGTTTTTACCATCATAACTGAAAACGGGTTGACAATCTCCGGCAATCTCCCAGTTGTCAATATCCAGATGAAGGAATTCGCCTGGAGTGATATTGTGGATTTTAAAATGCCACCAGATATTATTAGCCAGGTTGATCTGCTGTGGTTCAACTACCAACCGCCTTGAGTCACGATCGTAGTATCGCAAAATGCCATTTCCGTTTTCAAATGCTGAATCAAAAACCAGTTCTTTGGAGTGTTCCGGGTTCTTTTTAAAATTGGCTGTAATAACTTGATTTTCTTCTGTAATAGCCAACTTCAATGGGACATCAGCCATGTGGTCATCAGAGACATCACCCGTCCACCCTGTGAATTGATAGGGACTTTCAGGAACTATCTTAATTAAGACAGAATCGCCCGGTTTATAGGCGATTCCGGGATGGTAGTATTCGTTTCCCAGAACCAGCTGGCCTGCGCTTTCCGGTTCCATTATTATCTGTAGTGACATTTACCCTCTCCTGTCAATCTGTAGAACATACCGGGGGTCGAACTACATGCAGGCAAAACCCGGATCGTTGACTCAATCCAGATTATGCTTGAAATTTCGCTTTATTCCTGTTGATAAATAATATGATTAAGCGCTTAATCACATTATACAATAACCGTAAATCTATGTCAAATATCCTCCAGGGGAACCACCATTGCGTAAATCTGTGGATTATGTGGGAAACAGTGTTTCAAGTCAGACGGTAAAACACCCATCACTGGAAAGCACTTTCCTTCTGTGCTTCGTATCGTTTTCTACTCTCCAGCCAGAATGAGGAACGTCTGCCGCAGTTAAAGAAGAAACCCGATCAGACCCATTCTGGTTGGAAAACACACCTGCTACAACAGCCATTCGGACCAAATGGGAACAAATGACCTGTCCAGGCTGAAAAGATTTTGCCTTTGCCATGCCTGCAGCATTTATCACAAGCTGGCCTATAATTCATAGGAACTGCAATTCCGGGCAGCGGTTTCCGCCTGCCCGCACAAAGCCCAGGGGAGAGAAACCTTTTGAAATACAATCAATTATCTTATCTGGAAATTAAAAAGCCGATCCTGAAACAGCCTCTCGTTATCCTGCATACCGGCTGCACCGAGCAGCAGGGCCTTCATTTGCCCGTGGGTTTCGACACGTGATTTGCGGAAACCCCATGCAACGCAGCGACCGACCATTTAATCCCCACACAAAGTCACAGCGCTGGTGCTGCCGGACCGGAAGTATGTCAATGCAGCTTTCATAGCCATGGCCATCCATGCAGGCCTGTCCTGCCCGATTACCAATCCGCTGGTCACCGAAGTGCGGACTGCTGTTTTAGCTGCTGATCTGGCGATGGGGAGAGATGAGTATGGGACGAACTGGATCAGGGATTATCGGAAACGGAATAAGTAGAAGGTTAGATGCAATCCTGATCCGGCGTTCTTTCAATCTATTTTATAGTTGCACTGCTTTCCTGAAAATGTCTGAATTTCTTCTTAACTCAAAAGACGCTCTGTGTTACAGCTGAGCGTCTTTTCCTGTGGGCGGTATAGGACCTGTTGCCAAGCGCTTCGGAAATAATAGGGGAAAACAGTCTAATCACCCTGTTATCCAAATCTGCGCACGATGTTCCACCGGGGCTACGGAACGCTGATGTACCCCAGCCCATCCTGGCTGGAGTAGAACGTATTACCCTTGTCATGATCCTGCACAGGTTGCATTCAGGCGATTTCAAGGTCCCGCCTCCAGGGTATGTTTTTTTAAATGCCTGTATACTGGAAACAATCTGGAGTACTTTCGCACATTATGTAACAATCATCATGCAGCCCGGCGTCCCACCTTGATCCGAATCTCAAGAAAGGGAAGAGCCATGAAAAGAATACTCGTTGTACTGCTCGCCCTGGCATTCATTCTCGCTGCTTGCGCCCTGAAACCACATCCACACCGACATCTTCACCAACCGCAGCACCACAGCAAGTCACCACACCAACAGAAACACCCATCCCCCAGGGAAACACAACCATTGTCAACACCACAGCAGACAGCGGAGCCGGCAGTTTTCGAGAGGCTCTGAACAACGCAGAATCGTACGACACGATTACCTTCGATCCGGAAGTCTTCGACCCCGAAGATCCCGCCGCGATCGCCATCCTGCAAATACTGCCGGAAATCAACAGGGATCACCTGACGATCGACGCCAGCGATGCCGGGGTCGTTCTGGACGGCGGTGGGGCAGAATATGGCGCTCTCAGCATCAACGCCCAATACATCACCATACAGGGGCTTTATATTGTCAATTTCGAAGGAACTGCCATCACCCTGTGGGAAAATGCCCAACACAACACCATCGGCGGCGATCCGGAGATTGGTGCAGGACCCCTGGGACAGGGCAATTTGATCACCGGGAACAGGGACGGTATCATCATCCAGAAAGGCGGCAGCCACCATACCATTGCCGGAAACCAGATTGGTGTTGAATTCAATGGCTATGTTGGCCTAACCTATACCGGGATTCAAATCCTGGATCACTCTCCCGGGAATATTATCGGGCCTGGAAACGTAATCGCCTACTGCGGCGCTCCCAGCATCGACATCAATACAGGAAATACAGAGGGCACTACCATCACACGAAATCTGATCTATGGAGAGGATACGGTCCTCAGAATGATACCGCCGGTTTCAGGCTTTACTGCAGCCCCGGTGATCCTATCCTTTGATCCATCCGGTACGGTCAGCGGGGCAGCCTGCCCGGGCTGTGAGGTGGAGATTTTCTCCGGAGAGGGCAATTGGGCCGAATTCTATGAGGGCAGTGTGACAGCTGGACCGGACGGCACATTCACCTTCACATCCAGCGAACCATTCTCAGGAGCGAACCTTAAAGCCACTGCCACCATGCCCGGCGGCTCCACCAGCAACTTCTCTTTACCAACGCCAGATGAAAGCTGGAACCTCATGATACAGGAAGGGAACTTATCTCTGGCAGAAATCCTTCTTTCTCTTTCATCAAGTGAGATATCGGAGGACAACCGCATCGGGCAGCATGGATTTTATCCTTACTGCTGGTTCTATTGCCTGGAGGACTCCTCTCTACTGCATCATCTTGGGGGGTTGGGTATTAAACACATCCGTTTCTCCTTCAACGAGATGGAAGTTCCTGTAAATCTCGAAAGGCCTGAGTATCTTGATGAGAATAACGATACATGCATTGATGCCTTTCACGGCCAGGATTTGACCATCAGTTACATTATCAGCTTCTGGAATAAAGAAGCGCAGAACGCCGGGGAGGAAGTGCCGTGTGAAAGGTTTGCGAATGCAGGCCCTGGTGACCCGGAAACAGAAGATTATCTCCAGTATGTCAGGGACACCGTTGAGTACCTGAGTAATCAAGGCGTCCATGAGTATGAGATCTGGAATGAGCCGGATAACTTCGCTTGTACCCAGGGCATAAAACCGCAAAACTACATCTCACTGGTCTCCCTGGTGGTCCCGGAGATCAGGGCAATCGATCCGGAGGCAAAGGTGTTCGTCGGTGCCCCATCCGGTACAGATGGCCCTGCCTCTGCGTCCTACCTGCGAACCGTTGCTGCCTCCGACGAGATCATGCCCATTGTAGACGGCCTCACGTGGCATCCTTTTTACGGCCCATCACCGGCATACGAAAACGGAGCTAGTTATTATCTCAACTACCCCTCCTTTGCAAATGAGATCAAGACACTGGCTGTCAATGCAGGATTTACCGGAGAGTACCGGGCGGATGAACTGACCTGGCGGGGGAATCGGAATGCCGACCCCGGCCAACCCTGGGTCTACGAAGACCTAGTGATGCCGAAATATTATGCCCGCAACATCCTGACGCATCTGGGGATGGATATCGCTGCAGGTGTCGACGTGGATGCGAGATACCAGATGGTTTACTCCACCGTGAGAAACCTCTCCACCGTGATGGCTGGAAATCATCCTGCCAACCTGGAAGTGGGTATCGAGAGCTCAGAGAATAATATCCTGTCATACAGTTTCACATTGCCCAACGGGGACATGCTGTTCACCTTATGGACAAACGGCGCTGCTGTAGAATATGATCCCGGCACCAATGCAACGCTCACTTTTACCTTTGAGGAGGGCATGCCTGCAAGTGTGACCGGGATCGACGTGCTGCACGGCTATACCCAGCCGCAGGTGTTTGAAGTGGACGGCAGCCAGTTGATCATCGAGAACCTTCTGGTGAAGGATTATCCGATCGTCCTCAGATTCTCGGATATCCAATGAGAGAGCGATTCTTCCATTTTCCCTCTCTTCTCAAACTTCAACAAAACAACGAACCCCTCGTTTCCAAGGGGTATTACACTTGCGGCAGTATTTTTCCTGCCAAATCCCTGGCAAATGAGGATGATCTTTCAACTCAGTTTCCTGGACCGGCTTATCCGATGCGTCAAGAAATGCCTTAGCTGCTCGATGGAATCACGGGTATCCATTCTTATACTGGATGGTTTATAGTATAGATGCTTTTGCTCTATACCTTTTCAGTATGGGAAATCAAATCATTGTATCAGCGGCGAAGGACTCCTGATTGTCAGAGAGGACTTGAGTAATGAATGATCTTAAAATCGATATCAAATGGAAGCTGTTTGTCCTTGTTTTGATTGCCGCATCACTTGCCTGCCAAACCCCCGATGTAATTACTGTTCTATTCAGATCCGCTGCCGAAAACTGCATTACGGCAGACCGGGCCCAGTATGAAAGCGCTGCAGAGAGGATAGGCGTCACCCCTGAAACGCCCGGGGATCCCGATAATGTTAAGTACGAGGTCTGCTATGTCCAGGGACAGGCTTCCAGAGTACGGATGATAGAGGGTGAAGATGCAGAAGGGGAGTTAGAGGATTCGATTGGTGTACAGGAAGAAGGTACTGTGGATATTTGTGCGTTACTTCCCGTGGATGCGAGTCTGGTAACATCACAGTCAGAGTACGCCTGCGTGGCGGATCTGGATTCGCTGGTTGGGTGCGGGGAATGCGGCAGTACGATCAGTATTTCACGAATGGATACAGAAGAGATGGCACAGCAAGGCACTGTGGGTGGAAATTGTGGAAATCCCGGGTTTTTCTCTCGAGGGGACAGCCCTCTAGGAACAAGCGGCTACACCTGTACGAATATCTCGGATGAAGAGTATCGTGACGGAGTCGCGCAATCCTATCTCCTGCTGAGTTTTTCACACAGGAATTACGTTATCTCACTGCATACAGGCTACCCGGGTATGGAAGCCGTGCTGGTCGATTTGGGACAGGAGACTATCAACCTCATAGACAGCAGTGCAAACCAGTAGAATAGAGAGCCCGGGTCAATCCAAATCAGGTACAAAAGAAAAGTCCCAATAGCTGTAAAACGCCCAGCGATCCTGCCTGGCGCTTTTCCCTGTGGGGAGTACAGAATCCATCCCGAACCTCTTCTTTTCCCGAGAACGCTAGTGTTCTCCACTTCAGGGGAAACAATGAAGTTTTATTGCACAGGAACTTTACCGGGGGCTTTCCTGGCTTCAAGGGATGCTGATGTTATGTATTTGCCAGTTACTATTATTTCAATTCAGCTTGCAGCTCTATACTTTCACCCGATTTTCTACCAATAAATCAGGAATTCGTTGATACTCCCGCACATTGTTCGTAACAAGAACCAGACCCGTGCTTCGAGCATGCGAAGCAATCAGTAATTCATAATCGTGTTTTGGGCTTTAGCTCTTTTTCGCGATTTTGATAGTCCAGGAATTCGCAATCCCCCTTTTTCCCCTCCGATTTTTTAACCTCAACAAAACAAAGAACCCCTCAACATCGAGGGGTTCCATTCTGTGGGCGGTATAGGACTCGAACCTACGACCTTTGCGATGTCAACGCAACGCTCTAACCAGCTGAGCTAACCGCCCTGGCAACCCAAATTATACCAGCACACGGTTATAGTGCAATGGAGAAGGGTTTTCAAGTCACAGAGGCTTTGTTTTCTATCCATTAACTGAACTTCCGTCCCCCGAATCTCTGGAAACTCTGGATTGCAGCATTCGTATGACATCGACTGTGGAACGCGTACACTTTTATTCCAAAACCAGTTCTGCTTTGACTATGTGACTTGTGCATTTTTCCAATACTCATACGACTCTGGGTGATACAGAAACACTGCGCACAAAGAATAACCCGCATCAAACCCATCATATATGCTGGTGGTTCATAGATTTCTATCAATCATACACTGCCATTCAGGTTTGAATACGATATACTAAAGTACGGATTTCAAATGAGCATGGAATACCTACAGGAGGACCGCGAATGGCCGCGTACGATGTGATTGTTATAGGGGGAGGCCCGGGTGGATATGTTGCTGCGATAAAATCAGCACAGTTGGGCAAAAAGACCGCCCTGGTTGAGAAAGAGTGGATTGGAGGAGTATGCCTCAATATCGGCTGCGTCCCTTCCAAAGCACTGCTGAAAAATGCTGAGGTGGCACACCTGCTGCGTGAAGGCGGGCGGGAATTCGGATTCAAGATCGAAAACCTTGAGCTCGACTTCCCGGCGGCTGTCAAACGCAGCCGCCAGGTATCAAACCGGCTGACCAGGGGCGTGGGCTTCCTGATGAAAAAACACAAGATTGATGTGTTCATGGGAACAGCCGTGTTCAAGGACCGCTCCACCCTTGGCGTGACCCTCACTGAAGGCGGCGAGGAAGAACTCAAAGCGGAAAATATCATCATTGCCACAGGTGCCTCCTCGATGATCATCCCGGGGATGGAACCCGATGGCGAGAAAGTACTCACCTACAAGGAAGCGATCCTGCAGGAGAAACTGCCGAAATCCGTTGTGATAGTCGGCGCCGGTGCGATCGGCCTCGAATTCGCCACCGTGTGGAACGCGTACGGCACCGAAGTGACCCTGGTGGAAATGCTGCCGCGTATTGCCCCGCTGGAGGATGAAGAAGCCAGTAAGGAAGTTGAGAAGGCATTTAAAAAGCGCAAGATTACCTGTCTGACCGGAACCCGTGTTGAATCCATCAAGAAGGTCAAGGCCGGCGTGCAAGTCACCGTCACAACACCGGACGGCGAGCAGGTGCTCGAAGCAGAGCAGGCACTGGTTGCGATCGGTTTCCGCCCGAACAGCAAGGACCTGGGGCTCGACAAGATCGGTGTCAGCGTGGACAAGCGCGGCATGATCGAGATTGATGATCGTATGCAGACCAACGTGCCCGGCGTATGGGCCATCGGCGACGTGACCGGCAAACTGATGCTTGCGCATGTGGCCTCCGCACAGGGGATCATCTGCGCCGAAAACATTGCCGGAGAAAAAACCATCACGCTTAATTATGAAATGATGCCGCACGCCACCTACTGCCATCCGCAGATCGCCTCATTCGGCCTGACAGAAGCGCAGGCAGCGGAGCGCGGCTATGATGTCAAGGTCGGGCGTTTCCCGTTCCAGGCCAACGGCAAGGCGCTGGGGCTGGGCGAATCCGCCGGATGGGTCAAGCTGGTGACCGATACAAAATACGGCGAAATACTCGGCGCGCACATGGTCGGCCCGGAAGTCACCGAGCTGCTGCCGGAGTTGACCCTGGCGCAGATGATGGAGATGACGCCGGACGAGATCGCCCGCAACGTACACGCCCACCCAACGCTTAGTGAGACGCTGATGGAAGCAGCCCACGCTGCCGTGGGGGAAGCGATCCACATCTGATCCGGTACATCGTTAAAAATCCGAAAACCTCCTGCAGAATACATTGCGGGAGGTTTTTTTATGCCGTGCCATGCCGGGGCAGATCCGGGCTATCAGCGACCGACAGCCAGAAGCATCTCCAACACCCACGCCACTCCGTGATTTTCATTCGACGGACCAATACAGTCCGCTGTTATTTTCAATGCCTCGGCAGCGTTCTCCAATGCCACACCAAATCCCGCTTTTGCAAACATGGGAAGATCGTTCTCCCCATCTCCGATTACAAGCATTTCTTCAGGCCGGATACCGACCTTGCTGCACAAGCGGAGCAGTGCATCCCCCTTCCCGGCCTCCAGGTGAGTAACATCAAGGAAATAGGAATGTGGATAGGCATAGAAGAGCTCAGCTCCTGATATCCGAGCCTTCGCTTCCACACTGCGCAGTTGTGCATTCTCGCCAAATACTGCGATCTTGTTCGGATCCCCGCTGGTTTCCGCCAGGATATCTTTCGTCTTTACCGGGTGATATGTTCGCGACCCATGCCAGCCCTCCAGTAGTTCCGGGGTAGCTTCCATGTAGATCTCTTCCGGATAATACAGAAATATAGCCGCATTCGCAGCCCGCGCAGTTTCCACTACGATCTCAGCCGCCCGCCGTGATATGAGCCGCCTGTCCACAATGGACTGCTGTACCGGGTCATAAATAAAAGCACCGCCGGATATCGCCATCAGATCTGTAAAAGGTACTTCCTCCAGGATCGGCTGCAGTGTCTGCAGGCTGCGTCCGGTGATCAGATGCACACCCAGGCCGGCTTTTTGCGCCGCTATTATTGCCTGCCGGTTTTTTTCAGAAACCATAAAATCCGAACCCAGCAAAGTAAAATCCACATCGATACCAACTGCCTTGATATTCCTCAGCCTTGTTCGCTGTTCTTCTGACATTGTTTCGAGCCCACAGCGGCTGAACTGCTGATTAAACCCCATACTAATCCACCTCTTCTCGTATCTTTTTAGATACTCCGGTTCGGATTATACCCGATCCCTTCATTACTCCTCTTTCAACCCTATCGAATCGATACACATCCGTATCATTGCATACAGATTATAATTATCTCCATATCAAATAAGATTTTCTTCCCACATACAATCGGTAACCCGGGAAGAATTCAGAGGTACAGGTTATCTATGATCCATATAAAAATGCGCAGACTGATTGCAGCAAGCCTGCTGGCCTTCCTGCTCTCGTTGTTGCTGGCAGTACCGGAGCTGCTGATTGTTAAAGCTGACACTCCGGAAACACCCGTAGATTATGCGTGTACTGGCCGCGATCAGCTCCGTTTTCCGCGCCAGTGCTCAAATATCGGCCCTGCTGAAAATATTACCGGACTGGCTCTCCTGGGTGCGCTTTCCAATCAACCACTGCCGGCAGTCTCACCGGATCCCAATTTGAACTACCTCCCCTTTGAGTACCTGCGAGTGGGAAAATCCGGCACAGCCAAATACGGCAGTGTTGACGATGCTCTGGATAGAAAAAACACCGTCGGCGAAATCCCGCCGGGATATCTTTTTGTCAGCTATATCGACCGTATTGAAAAGAATGGCAAGATCATTTATATGATCGAGCCCGGTGTCTACATTCGAGGGGACAACGTTTCCCGCTATACACCACCCGAGTTCCAGGGCTTGATTTTTAACGAGAATCCAATCCGTCCATTCGGATGGATCATGGGCGGAAATTATGTCTCCACTGCACCGGGCCTAAACCAGCCTGCTGGGACTCGCTGGGCTTACCGGTATGAAGTAATTCAGATCTACGATACCCGAAACGTCGACGGCCTGGATTGGTACATGATCGGACCGGAGGAATGGGTCGAACAGCGGCTTGTGGCCCTTGTTTACCCCAATCCGGAACGCCCTGAAGGTATTCCAGATAATCGCTGGATCGAGATCAATCTCTACGAACAAACCATTTCACTGTACGAAGATGGCCGGCTGCAGTACGCCACCCTGGTTTCCAGCGGTTCCAACGGGTGGTGGACTCAACCCGGCGTCTTCCAGGTCTATGCCAAACTCGAGACAGATACCATGAGTGGTGCCTTCGCATCCGACCGCTCGGATTACTACTATCTTGAAGACGTGCCCTGGGTCATGTACTATGATGAGGCACGCGCGATCCACGGAGCGTACTGGCACAACAATTACGGCTACCCAACATCACATGGATGCGTCAATCTCTCTCATGCAGACGCACAATGGATTTTCGACTGGTCGCAGGAAGGAACCTGGGTGTATGTCTGGGATCCCAGCGGGGAAACCCCCACCGATCCTGATGTCTACACACCTGGAGGTGCATGACCAATGCTGCCAGGGATCAGCCGGAATCTGGCTGGAAACCCTGTCCCTTCCGCAACCCGCATAGTGCTGCTGTGTTTAACCGGTAGCGGCAGCACAGCCCGCAAATCTGTGATTTACACCGATTCCGGTTAAGAATGAGAAAAAAGACACGTATAGATTAACCGGCGCGGCTGCTGATAAGTGAGAATGCTCTTAATATTTCAGTTCAGAGCATAGTAGTACTTAAGTACTGTATTCATGGATTTGTCTGCACAACTACAATGGGGCAAACCTGCCGCATACTGAATTCAAATGAACATAAGATTGGCGAGGCTATGTATTCATTTAACGAACTCCTATTCCCCCCCAAATTGATAGGACATCTCCGCCATGATCGTGGGCCAGCCTGGTTTGAGCTTGTGGACCATGTAAGCCGACTTCCACAGGATCATCCTGAAAGCCTGGCATTCTCTCTGACCATGATCCGAATGAATGGCTGCCTTGGTTGTGAGACTGATTCCTATCGTGCCATGCGCGGCTGCAAAGAATGCTCCCATCAATCACTGCGCCGCCATAAAGCCAGTGATGAGGAGCTGCTGCGCACATATCGGATGTGTCTGGTTGAGGTGAACGACTACCTGACTCATCACGAAATCCTGCAGCCAGATAAAAAAACATTTGCTATTCGGGCTGCCTGACTGACCCTGGTCACCCGGAACTCCAGGCCGCGCTGGGTAAGCGCGGCTTCATGATTCCCGCTTTTCACAATTGACTTGCAGCAGCCATCCCATCCCCGACAGTTCATATACCTCAGTCTTATAAGTCCTTCGTTTTCCCTCCTGCCAGCCTGTGGTAGACTTGTCCATTGCTGAATATTTCATTCTTTGTCAAATCAAATGAACCGACCTTCCCACTGGAATCCTACATTCACAGGAGAACGCCATGCTTACACTGCTTGAGAAAATTCTTTTTTTGGCAGCGGCTGCTCTTACCCTCTTCCTGGCCTGGAAAGCCTACCAACGACTGCGGGGAATATTTTCCCGGGGAGGATTTTTCCCTTGGCCTCCGGAATCAAAAAAGGCCGTCCGGTCCTTCACTGATGCTATCAGCCTTGCGCCTGTCTTTCGGGACAGGCTTGCCACGAGCATCTTGCATGCACTGGTTGCCTGGGGCTTTTTATACTTTCTGCTCGTCAACACGGCAGATGTGCTGGAAGGCCTGATCCCCAATTTTCATTTTTTGGGGCCAAACCTCGCAGGTGATCTTTACCGTCTTTTCGCAGATATCAGTTCTGCAGCTGTACTGTTCGGGATGGCTGCGCTGCTGCTGCGGCGTTTCCTGCTGCGCGCAGGGGAGCTGCAAATACACGAGCGAATATTTGTCACCGGAAAGGCACGCCGCGGCATCCCGCGCGATTCTCTTTTTGTCGGGCTGTTCATCCTGTTCCACGTCGGTGCCCGCCTTGTCGGTGCCAGCACCCTTACTGCGCTGGAAGGTGCTGACAGCTGGCAGCCGGCAGCCACAATCCTGGGTTCTCTCTGGGGCGCCACGCCTGCCGCCACACTCGAAATCCTGCACCACGTGTTCTGGTGGGCGGCAGTGGGTTCAATCATGGCTTTCATTCCGTATTTCCCATACAGCAAACATTTCCACCTGATAATGACACCCCTGAATTTCCTGCTCGCCCCATCGCGCCGTTCTCCCGGTGAGATGTTCGCACTCGATATGGAAGATGAAACGATCGAGCAGTTCGGCGCAGGCCGAATAGAAGATCTTTCATCTTCCTCACTGATGGATACCTTTTCCTGCATCATGTGCAACCGATGCCAGGATGCTTGCCCGGCTTACCAGACCGGCAAAATCCTCTCTCCCGCCGCACTCGAAATCAACAAACGTTACTTCCTCAATCAGGAAGGAACTGCTATTGCTCAGGGCGGCCAGAGCAGCCAGACACTGCTGGAAATGGCAATCCCGGAGGAGGCGGTCTGGGCCTGTACCGCCTGTGGCGCCTGTGTAGATATCTGTCCGGTCGGAAACGAGCCCATGATGGATATTCTCGATATCCGCCGAGGACTGGTGCTGATGGAAAACTCTTTCCCCGCTGCACTGCAAACCACCTTCCGCGGCCTGGAACGGAGTGGAAATCCGTGGAATATTCCACCTGAAAAAAGGATGGATTGGGCGGAAGGCCTCGATATTCCCCTTGCAGCAGAGTGTGAAAAAGTTGACCTGCTGTGGTGGGTCGGCTGCGCACCCGCTACCGACGCCCGCGCACAGAAAACCGCTCGCGCTTTTGCCCGCCTCCTGCATGCAGCTGGAGTCTCGTTCGCCGTTCTCGGTCCGGAGGAAATGTGCACCGGTGATGCCGCCCGCCGCAGCGGTAATGAGTATCTGTTTTACGAATTGGCAGTGCAAAACGTTGAAACCCTCAATCGGGTCAATCCGGGGAGAATTGTCACTACCTGCCCACACTGTCTGCACACCATAAAGAATGAGTATCCGGCATATGGCGGCAGCTACACCGTGCTTCACCACACCGAGCTGCTGGATGAATTCGTCCGCAGTGGACAGCTAAATTTTCGCAGCAGCGGACATACCGGCTCCATCACCTACCATGATCCCTGCTACCTGGGACGGATGAACGGGATATATGAAGCACCGCGACATCTACTCCAAAAGACAGGGGGGACGCTCCATGAAGCAGCCCGTTCCGGAGCAAAATCCTTCTGCTGCGGCGCTGGAGGCGGCCAGATGTGGAAAGAAGAAGAACACGGGGAAACGCGTGTCAGCGCCGCCCGCTTCGAAGAACTGCAGCATACCGGCGCTGGTACAGTGGCGGTTTCCTGTCCGTTTTGCCTGACGATGCTGGAGGATGAAGTTAAAGCACAGGGCACAGAATTGGATGTGCGTGACCTGGCCGAAATCCTGCTTGAGTCACTTTAAACTCAATCTACAGCTGATAAATAATATGTCTTCCTGCCTGTTCCCGGCGGGAAGACTGTTTTTTTTATTGATATGAGGCTGGTTTCAACAACTGCGTTGGGAGCGTTTTTTCAGAGCAGAACCCGGTATGCATGTTATCAGCAGGCTGGAAATACCGGCTTGAAGGTACTCCTGTTTTCTATAAAGACAAATGGCAGGATCCGTAAAGAGAAATCTGCGCTGCTTCCGAAACCATGTCAGGAAGAATTCTGAAGTCAGGAAAGAAATCTGGCCGCTTCTGCTGCCGGCCTCCCCGAATTCACTATCTACCCTTCCGGCCAGTACCCCCAGCCAGCAATCTTGTCCAGCGGCTTTCTTCTTCGTGGCTCCTGGTCCTTCTCTCGCACTTCCGGCGGAAGATCTGCTTCCTCGCCAGGATAACCAAGAGCTATCATAACCATCGGCTGGTAATCATTCGGGATGAAAAACCACTCCCGTGCCTGGTTCTTATCAAAACCAGCCATTGGATGAGCAAACAGCCCCAAAAAATGTGCCTGCAGCAGCAAATTCTGGTTTGCCAGGCCCAGATCATGTTCTCCATATCGCTGCGGTTTCCCATTTTCCCGCCTGACACGGGAGCATGCCAGCAGCAAAACAGGTGCCCGGACAGCCCATTTCCGGTTACCTTCGTCAAGCAGGTTGCGCGCCTGCTCGAGAGCCTCCGCGACTGAAGAATCAAAAACAAGATAGACCCAGGGCTGACTGTTGGCTGCTGAAGGCGCCCATCGGGCTGCTTCAAGAAGGACCTCAAGTGCTTCACGCGGCACCGCCCTGTTTCCATCAAAGGCACGTGGCGAATATCGTTCAAGTACAACCGGCAGAACTCTGTAATCAGCCATCATTTTTTTCCTTTAAATTCAAACCGTTTATTGCAGCTTTAACAACCCACCTCCGGCGGAATATCACATAGACGATTTGCCGCCTTCAAATTACTTACAGATTTCGCTTTATACATCACAACTGTGTATTATAACGGAGAAGAAATACTTCAAAATAACGGAGTTCATCTCATGGCAGTATTCGGCCCGCCTGATGTAAAAAAACTGGAAAAGCAAAAAAATATCAAGGGCCTGGTCAATGCGCTCAAATACAAGCGGTCAGGCAAAGAGGAATATCGCCGGGGAAAAGCTTCCCAAATCCGTATGGATGCTGCCTGGTCACTGAACCGAATCGGCACAGCTGTTATCGTTCCAGCATTGCTGGAATCGCTGAAAGAAGACAAGATCCCTGATGTCCGCATCAAAGCCTTCGAGGCAGCTGAAAAACATATTCCTCAACTGGACCGGACGGGTATTGAGTTGTTCCGTCAGACACTGGTTCATATATTCGATCATGCCGAAAGTAAAGTTGCGCTCGCATGCGTACCTGCCTGTGCAGAACTGGGAGGAAAAGAGCCCATACTTGCCCTTGCCCGCTTGTACCACAAGAACAGCCTGAGACCATCCAGACCTCAGATGATTAAGGACACACTAAAAACGATCGAATCCAGTCATCATGCCAGAGAGATACTGACCGTGTCCATGGCCGAAACGCTTGAACCGGATTACGCCCGGATGTTGAAAGCCATGCAATGGGAGCCGGAGCAAGACCGCGAACACCTTGTATACCTGCTCCTGCTGCGAAAACAACAATCATCCGGCCCAGAGGGAACAACCGCTGCAATCCTCGAAACGCTGGACAGGGATGGACTGGAAGCAGCGGTAAAGATGCTTGTGGCTGAGCTGGCCGACCAGAATGATCCAATGGTAAACGCTGCTCTCGATCAACTCGGGTGGAAGCCTGATAAGAGCAGCGCCGGCGTTAACTACTATATCCAGATGGGAGATTACACCGCCTGTGCTCAGTTGGGAGCCGCTGCTGTGCCAGCACTGGTGGATAAATCGCCCGACCACCTCAAGCTGGTCACAGATCCCGATGCGATACAACCGTTGATTAATTTGATAAAAACCACCCTGCCGAAATACCTTCGTACGCCTGTATCGTTTCAATCCTTAAAACAGCAGGCAGAAAGTCGGAAATATTACCTCATCAAGAAATCCGCCGTTGATGCACTGATTAACTTTGGCAGCACTGCAGTCGATCCGTTAATTAACAACCTGGACGGCGGCGAGCATGACAAGACTGTTATTACTTTGCTGGAAACTATCGGGGATGTGAAAGCCTGGCATGCCTTATGGAAGTTTGAGCAGGATACACGGCGGATATCCGCGCAGCAGCAATGAGCGCATTGGAAAAAATTGGGGTTCCGGCTGGCGAAAATGAAAATCTTGCATCTGATCTGGTAGCGGCTCTCCGAAATCCAGGGTTACAGGGAAATACTACAAATATAACCTCCGCAAATAAGAGTATTCTCAATTTGCTTGAACATACGGGAAAAGCAGGTATCACCGCAATCAATAGTCTCAAGACAACGCCCGTATACCTCACCGAGAGTCTCACTGCGGCTGCTTTTTCCATTTTTACACAGCTCGAACCCGAAGAAATCCTGACTGAACTGCGGGCAGAAAATCCCATAGTATGTAGTGCTGCTATTTCCGCCCTGAAAACCCGGCTTTCTCACTCTGCCTTTATTGATGCCCTGATCCCCCTCCTGGATCACAGGGAAAAAACGATACGCGTAAATGCAGTGGAAGCTATGGGAATGCTGAAGGACAATCGTAAAACAGATTTTCTCCTCAACATGCTGGATGATCCTTCCATTATGGTCATCAAGGCTGCTGTGTACAGCCTTCGATACAACCCCATTGAAGCAGTTCAAAAGTCGCTTCTTTCTCTTCTTGATCACGATAATGTCACAGTCAGGATCAGCGTAATCGAGGCGCTTGGGTCTATCAAAATCGACGGGACGATCCCACAACTGGCTCCTTTCCTGGAAAATCAGGCCGAATCGCTTCGTAAAGCAGCCGAATCTTCGTTATACAGACTCGAATGGAAACCTGCCTCGGATCGGGAGAACGCAGCAGTCGACATGATCAAAGGCGGACTTGATCGCTTGCTGGAAAAATTCAACAAGTATTCGTATCAGGAAATCGAACCCCTGCTTAAGAAAGCTTTGAACTGGGATTATGAATGGCGGGACCAGGCAAGGCTTGCTGTCCTTATGGCCCATAATAGCGTGAGTTTTGACGACCCCTGCTTTGAAAAAATCAGGAAAACACTTTACTACTGGGCAACTAAAGCCGATGAAGAAGAGTTGGTACTGGGAGACCAGGATTATTTCACGCGAGAAATAAGTTTCGCACACGAACGCAAGTCAGCACAGGAATTCCTGACGCAGATGTCTGCTGAGAAATAGCTCATACCACCCAGCACATTGTTTTTTTTCATAATGGAACTTGTCCTGACTGCCAGACTGGATCCGCTCTGGTGCACAATCACGCCGGCTTCACAGCCACTATCACGATTTCCTTCGCAAAAGCGATAAAATCCTCCTCACTTCCGTCCAGCCCGTATCCCACCATGCCCGGAAACGAAACTGCCATCTTTGGGTGGCGTCTGGCATAATCCAGGTATTCCCTGATCCTTCCTTCTTCATCCAGGAATACTGCTTCGGCTGCATACATTTGCCGGCCAAGCTGTGCGTGTATAGAAGGCGTTTTCCGCACATTGCGAACCCAATCCGCCTTCTCACCATATGCGGCAATAACATAAACAACACCGGTAACTAAATCGAGACGGATCACCTCGAGCAGCACCTGGCGCTGTTGCCCGCTTTTTCGCCCAATATGGGTAAGAAGTATAAAACGCTTGCCGAATAATCCTCCCAACCCGATTCTGTAGAGCCAGATTGGAAACCGATATAACAGACGTGAAAAGCCTCGAGGTTTTTCAACCGGTTTTTTCTGCATCTTCTTCTCCTCGATTTTCGCAGTTAACCATCAAAGTAAGTTTGAATCCACCACTGACTGATCATCCCTGCCTGAATACTATTCTACTGCACCGAATCAAATCCTCCATGATATAATTTCCGAATGGAAGAATACAAAGAAGACCTTAATTTGCTTGAAACGGATCACGAGGCACCCAACGAAGCTCCTGCACCTGATCCAAACCGGAAGCTGTACCTGATGCTGCCTGTTGCTCTGTTGATTGGTGTACTCATCGGTTACGCAATCTGGGGTATGGATTCTACCGGAGAGCAGACCGCGCAGGCTCCTGCAGAGAACGCCGCTGCTGTAATCCCCACAACCGAACCAGGTGAAATACAGCGGTTCCCTGTCGATGCCGACGATGATCCCGTGTTTGGCCCGTCTGATGCGCCCATTCAGCTTATTGAATTCGGCGATTATAACTGCGGTTACTGCCGCAAGTTTCACACTGAATCCTTCCAGGCCCTTCTGGACACGTATCCGGGGCAGATCCAGTTTGTCTACCGGGATTTTCCAATCCTCGGTCAAACCTCTCTTGATGCCGCTGTTGCAGCCAACTGTGCCGGCGATCAGGATATGTACTGGGAATATCACGATCTGCTGTATTCCGGCCGAATGGCACTGGGAACAGAAGCATATACTCAATATGCCGAAGACCTGAACCTGGACGCGAATCAATTCAGTGAATGCCTCGCCGGTGAGACCCACAATAGCGAAATCATTGCAGATGCCGAATTCGTGGCTGCACTTGGCGCCCGCGGCACACCGGTCTTCTTCATCAATGGTATTCCGCTTATAGGGGCTGCACCGCTGGAACAGTTTTACGCCATTATTGACAGCGAACTGTCCGCCGAGTAACCTAAACATCCTCACCTAATAACCCGGATTCAGGCATAAAATCAAGTGCCTGAATCCTTTTTTCTCCCCATGAAAGGCAGATTCCACCTCACAGCAGACCCACAATTTATTTTGTTCATTTCGTTTAATTCAACCAATATCTGATATATTTTTTTCCAGGATTCCTCACAACCTTACACAAAACCTTCACTAAAACCACTATTCGGTAAAAATCAGGTATCCTGAATTTGCCATCTACACCAAACAGGACTATGATTTTGCCCATACGTACTAATTCAGATCGGAATAGATTGATTGTCGTTTATCCAGGTAAAACGCGTGGCCTTACTGAATTGCATACAACCCTATACCCCGGGCTCACTACCCACCGTCTCCCCTTCATCCATCAGGTTGATTATTATTGCAGGTACCCTGCTACGCCACACAAAATCTGGTCAAGAACAACAACCGAAATTTCCGGACAGTTATGAGAGATTTGCAGCAGATTGTCGTTCATCATTGTAACTTTCTTCATAGGGAACCTGCATGACCGGACAACAGGAAACGCTTTTCGCCTTTGACTGTGGAGCAACGAACTGGCGTCTTTACCGCGTGGAGTATCTCCACCAGCAAAACTCCATTCATATGCTCAGCGATCCGCAGCCTTCCCCCCTCACAAGCTTCTATGACCGTCACCTCCCCGCCGCCCTGCTTATGAACGCAGACGGAACAGCACTTGAAAGCTACGGCGAAACCGTTTCACAACAGATGGACCAGGAGGACGTGCGTGAAAGAATCCGCGAATACTTCAAACCATGTATCGGAGCCCATTTGCAAAAAACGCCCCTCCCGCACCAGAAACGTTATACGCATAACCAGGCGCTGACGTACACCAGTATGCTGCTGCAATCTGTCTTGAATCAACTTCAGGAAGAAAAATGGTATAACAAACCTTTCAACAACCAGATCCGATTTTCCTTTGCCTATCCCGTCTATTGGCAGTTCGGCTACGATGGCAGCATTCTTAACGACTTCAAACAGATTATTCTTGCCTGTTTCGAACCACCAATGCATGAACGCATTCGCTTTATTCCGGAACCTGAAGGAGCTATTCTCAGCCTGTATCACCAGGGACTTCTGCAGTCTGACAGGCCTGAAGGCCTTACCCTGATCGCTGATGTCGGCGGAAGCACAACTGATATGGTCGCCGGAAAAGTCAATCCCCGGACCGGAGAGATTGAATTCACCCACCACTACGGGGAACCTCACGGGGGCGGATTATATGATGCAGAACTGGCAAAATACCTCATTGAAAAACTTGAAATTCCTGCACACGCTCTGGCAGATGACCCCACAGCACTGATATCGCTGCGTAATGCTGCCCGTAAATTAAAAGAATCGCTGAGCCGCCAGCTGCTCAACTCCAGCGGCACCTTCCATACACCAAGGCGTACTATAACCGTGGTTATGCGGGATGGTTCCGTATTTCGCAGCACCGTGCAGCTCGAGGAAGACACATTTCTGGGTATCGCCCGCCACCTGATTGCGGATTTTGAATACCTGATCTCAAACGCACTCAAGTCGATGGGAATCACTATAGAGGATATCCATCAGGTGGTTCTGGTGGGTGGCGGTTCACAGCTGTTTACCATCGTACGTCACCTGCGCGATCAGTTCGGCGAAGATCGAATCCTTCTCTCCGATAACCCCGAGGAAATTGTCGTAAAAGGCGTTGCACTCGAATACGGCATTTCACAAAACCGCTCTTCCTTAAAAACCCCGGCACCTCAGCCCACCATTTCATTTGCCTCGTCCGACGAAAACAAACAGGAGGCCTGGTATCTTGTCTCGGAAAACGGAGAGAAATACCCGCTTATAAAAGGAATCACAACCCTCGGCAGGAAAAGCCGGAATGATGTCTGGGTCAAAGATGATCTGGCCTCCCGCTTCCATGCAGAAATCAGGAAAGATGGCGAGGTTTTCTACCTGGTGGATTTGGGCAGCACGAATGGAACATATCTCAACGCTGCCTGTATTGCACCACAGCAGCCAACCATCTTCCGCCAGGGAGATGAAATCCGCATCGGATCGATCCGCTACCGGCTTGCTCAGGACTGAGCCGGCCTATCGCTGAAAGGCTTCCTGATGACAGAGAACCACTCCATTGAACCCGCCCCAACAGACCTGGAACCATTGGATCAGCTTCCGGTTGAAATGCTGACCACGACCGGGGACTTGATTTCACGCGCAATGCTGTTCGCTCTCAGCAGGAACTATCTGGACGGCCCCATCTTCGACGCCAACTATGTCCGTGTGCTTGAGGAAGCACCACCTCCCCCTCCTGATGTGGCCTTTTTCCATCTGGAACAGGTTGGCCAGCCTGTCAGCGAGGATTTCTCCAGGAACCTGCGCGCCATCCAGACCACCCTTGCTGCCTGCCACGACCCGCGCTATTCCCTGCTGTTCCTTATCAGTAGCGATGGATTCCGCTCAGATATCTATATCGGTATCCTGACGCAAGCACCGGGAGGGCAGCCGCGCCTGTTTGCCGACCAGCTCGGCCAGTTCCTGTGTTCCAATTGGCCCGGGACCAGGGTTAAAGCCGTTTCTGATTACAACGAGATCGTCCGTAAAATCCATATTCCTCTCAGTGAATACCGCTTTGCCCGTTCGTTCACGGGTATCCCTTCTCCCATCGAATCCGATAAACCGTCGGACTACCCCCAGAGCCTTGATCAGTTCATGCGCGGCTTGCGCGGTAAACCCTACCTGTACATGGTACTTGCCAATCCTGTTCCTGAGAGCAGCGTAAACCAGATCATCCACGACTGCCGTACCCTTTCCAGCCAGATCCACGCTTTTACGAAAGCCACCATTCAGCGCAGCACCAGCGACAGTTCCTCCCAAAGTTCCGCCCGTTCTGTCAGCTACAGCAGTTCTACATCGGAGACGGAGGGCACCACCACCGGTTCAAGTGAAAGCCGCAGCCGTGGTGCCCTGGGAACCGCTCTGTCAGATTCCAGCGGTGTGGGGAAGGGGTTGAAGGCACTCGGTTTGGCCGGTGCCGGCGCGCTGATGATCCCGCTGGCGGGTGGCTTCGCCCTATCGGGAATGCTGGGTATGTTCGGCCAGCTGCTGCCCTCTTCCTCTACTTCCACCTCCAGCGGCACCTCAAGCTCAATCGGACAGACCCGCGGCGAGACCGCCGGCACCACCGACACCGAAAGCACATCCTCCAGCGAGTCGCTTTCCTTCGGCCGTGAATACCTCAACAAACACGCCGAAGCCTGTGAACAGCTTCTCCAGGAAACCGTCACCCGCTTCGAAATTGCCCGCGGCAAGGGCTGCTGGAATGTCGGGGTGTATCTCATGAGCGATCAGGCTGAAACCACCGCCCAGGCCCAATCACAACTGAAAGCCCTGGTCAGCGGTGAAAAAAGCGCCTTTGAACCCATCCGGGTCCATGACCTGCATCCTGTTTGGGATGGGCAAGTCCAGGTATCATTGGATGCTTTCCGACAGCCTCCGCTGCGCCTGTTCGCCCCGGATAGTGCAAACCGTGTACACCACCCGCTGGGGGAAGCCTTTGAAAACCTGACCACTCTGTTGAACACCGAAGAACTCTCCCTGTACGCGAATCTTCCCCTGCGTGAACTGCCCGGGCTGCCTGTTCAACCCACAGCCAGTTTCAGCCTGAACCCGCCCACCATATGCAAGGAAGAAAATCCGATCCGGCTTGGCGCCATACTGGACGGCGGAGAAGAAGTTGGGAACCTCACCTATGAAGTGGATCTGAATTCACTCACGCGGCATGTTTTCGTCACCGGAATCACCGGCAGCGGTAAATCCAATACTTGCCGCCGGCTGATCTCAGAGCTGATGCAGCGAAACGTCAACTTCATGGTGATTGAACCTGCGAAAGAGGAATACGTCCAGCTTGCACTGGCCTATAACCAGGCCGGCACCTTTGATCGCAAAATAGCAGTGTATATGCCCGGACGGACGGAATGGGGCAGCGAGAAACTCAACAGTCTGCAGCTTAACCCGTTCGACATTGTCCGTTTGCCGGATGCAACAGCCCAGGTGATGCCGCACCTGGACCGATTGCGGTCTATCTTCAACGCCAGCTTTCCGATGCAGGAGATCCTGCCCGTCATTCTCGAAGAAGCCCTGGTCGATCTCTATGACAGCCAGGGATGGCTACAGGATAAACTGCCTCCGGCAGGTGTGTGCTGCCCGACTCTTGAAAACCTCTATGATCGAATTTCTGATCTGGTGAAATCCAAGGGGTACGAACAGCGTATCACCGATAATATTACCGCCGCCCTGCGTACACGAATTGGCAGCCTGCTGCGCGGCTGGAAGGGAAAAACCTTCAACTGCCAGCAGTCCACCCCCTGGGCAGACCTGTTCGACCGGCCGGTCGTAATCAACCTGCAGCAGATGGGCGATGATGCCGACAAGTGCCTCACCATGGCACTGCTGCTGAACTTCATGTACGAATACCGTCAGGCACAGCATGAACTGGAAGGGTCCCCTGAATCGCATGATCTGCGCCACCTGGCCATCTTTGAAGAGGCGCACCGCATCCTGCGTGCGGCGCCTCAGACTGCCTACGGTGCCAACCCACAAGCCAAGATGGGCGAGATGTTTGCCGACATCCTCGCGGAAATACGTGCCTACGGCCAGGGCCTTGCCATTATCGACCAGGTGCCTGCCAAACTGGTGCCCGATGCGCTCAAGAATACCAATCTCAAGATCATTCATCGCCTTGTCGCCGCTGATGACCGCCAGACCATGGCCGGCACACTGGCTCTCAAGGAAGAACAGGCTGAAGTCATCGCCCGCCTGAAAGTCGGCCAGGCGATCATTGCAGGCTTCCAGGATGATATGCCCTCCTGGACCAAAATATTCTACACACCGATGCCGCGGCTGGAACGGTAGTGAACCACCCGATAACCAGCCTCCACCGTATCGTTTGAAGGAGAAAACCCCATGGCTGATTCTCTCACCGTGCAGGAAATACAAGCCTCTATCAGCTACCTGTACATTCTTTCCTTCTGCCCGCCGGACCAGATTCATGCTCTTGCACAGGCAGGCCTTCCTCTCCGCAGTGGATTGGCTCTGCAGGCGGACCTGCCGGAGGCGGAATTTTTCGCACGCACAATCCCTGAATCATGCCGCCGTATCACTGCTTTCCACCAGCGCCTGCCCATCCCGGATCAAAAGCTAAAAAATGATTTAAGCCGGGCTGCACAAACTGCACAGGAAAGCCCTGAAGCCGCCTATCTGTTTCAACAGCAGATGGACCGCATCTGCTCCCTGCCCTCCCGGACGGAAAAAAACAAACGGCTGCGCCCGTCACGCGGCTGTCAGTTTTGCCAGGCACCCTGCCGTTATGGATTTTTCGTGCTCGTTTCACGGCCTGAATACACCCTGCTGCAGAAACTGCTTGAGCAGCACGAAAACAGCAGGGACCCCGGCGGCACGCTCAAAGCCACCTGGTCTTTTACTACCAGTCATCTGTGGCGAACTCTGGGAACCCGGCAGGGGTACATCAGCCCGTACCACCTGGGAAACCTGAGCTACTGCCTGCTGGTTCTGGCCATGGCCAAATCCCGCCTCCCGTTTCCCGAATCCGAACTGGCTTCTTTTCAGGAGTGGAACCAGGCCCTGATTGCCGGCTGGCCGGCCAACGCCGCACACGTTTGACCCGACAGGAACCAACACACACCACTGACACTGCATCTGCCAATAAGAACGCTCGAGGTACTCATGGACAACTTGAATAAACACATTGAGGACACAAAAATTACAGAAGAAATGGGAACCGGCCTGGAAACTCTCGACCGGGCAGTCAGGGAACCGGGGTCTGTTCTTGAGAACATCCTTTCCTACGTCAGTGCTGAAGCCATTCAATCTTTCTTTGTCAGCCTGGCAAAAAATCTCTCTGGTGCAGTCAAAGACGCATACCAGGAGTATATCTCGATCGTCCATACCGATACGGAGGCATTCCAGCAGGAACTGGAAGCCCCGCTTCAGAATGAGGAAAACCTGTACAGTGAGAGTGAGGTCCAGGAACTTGTCGACAAGGCGCTGGATGAGTTTAAAAAGGAGATGGTGGAAACAACCGGAGCATCATCCACACATCTCACAGAGACACCTTCTGCTTCCAGTACTGTATCGGATTCGGGTGAACAGCGCACACCTGTCGAAACCAGCTCCGCAGCAGAACACACTGTGTCTGAGGGTGAAACGCTCTCCCATCTTGCACTGCACTATTATGGAAACGCAGCCATGTGGTCTGCGATTTATAAAGCCAATCAGGCTGTCATTGGTGAAAACCCCAACATGATTTATCCCGGGCAGGAATTTGTGATCCCTCCACTGGACTCATCTCCCGGACCGGGCACAGTGATCTCACCGAGCACCTACACGCCGGTAGAGACAGCTTCCTACCAGCCCCCTGAGCAGACTGCACCAGCAGCAGATACAGCCGCTCCCGTGGAGGCTGCCGCTCCCGCAGTTGGTACTGCAGCCGTCTCGGATACCGCTCCAGCAGATGCCGATGCAATGCCTGACTTCAACGAAGATTCGCCTGCCATCCCTGCCCAGGATCCCGGGCGGGCTTCGGTTACTGGTGGAGTCGCTGAAGCACCACAGGTAATAATGCCTGCCGAACCGGGTGAAGAAGTCAGCAAAGCGGCTGAAGCCGCCGGCGATAGAGCGGATGCGGATGCGGGTGCAGAAGCAGCGGAAGCGGGTGCTTCTGCAGCAGTGGCTGAAGGCGGTGCCGCCAAAGATACAGCCGATATGCCCGCCGAAGCGCCTGAAGGTGTAAAGACGACCATCTTCGGGCTCACCGGCGTGGTCAACGAGGCGCGCAGCGCTTCCGACTATGAAGCTCCTGATATGGGAAGTAACTTTATGAAACGAGTTGTTTCCGGAGACATCCAGCCCTCCGAGCTGCCGCCTGAAAGGCTCGATGGGATCGCCCGTGCCGTGTGGACCGGTGCCATGCCGTTCGATCAGATGAACAGGGATTCCCTCAGTGCGTTTATCACCGCCTGTGCCAGCACCGGCGAAGGTGATATTTTATTGCCCGACAACTGCGCCTTACTGCAGGATGGGTTCTGGGAGTACTTTGATGAGCAGCTGAGCAGCGAGGATATACACGATCTGATGCTCAATCACGGCCTGAAACCATCGATTTTGCCCTCCTACGCCCGTGACCTGTATGATAGCGGCCAGCTGCAGCTTCCCGCCGATGTGAACGACCTGCTCTCCGGTATCAGTTCGGGTGATTACGACGCGGAATGGCTGCCGGTTAAGCAGTACGAACAGATCGCCCAGGCGCTGCACGATGGACGGATCAGCGTTTCAGATATGACTGATTCGCTTGTGGACCCGCTGCTCGCCAGCAGTTGGCTGGCAAAGAACTGGAGCAGCTCAGAATACCTTTCGCTGTTTCCCGATGAGCGGCTGTGCCGGATCGCGGCCGAAGAACCCTTCCTGCTGCAGGGAATCGCCAGTGAAAAACTGGTAGACATCCTGAACTCTGTACCCCTGGACCAGATCCCCACAGGCTTCTTCGATGGTGTGATGGAGCGGCTGGCAGCCGGGGACCTGTATGCCCATCCTGTAAACCCCGGTGCCTTCGATCCTGACGTTCTGATGGAAATTCTCAACCGCGATGATATCCTGAATCGAGATGATATTCTCAACCGCGATGATTTCCTCGGAGCCGTCCTTAACCGGATTGAAAACGGAGCGATCCCGGCTTCAGCCATCCCCGCCAGTGCCCTGCAGGACCTGGCCCAGGCCATCCCGGCAAGTGCCATCCCGGCTTCCGCTATTCCAGCCAGCCTTTTACAGGCGATTGCCGAGGCAATACCGGCCAGCGCCATACCCGCCAGCGCCATCCCGGCGTCGGCCATCCCGGCATCAGCAATTCCCGCCAGTATATATGTCGAGATTTTCAAAGACATCGATGCTGGTGCTATTCCAGCCTCTGCCATTCCAGCTTCCGCCATCCCCGCCAGCATCCTCCTGGACATCCAATCAGCCATTCCGGCCTCCGCCATCCCGGCCAGCCTGCGGTCAGAGATTGCCAGTGTGATGAATTCACTGGGTCCGTCAGACCTAATTTCCATGGTGAATACCGGTGAGCTCAGCGCCGATGCAATCCCTGCCAGTATGCTTGAAACCCTTGCCCGCGCTATTCCTGCCAGCGCCATCCCGGCTTCCGCCATTCCAGCCAGCCTGATGGTGGAAATTTTTAATGCCGGTGAAGGCGGATCGCGGGCGATACCCGCCAGCATCATGAACGAGTTCACCCGCGCTATCCCCGCCAGCATTCTGGCCGAGAAAATCAGTGCCATCCCAGCCAGTGCCATTCCCGCCAGTATGAAATGGGAGCTCTTTGACGATCTCAGAAACCAGGCCATCCCTGCCTCCGCCATCCCCGCCAGTGTCCGGAATGAAATGATCCAGTGGGTTAACACCACCGAATATATTCCCCTGATGGAGAAGGATTTCAGCTGGCTCAGCACTTCGGACTACAGGGAGATAGCGAACAACATTTCCGGCGACCAGCTTACCACATGGACGAAGATTTTTATCGGCCAGGAAGTTGCCGCTGGAGCAATCCCGGCATCGGCCATACCCGCCAGCCTGTATTCTTCCCTGCGGGAGGCAGCATTTCCATCCGCAGAAACCTGGCCCTCAGTCCTGAAAGAAATCTGCATCCCGAGTCAGGGAGGTATTCTCAACTATGCTGATCTGCCCACCACGGTTCGCTGGGATATCCTCAACCGTGATGACATCCTCAATCGCGACGATATCCTCAATCGTGACGATCTTCTCCAACTCGGCCTTCAAGACCTGGTTAATATCAATTTCGATTTCAAACTGCAGACCACTGCCGGCGCCGGAGACAATCGCCTGGATCGAATGCAGGAGCTGTACCAGCGCGGCATGATCAAAGATGACTGGATTCCTTCGGGAGAACTCCGTGAATTCCTTCAAACCGGCGGGGAACCCGGTGGTGTGACTATCGAGTTCTAACAAAACCGGTTGGACCTGTTCATTCGGACTCCACCACAGCGTTAAGAGGAGGAAAAATATGACTCAAACAGAAAAACATCTTCCCCAGGGATTGCAGCAAACAGCGAGTTATCTGCACCTTCTGTCTTTCTGCCCGCCGGAGCATATCTATAACTTCAAACAGGCCGGAGGACCGCTGCGCCAGGCACTGGCTCAGCGCGCCGGATTGAAAACTCCAGCATACTTTGCTGAAACAGTTCCCGAGGCCTGCCAAAAAATCATCGAATTCTACCTGGCAAAGCAGACTCCCAATGAGAGGTTTGCAGGAACTCTCACGCACTCAGCCCGGCTTGCCCACCAGTCTCCACGTGCTGCCTGGGTATTCAGCACCTTGATGGCGCTCCTGGCCGGTTCACCCGGTCGATCAAGCGAACAGAACCGCCTCAGGAAATCCCGGGGCTGCCAATACTGTGCAGCTCCCTGCCGCTACGGGCACTTCGTGCTCATCAGCCATCCGGACTACTCGCTCCTGCATCAGATGCTGGAAGAAAACGCCGCAAAGCCGGAAAAAGAGCAGGATCCGCTGCAAACAACCTGGCGATTCGCGTTAGCTCATCTTTGGCGTTCGCTGGGGATCACCCAGGCCTACATTTCATCAGCTCATCTGGGTAACCTGGCATATTGCCTGCTGGTCCTGGGTATGGCGAACGCACGGTTCCCATTCCCATCTGAGGAACTGAAACAGTTCCAGGCTGCCAACCAGCTCCTGATCCGCCATCTCAGCCAGAAAAAAGAGGAGGCACCTGCAATATAGTCGGTTTCGCACTCTTTGTTTCACATGCAAGGTGGAGCGAACAAAGGAAAGAAAGATGAACGACGATATTTTTTCACTTGTTGACCCGATGGAGACATTTGATAGCGGTTCGCTGGAAAGCAGCGAGCTGGATGATTTGAACCATGAACCCGGTTCTTTCCTGGAGAGAATCCTCGATTACTCCAACGCTGAAGCAATCCAGACATTATTCACATCACTTTTAGAGAACCTTGTTGAAGCCTTCAAGGGCGCCTTCCAGGAATACCTTGATTCAGTCGAAACAGAGCCGCAAGCGTTTGTTAAAGGCTTACAGGACCCGCTCAAGGAGATCCCCGTTTTCGAAAAAAGCGAGGCATCAAAGCTTATTCGTGAAAACAGTCCTGTAGAACAGATTTACCTCAGCCGCCAGGATGAAACTGTCCCGGAATCGGCTGAAACGCCCAAGCTGGAACGAACTATCCTGACGGAACATACGGTCGCCGAGGGTGAGATGCTGTCCAGCCTGGCACTGCGCTATTACGGCCGCGCCGAACTATGGCCGCTGATCCACGAAGCCAACCGAAGTATTATCGGTGACAACCCTGGTACGATTTTCCCGGGACAGACCCTGGATATCCCCACCCTTGAGTCAGGTGCAGAACCCCTTTCTGTTGTCCTTGAAGCCACGATCCCGCCCCTTGTACTTAAGAGCGAATCCGGTCTATTTGTGGTACAAAACAGCGGCGGGGCAGCACAGCAGCCTCTTGAAACTGCTGCAATACCTGCTCCGGATTCATCGGAAATCGAAACTGGCCAGGAAAATCCCGGCACTCCTGAAACCTCATCCGGATCCGCATCAGATATGGGATCTGATAACCTTGACCGCGCTGCACCAGAGCTTTCTGAGAATCAGATCCGGCTTAAAAACCTCGATCCAAACACAGCCCTGACAGATGAGATCCTTGCAGAGACGGCAGAGGAACTAACAGGAGAGAAACTGACTTTCCCCACCATGCGCACCTTCGCCGGCTTGGGTGATCTGGTATTAAGCTCCTTGCAGGTTATTGTCCCCATTGGCGCTTCTGTCGCCGATTCTTATCTCAGTGGTGGAGATACTGTCAAGGATAGTGACAGGAGAAGTACTGCGGATGACGAAGAGTATCCTGTAAACGTCCTTCCTGCTGATATCATCCCGATTGATATGATCCAGGACGATTACACTCCCCCTGCAGGTGATATTTCTGATGGTGAACCTGGCGAGATCCCGGCTCTGCCTGCTTCAGCTATTCCGATAGACATGATCATCGACGCCGAAGACCGACAGGGCAGCGGAGATTCCGACTACAGCAGCTACGATACCCGCCCAGAAATCCCGCCGCCTGATGAAGTTTTAGGGGATGGCACAATGGTATGGCACGACGGCAGCCGGCCGGATTTTGAAGGCGGTGACATGTTTATCAAAACTGACGGCACAATTGGTATAGAATTCTGATAAATAGAATATGGAATCCGGCAGCAGGAACCGGTGTGATTTACAGATTTTAATCAGGAGAAGAGACTATCATGATATGCCCAAACTGCAACAAGGAAATCCCGGATGACAAGCTGTTCTGCGGATACTGCGGAGCCCGGCTTTCGCCCTCATCGGAAATACCCGGAATAGACGCAGATACAGAAACACTAGATCAGCAGCCGGCCCAATCAGAAACCCCACCGGCCGGAGCCTCTCCTCCCGATATTGATATGGATGCAGTCACACGGATCGATCGTGCAGATACACCAACCCAGGTGATGGAGGAAGCACCTCCACCATCACTGCAGGGTGGAACCGTCTGCCCGCAGTGCGGAAAAATGAATATGGTGGATGCACGCTTCTGCATCGAATGCGGGCATGCACTGGAAAAATCAAAATCGGAGAAGAAGCAGACAGCTCCGGAGAAGGAACTGCGTGAGCTGCGGCGCAAGAAAGAACGTAAAAGCACCCCGGTAAAACCGGGGGTTATGCCGGGATGGATTGTACTGATCACCGGCCTTGGAACCATGCTGGGCAGTGCTGCAGGCTACCTGGCCCATAAGCAAATTGTTGCCCTCGACCTTGTCCTGTTCTTTACTGTACTAGGCTTTTTTTCAAGCGGGGTAATTTGCATCCTGCTCAGGCTTTACGGCTGGTTGACACACTGGTGGCAGGCAGCAGCAGGCACGTTGATCCTTACATTTCTCTGGTATGCAATGATCAACATTGGCTACTCATTAATGTATTTTAACTGGGAGCTGCGATCCATGCTGTTCGAAGGCGCGATTCCAGGCGTTGCAGGGCTTGTACTTGGCTTGTTCCTCTTCGGCAGGTCCCGGCAGTGGGGCAAAGCACTCGGATTGGGACTCAGCTGGTTGGCAACCGGGATAACAGGAATGTTCATCCTTGCGTATATCCTGCTCTCCGGCTGGTTTCCCCTGTTTCGTATCAGAGCACGCGCTATCCATGTTGGTTCGCTTGTAGCGTACGGTCTTATGGGAATACTCCTGGGGGCCTTTCTGGTCTGGCTTTTGAACGACTCACTGGCTGCTGAAAAAGAGCAGAAAAAGCCCGACACCAGGCGACTATGGAGCAGCCTTGGCCTGGTTTTCCTCGGCTGGGCTCTGGCAGAGCTTGTTATCACCTCACTCTTTGCCTTAACTGATATGCATTATGTATGGCCTTTCGCTGCTATGGGCCTCATCGGTGGCATCTTCACACTGATTGCCATCCGCCAGTTCACCCGGATCAGCCTTCCGCTGATGGGCGGCACTGTGCTGCTGTGGGTAGTCCTGTCCATGCTTCGTGTCTGGCTCGGCGTGGAATGGAGCTGGCACCTGCCTCCCAACATGTCCTGGTCTCTGGTGTCATTCTTATGCATGGGACTGTCAGCTGCAGGCACTGTTGTCCTGTTGAACCCCCGTAAACCTGATTGGAAACTGGCTGGTTGGCTGGGTCTTTTCTGGGGGGCCGCTTTCGCTCTGGCCACTCCCGTTGGAAATTACCTTATCGAATTCAGCAGATTCAATTTCGGTTTCAGCCTGGGAGACGTATGGTTCGAAATATGGATCTGGCTCACACCGCTTGTTACAACCCTGGCAATGTACTTTTCTGCCCATACACTGGCCCGCCGGTTCATCAGTTCAGACATTCAGCAGCAGGCAGAATAAGAACTGCAGCCCGCTGTGAACAGGAAATGAGTTCTGTAATGGAGAAACGATCATGAAGCAAGCTCAGCATTTCTGCCCTTTCTGTAGGAGTGCAATTCCTTCCGACGCCGTTTTCTGCGGGTTTTGTGGAAAAAAACTGTCTTCAACAGAAGAACTGCCTGCAGATTCATCCTTCAATACGCAGGCACCCACGCAGCTTGATCCTGCCGCCTTCCCGACACCATCCAGCGTGAGTTTCGCTGATATGGAAGAAATATCAGAACCACCGGAGACTGATACCCCCGGCTGGAAAAGCCCTTTCTGGGTTACGTTGATCTTCAGCTTTATGATCCTTCCTGCAGCGTGGTTTATGGAACTCTTCATAGGGTTCTGGGGACTGCTCCTGGTCAACCTGGGGGGTGGGGTGTTGTTTGCAGCAGTGCTGCGGCATCGCTGCAAGCTGGACAGCCGGCGGCGTTTCGCAGGCACCATACTCGCTTCAGCTGCTGTGTGGACACTGCTCTTTCTTCTGCTGGGAGGATAGTCATGATGATGCAAATACCGCCTTTATTAATAATCCTGGAACTGCTGATTCTGCTGATCTGCCTGGGCGTTCTATCCAGGCTGATCTACAGAAAACACAATCAGCCGCTGGCAGCGTTCCTCCTGACGGCTCTCTCCACCGGTGCCCCCTTTATGATCTGGTTCTTCCTTAGCTGTGTAGGGATTGTCTAAGCTGTCCCTTGATCTCTGGTACATAGCAACTACAGCTGAATCCCGGGGAAACATCAGCGCTCTGTATTGGCTGGTAAAGCTAAAACAGAGCGTTGATTACTTTTTCTGGAGATTCTACGACAGCTGCACCACAGGCCAGCGCGGGCTGATATCAAGTCCACCCCGCTTTTTCACTTCCGGGAAACGCCTGCGGGCATCAGATAAAATAGACTGCTCATCCAACGTTTGTACTTCACGATGTTTCATCACCGACCTTCCATCGATGACCACGGTATCCACATCGCTGCCATGGGCGGCATACACAATTGTCGAGACAGGATCCGGAGCCGGTGTAAGATGCGGTTTATCCATATCGATAATGATAAAGTCGGCCTTCTTACCAACCTCGTTAGAGCCGATCTGACCTTCCAACCCCATCGCTTTCGACCCATTGATCGTCGCCATCTCCAAAACTGCTTCTGCAGGCACCATAGTTGGCTCTTGCACACGCAGTTTTGCCAGATAGCTTACCATACACATCTCCCGGATCAACGCCTGAGCCTTGTACACATGAGTGTCAATCAGTCCCGGTAGAAGCACGTTTCCCTGGCAGTTTTAGATTTTTTCTGAGGGGAATCTTCCAGTAAGATCTTTCGTTTTCCCTGCTGCTGCAAAATGGTCACTTTGATAAGGACTGCCACGTTTGCGCTAATCTCTCCTTCTGGATTCCTGCTTATCATTGTGGCATTCGTAAGAAAATTCTACCCTCCTTATTCAAAAGCTCACATGTACCCACACTTTACCTGACATCATACAGCAGATTGTCTGGAGAATTCTCCTCCAGGGTCGAAAAAGAATAATTATCCCCCATTATCAAACTGCGAAATAGTGTCCGCAAACACCGTATTCACAAAAAATTCCAGAAGGAAATCCAGGGGAAAAAAATAGCCGAATACCGGCCTGACGAAGGATACAGAAAACGTATTGTTAATATGGCGGGACTGCTGGTGTGAAAGTTTGCCGTGCCGCTGAAAGCTCAGAGGAAAAAGTCCCCCAGGGGTGATCTGATAAATTCATCTTTACCCTGCTCGCCCGGCTTTGGGGTTGGGATACTATTTCCGCAGCAGTTGCAGAACCCGTATCCCCTGGCAGGCTGAAGGAAAGATGGAAGCAAACTGCTGCTGTACATTATCTGGAACTGATTTCATCCCATCGGGACAACAACAACCTCAACCCCCCTGCCACACAGTTCAGCAACCATCTCTTCAGATGCCCCGGAATCAGTAATGAGAATATCAATTTCTGATACGGGCATGATAGGAACAAAACCGGATCGGCCAAGCTTGCTGTGGTCGGCGAGAACAATAACTTGCTCGGAGCGGTTTGCCATTTCCCGCTCGGCCTGGGCGATGAGCGGGTGAGCAGTTGTAATCCCGCCCTCCAGTGTCAACCCATCACAGCTGAGGAAAGCATGGTGTGCCGAATACTGCTTTAGAGCATCCAGAACTTCCGGGCCCACAGTCGCCCAGTGATCTGGAAGGAAAATTCCGCCTAGCAGGATCAGATTGGGGGTTGCCCACATCCCGATTTCATCCAGAAGTAAAGTTGAATTGGTGACAATCCGCAGTGAACCAAGCTGTTTGATTGAATCCGGAATACTGCGCGCCACGTGCAGTACCGTTGAGCCTGTGTCCAGGAAAATTACCTCGTGAGGCAGAATATACTGTGCAGCGGCAGCTCCGATTTTGCGTTTTTCGAGCCCATGCTGCAAAATACGGTCTTCCAGAACAGAACTATGCAGGCCTTCATTGGTGGAAACAGCACCGCCATGAACCCGGCGGATGAGCCCTTTATCTTCCAGGATGGTAAGATCCCGGCGAATGGAGGTATCCGTCAGACCGAATTCTTCCATTAATTCTGTAACCTGAACCCGGCGGCGTTCATGGACATGCCGTGCGATCAGGTCACGTCGTTCACGCGCTGATAATTGATCGTTCAAAGCTCCACCCGTTTTTCAGTTTCCAGCTGTGCAAACTTCCGGCAAGGGAGAGGCAGTCGCCCAACATCACCGGCCTCGTTTGCAAAGCATATTTTCCTGACAGCCCGTTCTGTTATTCTGAAGTCCGGATTCTCTTTCGATAATTTCGGTTTTGAACCTGTACTTTACCAAAAATATCGGTTCTTCTCAACCGTATGCTGCCAGGTCTCCAGTAGTAAATCACCCTGCGATCCATCAATAGTATAATGACGGTCACGGTTGCCGGGTTGGTCCTGGCATGGAGGTATCGATCACCACCATGCCAGGAATATCAGTCTCAGAAGTGAGAAGGATTACTGGGCTATGCCCTCCCATCCTTCTGCAATTGCTTCCGCAGCTGCTGTCAACAATCCGAAATTCTGCGGGAAGCTAACGCTTTCATATGCCTCAGCCGGCGGGAATTTTGCCGCCAGCTCCGCCGGGAGTTCAATATCCCGGATTGGATGGGTGAAACCCTGAGCATAAGCAAGCTGGCCTTCATCGGAGAATTCCAATTCAAGCAACAATTTTGCTGCATTGGGATGCGGAGCATCAGCGGTTACAAACTGAGTGTATAATCCGGCAACCGTTCCATCACTTGGAATAACCAGCTGCAGCGGCATACCCAGTTCATCAGCTTTGCTCAGGCAGTCAAAATCCCAGAACAGTGCGATCGGAGCTTCGCCAGCCTGGATCGCCGATGTACTGGGTGATACTGCATTCAGCTGCCCCATCTCGATCATCTGTGCGAAGTAGTCCAGCCCCGGCTGCACATTGGTCTCATCACCACCATTGCCGAATGCAGCGGCAAGAACCACGGAGTTGGCCGTACCGGAAGAGCGAGGATCCTTCATCGATACCATGCCCTGATACTGCGGGTCAAGCAGATCCGCCCAACTGGTCGGTACATTTTCAACCAGATCGGTATTGACACAAATACCGATCGCGCCCCAGTACGCCGCTGACCAATAACCATCAGCATCGCGGGCATATTCCGGCAGTTCATCCCAATAGGCATGCTTGTACGGCTGAGACAACCCTTCCTCCACAACCTGAGCAGCGAAGTTCACGCCCAGATCCGTGATATCAGCAACGCCTGCGCCCGCCTCGGCCTGCAGCGCGGCAATAATCTCACCGCTGCCCATATCTGTATCCAGATGGGGAATGCCATAAAGGCTTTCAAACAGCTCCCACATGCCGCCGTAATTCACCCAGTCATCCGGGAGGCCATAGCTGACAATCTCTCCCTCGGCCAGAGCTGCTTCAAGCAGCGCCGCCATCGGGTCCACCTCTTCTTCAGCAGGTTCTACCGGAGCAGCTTCTTCGGGTGCCGCTTCTTCCTGAGCAGGAGCTTCCTCTTCAACAGGTGCCGCCTCTTCAGGTTCCGGGGTCGCCTGCTGGCAGCCGGAAGCTGTCAGCAGCAGTGCCACTATCAGTAATACATAGAAGAACAATCGTCGGTCCATCTTGATCTCCTCTCGATCATGTTCATTTAAGTTATGCAGCCTTCTCCTGCAGGATCTCTACTTACAGGTTCCTTCGTATTTTCCTTCCGTACGCCTCCTTTCAGGAATCGTGTGCCTGCAGACTCCTGGTTTACTGCTGGGCCAGCCGTATGTCTCCGGCAGGCATTACCCGGCAGGCATTACCCGGCAGGCACTTCGATTGAACGAGATACTGACCGGTTCATTTATCACATAACGGTTCCGGTCCACTGTTTTGATATCCGCCGTCACAAGAAAACCGTTCATTTCAAGGATCAGACGAGTGACGGGACCAAGCAGCGTAATCTCGCGCACAACTGCTGTGAACTGATTGTCAGCATGCACGGCTAAACCTTTTGTGCTTACATGGATTTCTTCAGGCCGTACATAAACCACTACCTGATCACCATTGCGGAATGTGCCAGATACAGGGTTGGTATGGATTACCGTATTGGAGGAACCCACCGCCAGCCCACTACCGGCATCCTTGAGCACCGCGAAAAATTCGTTAACAGTCCCAACAAAGGTAGCCACGAAGTGCGTATCCGGCTGGATGTAGATTTCTTCCGGCGTGCCTACCTGCTCAATAACTGCCTTGCGCATCACCACTACCCGGTCTGAAATTGAAAGCGCTTCTTCCTGATCATGGGTCACATAGATTGTGGTAATGCCCAATGTTGACTGGATGCGGCGGATTTCGGACCGCAGTGATACCCGCACCACTGCATCGAGTGCACTGAGCGGTTCATCCAGCAGCAGCACGCGTGGTTCAATTGCCAGCGCTCGTGCCAGGGCAACCCGCTGCTGCTGCCCACCGCTGAGCTCATTTGAATACTTGGAGCCGCTCTCACTCAACCCGACCAGATCCAGAATCCTGGCCACCCGATCTTGAATTTCTGCTGCCGGCTGGCGTGCCACTCTCAACCCGAAAGCAATGTTGTCCCATGCAGTCATATTGGGAAACAATGCATAAGACTGAAACACCATTCCCATGCCGCGTTGGTTGGAAGGGACCATGGTGATATCCTCGCCATCTACTACAATGCTCCCAAAATCCGGCAGCTCAAACCCGGCAACCATACGCAGTGTGGTCGTTTTTCCACAACCAGAAGGGCCCAGCAGCGAGATAAATTCCCCTTTCTTCACCTCGAGGTTAAAATCGCGCACTGCGTTGATCCCATCAAAACTTTTTTCAAGATTCCTTAATTCAAGATAGCTCATCTCAGTCTCCTGGAGCTGATTCAATAATGTTTTTTGACGCCTGGATGCTCCCTGAGCCGGCCCGTTTCGCACCCCAGGCTGCAACCCACAGAATGACCAGCGAGCTGGCCCATGCAATGGTGAAACTGATCACAGAATAGGCTGCGGCTATCCGGCCGTCACGCCGGGTGAAGTACACCAGCTGCATGGGAAACGTCTTGTACCTTGCACCAACCAGAAACGTGGCGATGGTGAACTCTCCGAAAATGGTTGCAAACACAAGAAGCCCACCACTGAGAATGCCCGGCATAATATTCGGCAGGATTACCTGGAACAGGATGCGAAACCATGACGCCCCGAGACTCTGTGCGGCTTCCGTCAACACCCGGATATTCACCGCCTCGATGCTGTTGACTACCGGGCGATACATGAACGGCATCGTGAATATCACATAGGCAGCAACCAGCATGTATGGGGTGCGGGCCAGCATCAGCGGTGGTTGAGCATACAACCTGATCAATCCCAGAGACAGCACCACACCCGGAATGGCAAAGGGAAGTGTGCTGAGAAGATCCATCAACGGCTTCGCCTTCGGTACACGCAGATGCACCCAGTAGGCAGTGGGTACAATCAGGAACGTACTGACCAGGACTGTGCTCAGAGAAAGGACAAGGGAATTCTTGAACACGATCAGAAACCACTTATCCTCAAAGGCAACCTTGTACCACTCCAGGGTTAATCCTTCCGGCAGAATGGAACGGTCCCAGCGTACTGCGATGGAAAATGCATAGGTCGCAACAATCGGCAGCAGCATGTAAAAAAGAAAACCACCGATCACGAATCCCGGGAGGAAGCTCTTCTTCTTCACTGCTGCCACCGCCTTCCTTTCCGAGATGCCACCTGATACAGAAGGATGGACAGACCCATCAACAGCAGGGTGAGAATACCCATGGCATCGCCTGCGCCGGGGTCGCGGAACACCTCGCCGGTCAGCAGGAATCCCAGTTGTAGTGTAACCAGTGAGAAACGGGCTTGAGTCAGGGTGTAGGCGGTTGCATAGGCGCCAAAGGCATTGGCGAACAGAAGCAGCAGCCCGGCCAAAAGCGCAGGCGTCAGTACCGGCAGGCCTACATAACGCCAGTACTGGAACGACGTCGCTCCCAACCCGGAAGCCGCCTCATACCATTCACGCTTCAATCCAGCAATTGCCGGAATGATCAGCAGGACCATCAGCGGAAGCTGGAAATAGGTGTATGCCATTACCAGGCCCCAGAAGGAATAGATACTGAAAGCCGGGTACAGTTTCCATCCGAGGTACTGCTGCAGAGTCATGGTTATAACGCCGTTGCTCCCCAGAATAACGATAAAAGCGAAGGCCAGCGGCGCACCGGAAAAATTCGAAGTAACATCACACAGGGCAGCCACCAGCTCCTGAGCCCGTTTGCTCGGAAGCTGGCAGATAAAATAGCCAATAAAGGATCCAAAAAGGACTCCTAATATTGCGGTAACACCGGACAGTAGGATGCTGTTGCGGAACGACAGGGCATAGATGGAAGCCCCCATCTTGGCGTAGTGTTCCAGCGTGAACCTGTTCTCGGCATCGGTAAAACTGCCATGCAGCATAAAAAATAAAGGCAGTATCATGATTGCCAGGCACAACAGCAGAAACGGCAGCAGCGGAAGCCAATCCGCCACCAGTTTCCCTTTACGCCTGATCTGATCAGTTCCAGATTGTTTCTGCATACTTCATCCCTTTTCTCCCAGGATTTCAACGTCTGAATCAATGTGTGTGATTGTAAGAAGCCTCTTCTCCTCCTGGAAGCACCAGCCTTCTCCCTTATCCTCTGCATCCTTACGGGACAATGGTTGGTTTTTACACCTGACCTGCGATGGGCGGAATGTTACTTTCAAGAGCTCCTGCGCTGATGGATCAAAAGTGCTGTATCTGATCCCTCCGGGGCTGTACGAAATCTGCTTTATCACTGAAGTGGTGCTGAGTAGATGGTCAGTGGATTCCGGTGCAAGATCGGGCAGAGAAGCCATCCCATCCAGGAAATGAGGTACATAATCAAAGTAGCCGTCGGTAAACCAGCACTGATTGTAATAATCAGGCGGATCGATTCCAACCCGGACCCAGCCATTTTCATCAGCCATATAAGTTGCCCAGTTAAAGGAAAGTCGTGCCTGATCGGCCCAGGTTCTGTCTCCGGTAAGGCTGCTGTACAGCGCGCAAACAGATGCATAGCGCGCCGTGTGGCTGCCCATCACATGGAAGCAGTATTTCTGTTCATGGATTACCATAGCTTTATAAAACGGATCCGCACCGAGTTCCTCTTGCACCCAGCGCAGCAGGTTCCCGGCGTGTTCCGCCCAGTTTGGATCCCGATCCGGATGTTGAAGGAGATAGCGTGCTGTTTCCAGTGCGCTGTACTGATCGCGGTTGATGTTCTGTGGATCCAGGCGTATATCTTCGAAGTACCCTTTCCAGCAGTTGTTCCGCAGCGGAAAGTGCAGCAGCCACCTCCATGCAATCTGGCGGGCTTCCTCATACTTTGCGGCTGACTCAACCTGGAGATCAATCAGTTGATCGAACAGTTTGATCGCTGCGATCACTTGACTGCTGTATTCCTCTACAACTTCACCGGAAAAAGCAAACACACGGAACGGCCAAGGGGAGTGACTTTCATCTCCGGCCCGGATTTTACGTGCCAGAAGTCCGGCACACTGCACGGACAGTTCCATGTACCTGCTCTCACCGGTCATCTTGAAGAAAGTGAGGTATGCGAGCCCGGCCTGCGCCACTTTGTCCGGTTCGATCACATAATGCCCATCAGCTCTGGCACCGAAATAGTTACCGAAAACTGGTTCAGCGGATGCATAGGGGAGTAACGGCCAGTCTGCTTCCGCTGGAGTGCTGTACACCGCCAGCCTGTTCAACATCGAGCGAACGACATCAATGAACCAGGTTTCACCACTATAGGGATAGTAGCGCTGGAGTGTCTCCACCGCCATTGCGAACTTTCCAGCTGGATTATCCGGCCAGATTGCCGGCCGCAGCGGATCAGTCCAGAAGCAGGAGTACACCAGATACCAGGGCAGATCGGAGCGCGGTTCTACCGGGCAGGTTCGGATGAAATTCATCGCCAGCCAGATCACATGGTCATAATCCGTCCATGGGAGCAGGCCCTCATTTTCATCCAGCACAATATCACGGCCGTTGATGCTGATCATATTTGCAGTTCCACCCGTGCCGATTGGACCATCCGGATCCGGCTCAAAGGCAGCGGAAAGAAATCCGCTGCCGCTCTATGCCGGATCCCTTTCAGAGTCTCACAACGATACGACTTCGATACCAAGCAACCGCCCCAGCTTCTGTACCAGTTCGGCGTGGTGCCCATACGCCAGTGCCATATGATGCGGTGATCCCGCCAGCAGCCACTCATCACAGAATTCTGTGATGGTTCCATGGTTATAGCGGAACAACATCTGGGGTGCCGCTACCGGCCGCGGGGTTATCGGAAGGGATTCTCCTTCGGCAACAATCAGACGCCAATCACCGTCCAGAGGGATCAGGGACAGGATGGTGACATCGCCGGGAGCATAGGCAAACTCAAACCCGGCACCCCGGCCGTTGACACCTTCATAGTAAATACTGGGCTTGATGCGCACCTGTTTGGGATCAGCTGCCATGGCAGGATTACCGTGGCCGTCATGGGAAAGGATGATGGCATCCTCATCGAAATCAATAACATAGTTTTCCAGGAAAGTCGCTTCTCCGGCCAGCTCCTGCAGAATCATCATCGCTGTCAGAGTAGTGACATCCGCTTCGGTCGCAACCGGAATTTTCTGTGAACACAGATAACCGGTGCCGTAGCTGGGGATAATCCCCACCCGGGGATCTGTCAGCCATATCTGGTCAAATGTCGCCAGTGCATCAAATTCATTGTCCCGGGCGGCATCTTCCAGAGCAAGTGCCAGGCGTGCGGAATAGTCAAAGAGGTCAGGCGGCATGGCGCTGGCATCATACAGTCCACTCTGCTGCTCCATGAAAGCCTGTACCCGTTTACTGTCCATCCCGGATGCAGCAGCCGCCACTTTTTCAGGTTCCAGCGGCCAGCACACAGGGCCAACGAGATCACGCAGGCTGAGGTAATCCACCATCAAATCAGTCATCCCCTCAAACGGATGCCCGATGATCCCAATCCTCATTTTTTCCAAACGCCGGATGGCACCTGCAGCGAGGGCATACTGCCCGATTTGCGCCAGGCCGGCTGGATCGCTGATGTGGCTTGTGAGCAGCTCAAAAGGCCTCCCGCTCCGCAGCAGTGCACTGGTCAGCTCCGGAAGCCCCGCCATTCCCGAGTTTTCCATGATCAGGTCAAAATCAGCGTCTTCCGGCAAACGGCGGATCTGCTGTGTATTCCAGACCAGGATCGGCGCATTAACCCGCAGCAGCGTACGCATCGGGATAATGCCCTTCTGATACGCGAGCTCGATTGCGATGATCAGATCGACGTTTTCGGAATTAAAAGCGTTTGCCGCCCGGTCTGCATCCGGTTCGTATTCAACGAACCCCGGGTTGACAATCTTACCGTATGGAGCCAGAATACCGGCGATCCGGTCGGTAGCTTCACTCATTTTCGGGCGCATATGGCCGGTTTTGTTGTAATCATCCTCCAGCAGCGCTGTAACAAATAATCCGATTTTCGGTTGGGTACTCATACTTCTCCTCCAGAAATGCTGTATACGATAATAATCAGGTTTCACCCCTGACCATGATCCGTCCCGCCGTACTGCTGTCGGAAAACGGGGTCAAGAACATCATTCAGCTGACAGTAGTTCCGGTACGCCTGCTCATATACGGCCGCGTTAGCGGGGATAGGTTCCAGGCGGTCCTCCGTCCGAACCATCGCAGCAGCAGCCTCCTCTACACTTGCGTAGCAGCCGATGGCAGCTGCTGCCAGAACCGCATCGCCAAGCAGCGCCGTATCATGGCTGCGCAGAGTCAGCACAGGAAGATTGCACACATCTGCCTTAATCTGGCGCCACAGCCTGCTGGCTGCCCCTCCCCCGGTCGAGCGGATTTCCCTGGCGTTTATCCCGCATACCGCCACAAGCTCAAGATTACGCCTCATCATGAAAGCGACTGCTTCCAGGACAGCCCGGGTGAAATGGTCTGTCCGATGATATAGTGAGAAACCAAAGAAAACGCCGCGCGCATCCGGGTTATATTCCGGGCTGAACGCACCACTGAGATGCGGCAGCATCAGCAGCCCGTCGCAGCCCGGTGTGATTTTTGCTGCTGCTTCCGTCAGTATGTCGTAGCTGCTTTTTCCGATCCGCTGCGCCTCTTCCATCTTTTCTGCATGAAAGGTGTCCCGCAGCCATTTCAGCGCCATCCCACCGGTATCGCAAACAGGGACAAACAGGTAGCGGTCCGGGGCACTGTGGACATACACCGGGATGCGTCCCGTCTGGTCAAGCCCGGGGTTTTCCACGGTAACCTGAATTGCGAGGGCGCCTCCGGTAGTCTCGGATACCATCTCTGAATGGATATTACCGGCTCCGACAGCGCCAGCGGCCTGGTCCATGCCGCCCAGAACAACCGGAATACCCTGTGGAAGTCCTAGTGCAGCAGCCGACTGGCGGGTCAGTACTCCAGCATCTGCACCCGGTGTGGAAAGTTCCGGAAGCTTGTCTTCCGGCAGGCCGACTGCCCGCAGTGCATCATCCCACCAGGTATGGGATGTGATATCGTAAAGCAGGGAGGTGCAGGCGATCGACCCCTCGGTGACGAAGCGGCCGGTGAGCCGCTGCACGATGAAGTCCTGAACCAGCATGAAACGATAGGTTGATCGGAAGAGTGCGGTGTAATTACGTTTCAACCACAGGATTTTACAGGCAGGCCAGGAAGGGTTAATATCCGGAATCCCGGTGCGGTGGTATACCTCGCTGCCGAGGGCTTCGGAAAGCATAACTGCTTCCCTGCGGGCACGGTGATCCAGCCATACCAGGGCGGGGAACAGCGGTCGTCCGTCCTTGTCAACGGGGATGATGGTTTCTCCCTGGCTTGAAACCGCGATTGCCAGCACCTCGTCCGCCGGAATCGTGTTCTCATTCAGAACCCGCCCCACTGCCTCACACACAGCCCGCCAATACAGTTCAGCGTCGATTTCAACATGGTCAATCAGGGGGGTTTGCAAATCATAATCCACGCGGATAACGCCATGCTCCAGACCGGTATCCGAGAAGATACCAGCCTTTACAGAGGTTGTTCCTATATCAAGACCCAGCAGCAGTGGCATATTCAATCTAAATTGTATTTTACAGCAACATCGTCAGGCGATTTGCCGGCTTTAACAACTTCTTTAAGGGCTTCCAGAAGTCGCTCGGGGTCCTTTGACTGCACCACATTGCGGCCGAAAACGACACCGCGTGCGCCAAGGCGTACTGCATCCGCAGCTGCAATCAGGGCATCCTTTTCGGTTGGTTTCTTCAGCGCTCCCAACGCAAAGATGGGAATGGGAGTGGCTGCCGTGATACGGGAGAAACCGGGTCCGGTGTAGAACGTTTTAATCATATCCGCACCGAGTTCGGCTGCCATCCTGCAGCCGATTGCAACCTCCTCCTGCAGCTCCTCCGGCTTGGCGAAATCACCCCCAATAGGATACACCTCGCAGATCAATGGCACACCTGCAGTGATTTTCTGCTGTACGAGCTTCGCAAAAAGCCCGACATTCTGCGCATCCTCGGCCTGGTCCGGTGTTTTCAGGGTAACACTGCCCACTACAATATCCGCTCCGAGACGCACAGCCTCAGCTGCTGTAAGCAGCGGAACCGAGTAGGAATGCTCATATTCCCACGGGGCAACATAGTTGGTCGCCCAATTAAGCCTGAGAATCATCGATGGAGCTCCGCGTACAGCAAAGAAGTCAGCACAGTGGGATACCATCCCGGCGCTCAACAGCACCGCATCAGCCTGCCCCAGTTTGCTGATCGCCTCCGGCAGATTCAACAGCCCGTCCAGAGGCCCGAAGTACAGTCCATGATCAACTGCAACGATTACAGCATTCTCTGTCCCCTTTAACAATCGGGCTAATCGAATTTTTTCACCCGTCCCGTTCATATGCACTCCTTATTATTTTTAAATGGATTATTGTTTGTTTTTTATTCTGTTTTTAGTATGTTATCATACATATTATAACTTTACAACAACCTTTTCCCAACATTATCAGACATATTTCAGAATTTTATGCTATAATGCGCTCAACAAACCATGAATAAAATCTGGTGCGGGGGAACCGCCTGCCGGCAGCCTGCAGGCGGCCAGAAAATGGAGAAGGGATGGGCACTGAAAATCAAATGGTTACAGCGCATGCCCCGGGCAGAATCTGTCTGCTGGGTGATAATGTCGATCTGATAGAGGAGCCGGTCCTGGCCGCAGCCATATCTGCTTTTCTGACCGTCACCCTTTTACCGCGCGCTGACCGTCGTATACGGCTCACAGCCGCAGACATCGGGTTCCGGGAAGAATTCGAATTGGGAGATACCCCGGCACTTACCTCACCACTGCGATATCTGGAGGCAATCATCCTGCGCCTGCAGCCGTACATCACCACCGGTTTTGAAGCAAGCATTCATTCAGAAATTCCGGTCAGCGCAGGAATGTCTTCCTCAACCGCACTCTGCATTGGTTTTCTTCGCGCTTTGAACCAGGCTTTCCATATTGGTTTGGACACAGCCGAAATCGCCGAACTCTCCTATCGCATCGAGCGCGAAGACCTGAATATTGAATGCGGCAGAATGGACCAGTATGCGATCGCGTTCGGCGGTGTGACCTTCATTCATACCGGAGATTTGCCCTCTGTGGAAAACATTCCTGTGCAATCCCTTCCGGTCGTGGTTGCGGATACGCAGGAATCCCACAATACCCAGGAGCTGCAGCTCTGGCTGCAGGACCGGCTGCGGGCAAACGACCCGGTCCTTGTGCAATCTCTGCAGCGTGTCACGAAAATGGTGAGTCATGGTCGGCAAGCTCTGCTCGATGGGGATCTGGTGTCCCTGGGCAAGTTGATGAACCAGCAGCAGCTCGAGGAGAATATTATGGGAACAGCCACCGAGCGCCTGAATCTCTTTTGTGAAACTGCCCGCCAAGCTGGTGCCTGGGGAGTAAAACAAATGGGAGCCGGGGGCGGCGGCTGCGCCATAGCCCTCTGTCCCCCTGACAGTCTCGTTCAGGTGCAGGATGCGCTAAAAACTCATCATGCGCCTGTATGGATCTTCGAAATTTATCGGAATCAATAGGCCCGCGCGCAGAAAACGCAAGGCCAATCGACCAGGAGGAACGAACCTTGTACGGTGGACTGTTGATCACACCACCCTTTTTTGAACTGGGCCCCAAAGCCTACCTGTATGGCGAAAAGGCTGTGCAGATGGCTGTGTTTGCCGACCAGCTCAGCCGCCGCTACAATGTCCAGATTATCTTCACACCGCAGTATGCCGACATTTCCCGTGCAGCAGGAGCGACAAAGGACCTGCTGGTCTTTGCCCAGCATATGGATCCCATCAGGCCGGGACGCGGAATCGGCTCTGTTCTTCCAGAGTCTTTAAAACAGGCAGGGGCCCAGGGTGTCCTGCTTAATCACGCCGAAAAAAGTCTGGAGTACGATATTCTCGAAAAAACCATCCAGCGCGCGGACGAGGTCGGCCTTGCCAGCCTGGTTTGTGCCGGAAGTTTGGACGAAATCAGGCGGGTCGCAATGATGAATCCGAACATTGTCCTCGCAGAACCGCCGGAATTGATCGGGGTGGGTAAACGCAGCGACGAAGATCAGAAAGCGATTCAGAAGATCAATAATCTGGTGGGGGATATCAATCCTGCAATCAGAGTCCTTCACGGAGCCGGTATCAGCAATGGACAGGATGTCTATGACATTATTGCACTCGGCGCCCAGGCAGCAGGATCCACCAGCGGCGTCCTGCTGGCAGACGATCCCTTCGCCATGCTCGAAGAAATGATCCATAATGTTCGTAAAGCCTGGAACGACACCCATCCCTGAAAGGAAGAACAATGACAATCTATTCACACGCCTTTACCATTCAGTCGGATACTCACCCCACCTTCGACGATGTCACAGATCAGGTTGAGCAAGCCCTGGCGGACTCCAAAATTGCTGACGGCATCCTGATGGTTTTTTCCCAACACACCACATGCAGCGTCCTCATTCAGGAAGCTTCTGATGATCTTAATTACTACGGAATCGACATGCTCATGCAGGATCTCGTGGAGGTGCTGGAAAAGATCATCCCCACCTGCAGAAGTGAAGGCCAGTACTACCATCCGGGGCCGAAGCACATCAAGGCCGCAGCCGGAAGGGATGAACTGCCTTCCTGGTCACTGAACACCGACGCCCACCTTCGGTCTGTTATTCTCGGACGCTCGGTTTCAATTCCGGTAGTGGACAGCGCCATGGTTCTGGGAGAATTCGGGCGTATCTACTTTGCGGACTTTGACCAGGTACGGGCTCGCCAGCGGACCGTCCGGGTCCAAATTATTGGAGAATAGTATACAGCCCGGAAGAATACTGTTCCACCTATCGTCCTGGCAACACAATCGCCGGACTCAGCTGACTTCTCCCCGGCAGCGCTTGCCTACATATCGATGGGCCTGATCACTTTCAGCCTCCGACCCTCTCCTCTCAGAGAATATCGCCTGTGGGCTCTTTAGGTATGGCTGGATTCCATGTACATGAATACCTTGCTGGAATCTCCTGGCAGATCACCCTGGACCTGCGGCTCCACAGAATCGCCTGTCTGGGGAACACGGTGAACACCTTCTTCCTGCATCCTGTATAACTGGCTGCAGAAAACCGTCGGTTCCGCCCTTCCACCGGTCAGAAAGTCTGTATCCAAAAAAACCCCGGGTGTTAAGGCCCTGCTTCGGGGCGTTCGCTTTGCCTGGCTGTCGCATTCATACTACAATAACCCATCCAGACAATCTCTCTTGAGGAAGTGATGCCCTTACCGGAAGATACCATCCTTGAAAACCGTTACCGGATCGACAGCCTGTTGGCCTACGGCGGCATGGGTGCCGTCTACCGGGCCTATGACACCAATCTGCAGGTGGCTGTCGCCATCAAGGAAAATTATTTCACCACGCCGCAGGCTGTCGAACAATTCAAAAAAGAAGCTCTGATTCTTGCCCGACTGCGCCATCCTTCTCTGCCGCATGTACTGCAGCACTTCACCAATGAGGGTCAGCAGTACCTGGTGATGGAATTTATCCCCGGACTGAATCTTTGGGAGCAAATCAAAACACAACACAGCCCCTTTTCAGAAGAACAGGCTCTTCGCTGGATTCTGCAGATCTGCGGCGCGGTGGAATACCTGCATAGTCAGGATCCTCCCATTCTGCACCGCGATATCAAACCGCAGAACATCAAATTGATGCCTGATGGTCAGGTGGTGCTGGTGGATTTCGGTGTTGCCAAGATCGGTGCCGAAGATGCCCGCACCGCCACTGGCGCACGCGGCGTCACGCCGGGATTTTCCCCTCCGGAGCAGTACAGCGCCAGCAGCTCCAGTCCCGCCTCGGATGTATACGCCCTCGGGGCCACACTCTATGCGCTGCTTACCGCCACCCGTCCGCCGGACAGCGTTTCGCTGGCCATTGGCGAGACTGAGTATCTCCCCCCGGACAAGATCAACCCGAAAATCAGAGGGGAGGTTGCCGCAGCCATTCGCTGGGCCATGCAGCCGCGCCGTACTGACCGCCCGCAAACCGCAGCAGCATGGCGCACGCAGCTTGAAGCGATTCCCACTTCCGCAGAAAAAGCCGACGCACAACCAGCTTCCACAGCCCCTCCCGCCCCTCCAGCCGCTCAGCCGGCCTCCACACCTGCTCCAGCCATACAACCGCAGTCACGTCCTGCCCCGGCTCCTTCATCGGAAGGCCCGATCTGCAACCAGTGCGGCAAGACCAACCGCCCTGAGGTGCGCTTCTGTGAATACTGCGGCTCTGCACTGCACACCTCGCCACCAACCTCCGGTACCGGTCCAGTGTGCACAGAGTGCGGCAAATCGAACCGCTCAGGAGTGCTGTTCTGCGAACATTGCGGCAGCCGTATCGCCCCGGAACAGGCCTCTCAGACAGAAGGCTCCATCTGCCAGGCATGCGGTTTACAGAACCGTGCCGGGATTCGCTTTTGCGAGGAATGCGGCCAGCCGATTGTCTAAGCTTTGATAATTGTGGAGCATTAACACCCCACCTGATATTTGTTCAAGGAGCCTGCATGAACTCTCAGGTTCTGATTGCCGCTGCTGCTGCGCTTGGTACCCTGCTTACAACCCGGGTTATTCGGCGGCTGCAGAGTCTGAGAAAGAGCAGCACATACCACGACAGCCGTAAGCCCTTATATCGCCTTCTGAAGACAGAAGAACAGGTGGTTTTATTCATCCACCGATTGCTGCTTCGTCTGCTGCGCGCGCTTCATGGATTCCTGGTTGAATCCAGCACACTTATTGAAATCCTCCTTCTCGGTCTATGGGCAGTGTGGGTCTGTCGTGAATATCTGGATATGCGCTACTTTATTCTACCGGCGGGCAGAGAATTTAGTTCAGCTATTCAAACCCATCACCTGTGGACCAGAGCGCTGGAATGCGGCTGGTGTGCACTGTGGAATGGAGCAGCACCAGGCGGTGCCCCCGCTTTCGCCGATCCATACGGCAGCATGCTGTATCCGCTGGTGATTGTCACCACGCTGATCTGGGGTGTTGTTAATGGAGCCAAAATCAGCATTGTGCTTGCGTTCTGGCTCGCTGGGGTTGCCCAATGGTGGATCGCACGGAATCTGAAACTCTCCCTGATCGCCCGTTTATGGAGCGGCGCTGTAGCTGTTGTAGGAGGGCACCTCGCCGGCAGGATGGAACTCGGTCTGTTCGGAATTGTGTTCTCCACCGCAATGACCAGCCTGCTCTTTGGCGGCATCCTCGCAGCTGTAAACTGTCCTGGCAAAAGGTCCGCTGTAGTGCTGGGGATCACAGGCGCTTCCGCCCTTCTGGCAGGACAGGGCTACCTGCAGCTGGCTTTTGCCGGAACCATACCGGCCTGTGCCTTCCTGATCTTCGATTCAAAGATGAAACTGAAACCTGTGTGGAGAACCTTCATGCTGGCGGTGGTCATTGCTCTTCTTCTTGCTGCAGTCTTCCTTGTTCCTTTTCTGCACTTCAGCCCACATTTCTCCAAGTTCATTGATGCGAACTTCGGGATCGCCCAACCCCTGAAATATCTCCCTCTGAATTTTCTGATTGATTCCCATGAATTCTTCTTCAACGAAACCCTCAACAAGTCATCCTTTCCTGCGCTCCACACGCTGTTTCTGGGCTGGGTTCCAATTCTGCTGGCAGCCTACGGGCTGACCGACAGGACAAGGTTGAAAAGTTCAACAAAATGGTATCTGGCCGGCAGTATTGTGCTCATCCTGGCGATGGCCAGCGGTACCACACTGCGGCCTCTGGCCAAGATCTGGGCGGGAGCAGCAGGATTCAGACATACACCACTGCTGGCCGGCCTTGCCGTACCCCTGGTCCTGGCACTGGCTGCTGCCGGACTGGATCTCCTGCTTCGCCAGGATTGGCCTCGCCTGTCTCTCAGTTTTACCGCCGAAAACGGCACTGCGTTCAAACCACTGCCCACCAGCTGGCTGCTGATTTTACCGCTTGTTCTTAATGTGTACACTGTCTACCAGTTCGCCGAAATATGGATCTACACCGCCAGGAATGAATCACCGGTATATGAGGTTGTCGATGCATTAAAAACGGATAACCTGCAGTGGGTCCAGCCTCCTTTCGGGGAACATTTCTTCATCGAGCCGGCAATCCAGCGCGGGTTGAAACTCAGCCCCGGGATAATCCCCTGGCGGTGGAGAGACCGCGAAAACCCGGGTGCTTACCTGGAGGCCAGCCGATCCGAATCAGCGCTGGACAATAGTAACGTCGTTGCGGTCCTATACGGAATTACTGTATTTTCACATCCCGAAGAGCAGTATGCAGCCATCACCACGGAGAACGGATCCGTTCCTTGCCTGGCTGAAGGACGGGGCGGGAGGATCGAGGTCACCTGTGTTACCGACCAGCCGGGGGATCTGATCGTCAAGGAGCATATACTGCCGGGGTGGAAAGCCTGGCTGGATGACGATCGGGTTCCGTTTACTGGTGATAATTGGCTCATATTAAGCGCCCCGGCCGGTGTACACACCTTCACCTTTCGCTATCAACCCTGGGATGCTGCGTTGGGGTTGCTTCTCACCTTGACGGGAGTGGGGCTGTGTATATGGCTGTGGATTTCGGCGGATCCGGAGAAGGAACGAATGGAAGCGCTTATCCCTGCATCAGAGGAAGACAGAGAACAACCCGTCTCCTCTCCCCCAGCCCCGTCTCAACCACCTCAAACCCCCGCCTCTTCCTGAGACGAGCTATCTGCAGCCAGGGCGCATCCCAACCACCCCGGATAGGCCTCTATGAGGAATATAATCAACCCCTTGTTTTAGATTCATATGAGCCTGACCATAATGGGTCTACAATCCCCGCCCGTACCAGCGGGTTGAAATCTGCCTTCTCCATGCCTATACTGGTGTTAACTACGTTTTCCACCAATGCAGTACGGTTCCCACATCTTCATTCCCACATCTTCATTCCCCCATCTGAACGTCCCTCCCTACACGCTCCTGTGGTCGATCCAACCATATTCAGAGATGCCTGTCTTGCGGAGGTTGCCATGACAGTACCAAGAATACGATTGATGCTCCTGACATGCGTTGTTGCGGCACTAGCCTGCGGCGGACCCGGCCCGGACAGCAGCCCGGAACCCGGCGATCAGGTCGAGTGCGGAGAAGATCTCACCTGCCTGCAGGAAACCTCTGCCGACTGCACACCTTCCGTCGTGATCCATAGCAGCGAAGATATCCTGGCCGGGATGGACATCTCCATTGAGACCCGCATAACCATCACTGGCGAGGAAGATGGCAGATGCCTTGTCACCATCCAGACTGTATCTGCCGAACTCGAATATACCGCAGACCGGCTGCACCAGATGCAGGAGAGTGGATACTCCGCGGAGGATATCGAATCACAGCGACAGGGCTTTATCGCTGATATCCGATCCAACAGCTTCAACGGTACCTGCCGATTCATACCAGACGATCTTTCAACATCACTGCAGTACTGGGAGACGCATCCGATTGAGGATACCTATTTCGCAGGCAAAGATTGCAGCGGGGATTAAAGGACTGTCGTTGTGGAAATTATTACTTCTCCGTGAACTTCGCGGGAATCATCCCCCCAGCGGCAGGCTGATTGTGAATACAGTCCCTGCCCCATACTCGCTGTCCACCCTGATCGTTCCCCCATGTTCTTCGACAATTCCCTTTACGATCGCCAGCCCAAGGCCGCTCTCACCATCACGCTGGAAGCGGGCTGTATCAGAACGGTAAAAGCGTTCAAACACATACGGCAGGTTATTCGGGTGAATGCCCTTTCCGGTGTCGGAAACCGTTATTTCCACACTATCCTGTTTCAAAGAACTGCCCAGTATGATCTGTCCGCCCTCTTTTGTATAACGGAGAGCGTTGCTGATCAGGTTGTCCATTACCTGTGCCAGACGCTGTGGATCTGCCTGTACAGGTGGAATCCCTTCAGAATAATGCATGGAAAGCTGTACACCTTTCGCTTCAGCCTGGTGTGTGTAGGCTTGTACTGCACGTTCCAGAATTTCCCTGATCTCTACAGGATGTTTGTACAGTTTGAGCTCGCCGGCATCCGTAAGCGACAATGTCCGCAGGTCCTGAACCATCCGCTGCAGCTGCTGTGTCTCCTTGAACATGAGATCGAATCTCTCCGGGGATGGTTTGAGTACGCCGTCGATGAGGCCCTCCAGATGGCCGCTGATCACCGTCAGCGGAGTCCGCAGGTCATGGGCAATATCAGCTGTCATCTGCTCGCGTGCTTTATTCGCCTTGTCCAGCTGCAGGCTCATGCGGTTGAAGGCCTGGGCCAGTTTACCAAGCTCGTCTTTCGTGCGCACCGGAACCTGTTGATCCATGTTCCCCCCCGTTATTTCCTCTGCTGCAACCGTCATCTCATGAACCGGCCTGGTGATGGCGCGTGCCAGGATTATGGAGACAATCAACGCCAATACACAGACTCCCACAGCAGCCCAGGTAGCCGCCTGGTTGATTTTCTCCCGGAAGATCTCCTCTTCATGTGTGTACTGCGGCCGCTGCCGGTTGTTCAGCAGTAACCCGACTTCCACGCCATCCACTTCCAGTGGTGCACTCTGCTTCAGCAGGTCGTCAGGCACAGTATCACCCACCGAAAGCTGGCCGACCGGTATCAGCACGATTCCCTCAATATCAGCCAGGCCATACGGCTGAACAGCCAGTCCCTGCTGTGGCCCTCCCCCCTGGCCGCGGGATTGTGTATTCGCGGCACCGCCAACGTTCGATGTTCCCCGGCGTACAAAGGCAAGCACACCATCCCAGGAGCCATTCTCCTGGTAGTAGGAAGACACCCGATCAGAAAACGTGCTGATCTGCTGGTTTCTGACCAACGTATCAAATGCCCGCACTGTGACACTGCGCACCAGCAGGGAAACAATAACAACCCCGATCAGGCTGGTAATCAAAAAAGCCAGTGTCATTTTCGTGCGCAGGGAACGCATGGGTCAGGCCGTCTCCGATTCGGTGGCAAACCGGTATCCAACGCCAAAAACCGTTTGCACATAGATCGGGTTTGCCGGATCCGGTTCAATCTTCAAGCGCAGATTGCGAACATGAACATCGATGGTACGTTCCACACCCTCATAAGCCCCTCCCTGCAGATGTTCGAGCAGCTCCATACGGGAGTATACGCGGCCCGGGAAGCGCATCAATGCAGCCAGCAAATCGAACTCGGATCGGGTCAACTCCACCATTTCTCCCGCCACTTTCACGGAGAACATGTCCGGGTCCAGTTCAATATCCGACGACCGCAGGATCTCACCCTTCTGTGCGTCACTTTCAGCCCGGCGAAGTACAGCCCGTACTCGTGCCACAAGCTCGCGCATGCCAAAAGGTTTGGTCACATAATCATCCGCACCCAGTTCAAGCCCGATGACCTTATCAGACTCTTCCATTCGGGCTGTCAGCAGGATGATGGGTGTATCCCGCTCCTTGCGAAAGGCTCGGATAAAATCGAACCCGTCCATCTCCGGCATCATCACATCCAGCAGGACCAGGTCCGGTTTTTCAAACCGGGCAGTATAGAGCGCATTACGCCCATTATCAGCTGTTACGACCTTGTAGCCTTGTCCGGTCAGATATTCTTCAACAAGCTGCCGGACGCTGGCTTTATCATCCACTACGAGGATTGTTTTCATCACCAGTCCTCCTCACGAAACCAGTATGGAAAATTCGTATATACCACTCTAATTGTAACCAAAGTCTGAAAATCCTGATAATGCCGGATAAGGCCTGTTACATAAATACAGATCGCCCTGGTTCCTTATTTTGCACTCACAGACCCGATGCAGTCAAACAGGATGCCCTGATCCGACTGCAGGGATGCCGCGGCTTGTGCAGCTGCCGGATTTTGAAGTATGGGTTGTAAACGAGTACATTCTGTCCGGACCCAGCGGAAAATTTCCTCATTCTCCATTCTGCCGCTGCTGCCACTCAGCAGCACATAACGCAGATCGCCATTTACAATAAGCTGCTGGAATTCTTCCAGACTGACCACAGGGTCTCCGCCGTTAAAACCACCGATATATAGCACGGGGCGGCCGGCAGCCAGTACGTACTCTGCTCCCTGCATGGAGCCCGGCACAGCCAGCAGATACTTCCTATCAACCGTATGGTTCAGCAGGAACTCCAGCCGATATGGTTCAGTTTCGCCGCTGCGGTTTTCCCGAACCCGTTCAGCCTCGCCGCTGTACGCACCGGGAAGGCCTGTGTTCGGGTTCTCCTCAAGTGTGGTCCTGACCGACCAGACAACCGGAGCTGCAAGCAAAGCACCTATCACGAGTACGAAGCCCGCCTTCTGCAGCTGGCGCTCCGGCAGCAGGGTTCCCATAAGGCCCGGTATTACCCCTGCAAGGAGCAAAGCACCTGCCGCCCAGGCCCAGCCGCTGCTGTTTGTATAGTTTGCGGCGGTGAAGGCTTGAAATACGATCGTCCCCACAGCCAGTACCCACAGGGTAATTACTGCCAGCCACGGCCTGCTGGTCCGGATCTTCCATAGAGCAGCCAGGCCGGATGCGGCCACCGCTGCCAGCGGGGGAGCGAGCATGGCCAGGTAGTAGGCATGGAAGAAGGAGGCAAGGCTGAAAAACACGACGCAGGTCAGCGGCCAGCCCCCCCACAGAACCACAGCCCGCCATGCTCCGCTCAGCGGCAGGCGGAGTGGTGAAGAAACCATCAGCACGAGCAGCAAGACCAACCCGAGCGGCAGCAACCAGCTGATTTCATTCGCCAGTGGGGGTGTGAACAGACGGCCCAAACCCGGCTCACCAATTTCGCTGCTGCCTAGCCGGCTATCAGGACTTCCTGCAGCCATCGCAGCTGATGGCGGAAATATCGTTTCTCCCTGCTGTTGTGCCTGCCCCTGTGGAGGGCGAAAACCCGTCTGATCCTGACCAGTAATAGTATCGCGCGGGATTCTGTCCCCTCCCGGCAGGGGGGTGTTATTCAGGGCAGGCCTGTCTGCCGGTGCCTGCTGCGGGATCTGTGCTCCGTCTGAATCCGATCCGGTCAGCGAAGTCAGCAGCGAATCTGCACCGCGGCGGCCGAACAGGCGGTTCAGGCCATTATGGCCAAAAATCAGTTCCATTACCGTATTATTCTCGCTGCTGCCGATGTAGGGCCTGTTCGCTTCGGGAATGCTGTCTACCACCACCACCCATGAGAACGAGACCACGATTAGTATCAGTGCTGTGAGCAGCAGATACAGCAGGCGGCGCAGCCAGCGCTCTCGGCTAGCCAGAAAATAATAAACAAACAGGAACGGTACCGGGAGATACGCCTGCAGCATCTTGATATTGAAAGCCAGGCCGATAAACAACCCGCCCAGCAGCAGCCAGCGGGGATGGCGTTCAACCGCCAGGATAAACATCCAAACTGCCAGCAGCAGTGTAAAAATCAGCTGCGCATCCATGGTATTGTTGCGCTCAACGGCCACTGAGACCGGAGTCACCGCCAGGATAAATGCCGCCAGAAGTCCGGCGCTCTCACCAGACCAGCGGCGCACAAGGAAAAACATCAGCACTACAGAACCCAATCCAGCCAGAATCTGGGGAAGCATCAATCCAAAGGTGTTCACCCCGAACAGGGCTGCTGAAATCGCCTGGATCCACAATCCCAGCGGCGGTTTATCCACCGTCACGGATCCTCCCGGCTCTGCAGCTGCAAAAAAGAAATTCTCCCAGGAAACCAGCATACTTTTTACCGCAGCGGCATAATACAGGTTGCCATCGCCCACTGCTTCCAGGTTCACAAAACGCAGCAGCGCTGCGAAGAACACTATCCCGGCCAGAAAGATCACAGCACGCGGGATCCCCAGCCAGCGTCTGCGAAGGAAAGCATCTATCGAATTGGCAGATAACGTACTCTCCGCCGCTGTTCCATCTATACCCAAATTTCTCTCCTCACCAGTGGTCAGACTCCGGTCTTGTCCGCTGCCCAAAGCATTCCTGATTCTCATTGTATGGAACTGCGTGCCTGCCGGATACCGCAGCATACTGGAACCGGATCCATGAAGAAGCCTCCTGCCCTCAAGCCGGATTCCCGTCGCGGAATGTCCACAACCTGTTAAGAACATAGTTCCAGAAAAACACAATACCCGTCGCTGTGACCTTTGCCGGCAGGCAGTTCCAATCACCGATTCCCAGCCTCGCGAAGACCGGTTCGAATCCTGACAGAATAAGGGTATTCAAAACCATTCCAGCCAGGCTGATCGTTGAAAACTGCAGGAACTTGCGCCCAACCCCCTCGCAGGCTCCCTGCCGGAACGTCCAATGCCGGTTCAATTGATAATTCAGAATGATTCCACTGGAATAGGAAACCATGTTTGCCACCCACATAGGCAGGCTCGTGTGTGTTGTCAGCAGCGCCAGCAGCAAAAGATCTACAATCGTTCCAGCTGCCCCAACCACAGCAAAACGTAATACGGTCACGAATTCAGGGTGTTTTATTCTTGCTGGTCTGTCAGCCATGAGAACCATACAGGCCGCCCTCCCCACCTTGCGGAATACCAACCGCTCTTATGGAAGCAGTGTATGGTTAACTTGTTCAGAAAGTATGAAGGCTGTGTTCCGACAATGTAAAATTCGATCCGGATGGAAAGCTGGATTATGCCTGCCTGGGTTCACGCACAAAACGCCACAGGACAAACATCGAAAGCAGCACAAACACCAGCGCCACCCCCATCATCAGTGAGTAGCCACCAGCGCGAATCAGCAAGCCGGCCACAAATGGTGTGGGGAGAGTGATAAATCCGGCCATGCTGCGTGCAGTTCCAACATAGACCGGCCTGTCGGCACCGGTGCTGAAATCCATCGCAATACTGAGATCCCCCACAGTATTGGCGCTGTTGCTCATCCCCAGCAGGAAAAATACAAGAAGAAATACTTCCCATGACGCAGCCAGCAGGGCAACAACCAGAGCGGCCGCCCAGATTACTGTAGCGAGGAGAAGTGCTGTTTTACTGCCATGCCGGTCACTCAGTGCAGCCCCGGCAATATTACCGATCAAGGCTCCTCCGAGCATCACACCACTGAAGATGGCGGCATACTCTTCCGAAAGATGAAACGACTGGACAGCGTACACAGCAAGGTACGCCATTGCCATAAAGCCGATAACAAACAGGCCGCGGCTGATCAGGTATCGTCGGAAATTCTGATTCTCTTTCAGGATAGCAACCGCACCCTGCAAGCCGTATTTTTGATCCTGGGGAAACCCCCTGTTTGTAGAAGCCTGGTCAGGCTCCTTTGTCAGGCACATCAGGAACCACGATACGATCATTGCGCCAAATGCCGCAAAAAAACTGATGGCATACCCTTCCGGGTATGCCTTTTCAGCCAGAAGATAAGCCACAATTCCGGAGCCGGCGATCCCTGCGATCTGTCCCAGAAGAAATCCTGTGCCAAAAAACGATCCCCGCCGTCCGGCTGGAATAATATTCGCAATCATCTCCTGCCAGGGTAAACCGACAGCACCCGCGGAGAAAGACCGGAGCGATACTGCCAGAAGCAGCAGAATCACCGCAGTATTTGCCGGCAGCACCATAACCTGGAGGGCAAGCAGTCCGAAAAGTAAAAACGGAAGTCTTTCCAGAACCCCCAGGGCAAGCACAGTAGGAAGTTTACGCTTCAACCGCGCAGAGAAGCGCGAAAAGAAGATCTGGGGCAGCGACCAGCCAACGTCATTCAGAATCGGGATCAATCCGATGAGGAAAGGTGATGTGGTAAGTGTGCTGGCGAAAACAGGCAGGATCGTTCGTGGATTGGCCAGACTTTCGCCAAAGGAGAAGAAGGTAAGATCCAGTGCATTGGCTATAAAATTCCGGCGGAAAAAGCGGCTTACAGTCGGATCAATATCTTTGGTTTTATCGAGCTCTAAAAGTGCCTGAACCCTGAAACTCCGCCTTGAAGCCACCTGCTTCCTCCGGTATGGTTTTTTACTGTATCCTGCAGTATCAAACAATCGACTGGCAGTTTAAATCGCCGGAGGATAATACCACAAAAAGAAACCTGTGTGGTGGGCTTTCTCCATTCTGGCAGCCAGTCCTTTTTAATAAGCTCCGGGCCGATCGCCAGCAGCATCCCACATGAACAGAAAAAACAGCTGTCCCCGCTTATCCCTCTGAGCCCTCAAGCGCCCGGGTAAACTCCTCAACAGCCTGATCCGAAAGGAAATGATCTCCCATCTGGTGGATTACATCAAGCGGGAGTGTGAGATGGTGTGCCCCGGCAGCAGCTGTCTGCCAGGCTTCACGGGGCGACTTGATACTGGCGGCCAGAATCTGCGTGCGGCTTCCGCAGGCATCGATCACAGTCCGCATCTCTTTCACAAGCGCCAGGCCATCCCCCAACAGCCGTGTGCTTCGGTTTACATACGGCAGCACTATCTGTGCGCCGATTTGGCAGGCCAGGTATACCTGAGCCGGGCTGTAGACAGCTGTGATTCCCACTTCCACACCGGCCTTGATAAAATCAGCAGCCAGAGACAGGTTCTCTGTCGAGCACGGAATTTTCAGGCCGATCATAAGCGGGCTTAACGAGATCATCCTGTCCGCTTCCTCCCGCTTTTCCTCGATCGTTCCACCGGTCAACTGGTAATACACCCGGCCGGATGAAATCCTGCTCAGTTCGTAAATGACTTCCTCGAACGGTTTCTCTGCTTGTGCCAGCAGCGCTGGATTGGTTGTAATACCCGACACAAAATGCAGAGTAAAAGCTTCCCGGGCTTCTTCCACAAACGCTGAATCCAGATAAAGTGCCATGATGACTCCTTTCCATCACTCCGATCTATCAGGAAAGCTGCACAGCTCTCCGCTCTTACAATGCCTGTTCAGATAACAGAACAGGATCAAACCTCCACCAATGGTTCCAGCCATGCTGTTTACCAGCACCTGCTCCATAAAAGCTGCCCGCTTCACCGGCTGCGGACAGGCCGCTTTGTCCACACATTTGAAACCAGATCCGGATAACGCCGCTGCGGTATACACATCCGACCCAATACCAGAAGAGTCAGCCCCAAACCCGGACCGTTAAGTGTCTCCTACCTCTTTCTGCGTTCTACCTTCACAAATTTTACCCGGTTGTTCCCCGTACTGCCTCTATTAATTGTACTCGCTGGTTTCTGTTTCCTCCGGCGAATCGAGCTGATCCAGGAAGGACCACAATATCCGGTTGAACCTTACGGGTGAATCCTGCGGGCAGGCATGACCGGATTCTTCCATTTCAACCCAGGTAACATCAGGCAATTTTTCTGCCAGGACCTGCTTGTCGGAACTGGAGAACACACGATCATCCGTGCCGGAGACAACCAGCACAGGTTTCGAAATCCGGCCAAGCTGCCCGCGCACGTCAAAACGGAGGATGGCCGTCATCATGTGCAGGTACGTTTGCCGTTCTACCGATCCAATTCTTCGTACTGCCAGGCGCCGCAGAAGGTCCTGCCCGGGATGAGGGAAATGTTCAGCAGCCACAAACCCGGCCAACATATCCATCCGCCCCAGCAGCACATCCGGCAGCCTGCCCATGCCCTGGCGGATGCTGTGTCGGGAAACACTCATATGGGGAACTGCATTGACCAGCACGAGCGCCCTGAAACGGTCGGGCTGATCCAGCACCATCTGAAGCGCGGTGATTCCTCCAAGCGAATGGCCCACCAGGATACAGGGTTTCGTATGCAGCCCGTCTAGTGTCTGCAAAACCTGCCTGCTCAGTTCCGGGATACTGGATCTGTGATTTGAAGGCGGCGACTCGCCGTGGCCTGGCAGGTCAATGGTAATCACTCGATAGCGGTGGACCAGTTCAGCAGTCTGCAGGCTCCAGTCAACACCAGCCGATCCCAGGCCATGCAGAAGCACGATGGAATCATCAATGATACCTGCCCGGTACTGGCGATAGGCCAGCGTCCCATTCACACCGCGGACAGCCTGCACGGTCACCCGGGAATTCGTTCCCTCTGTTCGGGCGGTATGAGTAGATACAGGAAGTTTGTGTTTTTCCATGAAATGGCAGGTCCTTCCTGTTACCGGTACTCCGGAAGCAGAGTTTCCGCCGGCAGCGTGATCAGGCCGTCTTCCGGATCGCCGACCTGTGAAATGCGAGCTGGTTGTTCTCCAACCAGGCAGGCGGTGTACGCCGCTGCGAGCGCAGCAAGTACAGAAGGCTCCAGCAGGTTATCGAGATTGAGTGTGCCGGTCAGAAGCTTGTGCCTTGTGATTTCCTCCAGCACCAGCATGGGATTCTCTAGATCGATGCCGGCCATATACAACGCCAGCTGACGCTGCAGCCGTCCTTCGAGAGTATTGGCCCGGTAGGGGCGGACAGACAGCATCGCTGCAAACGCTGCCTGCTCAGGCACTTCAAGGTAGGCCCGCTCCCCGGACACACTCCCGGGTTCAAAGGCACTATATCCCATTTCTCGCAGCTTCTGGTAAATCTTGAAGCCGTTCTGCACTACGGCAGGAGGTTCCCTGGAAGCTTTCGGTGCAGCTTTCAACCTCAGGTTCCTGCGCAGCAGTTCATACTCGCCGACCCGCCATTTCGAAAACTGCGAACCTTCTGGGTTCAGCTGGTGCAGGTAGCGGATATGCGCGCGTTCCATCAATCCCTTATTGGTATTCTGGGGTGACGTCAGTGCCACGACGGCAGCATTCATACCTGCGACCGCTGCCAGCACAGACGACAGAGAGCCTCGCTCGATGCGGACAAGATGCATATCGCTGTCGATAGCCGCCAGCGCGGATTTCCGTCTTCCGGAAGCCGGGTCGATTCCCAGGTAAATCGTTCTTTCAAATAGCATCCAACCCTCCTGGTTCGGAATGGTGAATCCACTCGGCAAACAATTCCCAGCGCTGCAGATCTGTATGATACGGCGCCAGCCAGGGAAGCTGTTCCGCCAGGCGCACGGCGGTGAGCGTTTTCCGGCCGGACAGGATCAGATACGCCACAAAAATCCAGCGTGTGCGGTGCCGTCCCGGTGTGGCATGCAGCAGTATGCTATCACCGGCGTACACCGCCTCAAGCACAAACTTTGCCGCCAGATAGCGGGTTTCGTTGTCCGCCCCGTTTTCATCGGCGATGTCCAGCCACAGATACCTGGCCGGGAGCGGCCCCTGGAATACGGATGGTGAGCCGGGATTTAGATGCACCACAGTCGTGATCCCGGTCTCGGCCTGGAACTGCTTCCAGGTATCCGGGACGGCGGTGCCTCCTGCTGCGAATATCTGATTGGAAACCCAGCTCATCCTGCCTTCCCTGCTGTGTAATCCACTCGAGTATACAACGCGAACCCAACCGCGGCGAGTGGGGATAAGGGTTCTGTAATCAGGAGACCCGGTCTGGAGACCGAAGGTAATGAGTAATTGAAACCTCCTTCAGTCTCCAGACCGGGTCTCCTGATTAGTGCACCCTCTCCAGCAGGGATTCCCCGGAACGTGAGCACCGCACCAGCGGTTCCGATCCCCTCTATTCCGCAGATTCATAAAGCTCTTCCACCTGTTCCAGTGTCCGGTTATACAGAGCGAGTACATCGACTTCCTCACCCTGCTCAACTCGTTTGGAAATCATTGTCAGGGGGAATAACAGGATGGAAGTATCCTCCAAAATAAGAGCCGGATCCCTGCCGTATTCATCATCAACTATGATCCATTCGAACCCTGTTTGAGAGGCCAGCACCTGGCCAAATACAATGCCCAGACTTTGCAGTTCATAGGTCTGGTCAGGATCTAAAAGGCTGTCATCCAGTATTCGTTGGATGTATTCCAGGTCGCCCGGGCCATGCTCAAAAGCAACCTCGCCATAGTTACTGTTCAGCAGATCCAGGACAAGGGATTCCTGTTCTTCGATTCTCTGCCAGTCCTCCGCAGTCAGATCATAAATCTGCTGTTCCTGATCTGAAACGCCAGAGGAGCTGCAGCCGGAAAGCAGCATGGACAGACTGATCAGCAGACAAACATACCTTTGTTTCGCCATGATACACCCCATTCGAAGTATTACGCCGATCTGAAGCTTGATCCCACCAGAAGAACCACTCTTTACTGTTCAGAAGATTTGCTGCCGGATTGTTTGAAGGCTGTTTGCCCTGATAAGCGGTATCTGTGGTTCCAACGAAAACTCATTTCCTGGTTCACTCACCTCCCTATCATACAGAAGATCTGCTCTATCCACTACTTTATGAGGTCTTCCCCATGAATCACAAACGACTCATTATTTCCCGGACACTTCCGTAGATATCTTCATCATCGAATCCGCCATCATACACAAAGCGGCATCAGGACTAAGCCGGAAGCGGTTATACTATAAAAAAGGTACACATTCTATGAATTAAGAATAATGCTTTACAACTACAATCCTCCCGGATATTGCTGGAACCCTGTTCTGGTTTATTAAAATTTATTAGGAGAGGCTATGACTTCAGAAAAATTCGAACTCACTTACGCGACCATGTTCGATCCGCCGGAAAGCCTGCACACAAGCTTTGAAAAAGCGCTGTTGGAAGTCAAATCCGGCCTCGGACTCACCTACGGCCACTTTATCAACGGCCAGGACCATGTTTCCAACGAAACGTTTGAAAAGCGCTCCCCGATCAACCAGAACTGGCTGCTCGGCCACTTCCAGAAAGGGACTGCCGAAAACGCCAATCTCGCACTGGAAAGCGCTCAGAAAGCTTTCCCGGTTTGGAGCCGTCTGCCCTGGCAGGAACGCATCGCCCTGCTGCGAAAGGCCGCCGGCTTGATCGACGAACGCATCTACACTTTCGCAGCTGTGATCTCTCTCGAGGTCGGCAAGAACCGCATGGAAGCACTTGGTGATATCGCCGAGTCTGCCGCCCTGATCCGCTATGCCTGCGACCAGATGGAGAAGAACGACGGCTATGTGGTGGAGATGGGAAAAGATCCGCTGCCCGGATTCAATATCGAAAATATCTCAACCCTCAAACCATACGGCGTCTGGGTTGTGATCAGCCCCTTCAACTTCCCGGCCGCCCTCACCACAGGCCCCTTCGGCGCAGCACTCTGCGCCGGAAACACTGTGGTGATCAAACCTGCTTCCGACACACCCTGGACAACACGGATGCTGGCCGAGGTCTTCCGTGATGCCGGTTTCCCATCCGGCGTGATGAACACAGTTACCGGGCCCGGGAGCACGGTCGGGGAAGCGCTGATCACCAGCGAGCTTACCGCAGGTATCACCTTCACTGGCTCCTACGATGTCGGGATGCACATCTACCGCAGCTTCGCCCGGGGCAAGTTTCCGCGGCCAACCATCCTGGAGATGGGCGGGAAGAATCCCTCGATCGTCTCCCGCCATGCGAACCTTGAGGACGCCGCCTCCGGCATTGTCCGCTCGGCATTCGGCCTGCAGGGGCAGAAATGTTCCGCCAATTCCCGGATTTTCGTCGAACGCCCCGTGTATGAGGAATTCGTGCGGAAGCTGGTACAGAACACAGAAGCGCTGAAAATCGGCGATCCTACCGAACGGGATACCTTCATGGGGCCGGTGACCAACCGCTCAGCATTCCGTGACTATGTCGACTTCAATGAGGAACTGCATGAAGCCGGCACGATTCTCACCGGCGGGAAGATTGTTGCCGAAGGCCCGTTGGCGGAAGGTTTCTTCTGCCGGCCTACCCTGGTGGCGGATGTACCGCTGGGCCACCGGCTGTGGAAACACGAGATGTTCCTCCCGATCGCCATGGTCCACCCTGTTGATTCGCTGCAGGAAGCGATGGCGCTGGCGAACGATGTCGACTACGGCTTGACCTCCGGTTTCTACGGAAGCGAGGTGGAAACCGCCTGGTTCTTCGACCATATCGAGGCCGGCGTGAACTATGCCAACCGGCCGCAGGGTGCCACCACAGGCGCATGGCCCGGCTACCAGCCGTTCGGCGGCTGGAAAGGCTCCGGCTCCTCCGGCAAGAATGCCGGCGGACTGTACTACCTCCCGCTGTACATGCGCGAACAGATCCATACCAGCGTGGATCGATAATACAGCGTTGGGATGCATCAGCGTGGCTGACGCATTCCGGGACGCTGTACAGCAGACAGAGATCAGAAACCGGAATGGGGCTGTCCTGAATGGGCAGCTCCTTTTGGTTTGTTGGGTCAGGGAACCCCCTGTTCAGGATAGACATTGAATTTACACACCGGATCCGGATGTATGTGACTATAAAAGTGATTCACGTAGGGGTCGACCCACGTGTCGACCCTTCTCCAAATGGAGAGAATCACACCATGCGATGGCAGGGCGGACACATAGGTCCG